>DASZIT010000136.1:0-5351 GCA_035948855.1 Acidimicrobiales bacterium | reverse complement strand
ACCATGTACCGGCTCACCCAACGCGGATGGAAGCGGGTGCCACCGGTGCTCCAGGCGCTGGCCGGATTCGGGTTCGATCTGCTCCCCGATCCTCCCGCCGACATCCACCCGTTCACCGGTTACTTGGCCGTGCTGCTCGGGTTCGACCCGCATCGGGCCGCCTCGGTCGACGAGACATACCGGATCACCGTCGACGGAATGTCGTTCGATGTCGGGGTTCGTCGCGGGTCGCTGGCGGCGCCGGCCGGGGAGCCGGCGGTCGAGCTTCGGGCCACCGCCGGAGACCTGCTCGGAATGCGGGCCGGAACCCCCCCGGCATCGGATCCCTTCGAGCTCAGTGGACCGGCGGCGGCCACCTCCCGATTTCGGGCCGTGTTCGGCCTCCTCCCGTCGAAGTCGATGGCCAGGGTCTGACCGAGCCGTTCTCACCCCTCCGCCGGGCGCCGGGTGACCCGTCGGACCTCGAAGGGGGAAATGACTTGACCTGTTTGTCTTAGTACTTTAGTTTCTTGTCTATGCGAGGTCGTGGACTGGCTCTGACGGCGCTGTGCTTGGCCGCCTTCATCATCAACCTGGACACCACCATCGTGAACGTGGCCTTGCCCACCCTGGTAAGGCAGACCGGGGCGACCACCACCCAGCTCCAGTGGGTGGTCGACGCCTACAACCTGGTGTTCGCGGCGCTGGTTCTGGTGGCCGGCAGTTTGAGCGACCGATACGGCCGGAAGGGCATGCTCCTGGTCGGGCTCGGGGTCTTCGGGGCGGCCAGCCTGGCCGGAGCGCTGTGCTCGAGCGCCGATCAACTGATCGCCGCCCGGGCGGTCATGGGACTCGGCGCCGCGCTGATCTTTCCGGCCACCCTGTCACTGATCTCCAACATCTTTCCCGAACGGGGCGAGCGGGCCAAGGCCATCGGGCTGTGGGGGGCGACGACCGGGGTGGGGATCGCCATGGGTCCGATCTTCGGCGGATGGCTGCTCGAGCACTTCTGGTGGGGGAGCATCTTCGTGTTCCTCATTCCGTTTGCCGCCCTGGCCGCGGTGCTGGTCGCCATCTCGGTTCCACCTTCCCGCAACCCATCGACGCCGACCATCGATTGGCCGGGGTTCGTCCTGTCGACGGCGGGAATGGGTTTGCTGGTGCTGGGCGTGATCCAGGCGCCTGACTGGGGCTGGACATCCTCGCCTTCGCTGCTGACCTTGGCCGCCGGGGTGCTGGTCCTGGTGGCGTTCTTCTGGGTGGAGCGGCACCAGGACCATCCGATGCTGGACGTGAGCCTGTTCGCCAACCCTCGGTTCACCGGGGCGAGCGGGGCGGTGACCATCTCGTTCTTCGCGCTGTTCGGTTTCATCTTCCTGGTGACCCAGTACTTCCAGTTCGTCAAGGTGTTCACCCCGTTCGGCACCGGGGTGCGGTTGCTGCCGGTCGCCGGGTCGGTGGCGGTGTCCTCACTGCTCGGCACCCGGCTAGCCGTGACCATCGGCAACAAGATCGTGGTCGGGACGGGCCTGGTCTTCTTCGGCGCCGCCCTGCTGTGGGTCTCGACCGGCTCGCAGTTCACGTCCTACTGGGTGATCGCTCTCCAGATGGTCGTACTCGGGACCGGGATGGGGCTGACCAGCGCCCCGGCCACCGAGGCGATCATGGGGGTGGTCCCCATGGCGAAGGCGGGGATCGGTTCGGCGGTCAACGACGCCACCCGGCTGTTCGGCGGGACCCTGGGCGTGGCGGTGATCGGGAGCGTCGCCGCATCGTTGTACAACAGTCGGCTGGCGTCGACCCTGCCCAGCCACCTCCCCTCCCAGGCGCTGATCGCGGCCAAGGGATCGGTGGGCGGCGCGGCGGTTGCCGCCCAACGGCTTTCCCAGGCCGGCTTGGGCCATCTCGGGCAACGCCTCCAGGCGGCGTCCACCCAGGCGTTCCTCCACAGCTTCGCCGGCGGCTGCCGGGTGGCCGGAGGGGTGGCCCTGGGCGGCGCGGTGTTCGCGGCCATCTTGCTTCCGGCCCGGCCGACGGCGTTGACCCCGGCACCGGTGCCCGATGCCGACCCGGAGCCACGGGCACCGTCGTTGGAGCCCGAGATCGCCAACTGAGGGAGGCAGGGAGAGCGGCTACCCGGCCGGGGCGCCCAGCAATTCGGCCAGAAGGGCTTGGACCCGGCGATCGATCTCGTCGACGATCGGTCGCACCGCTTCAATGGGTTGACCGGCAGGGTCGTCGAGGTCCCAGTCGAGGTAGCGCTGGGCCGGCAGCACCGGGCAGGCGTCCCCGCAGCCCATCGTCACGATGACATCGGCGGCCTCGGCCAGGTCATCGGTCAGCGGCTTGGGAAACTCCCGGCTCGGGTCCAGTCCCCGGTCGCGGAGGAGGGAGAACACCACGGGGTTGACCCGGTCACCCGGCTCCGACCCGGCGGAGCGCACGTCCACCCGCCCGTGGGCGTAGTGGTCGAGCAAGACCCGGGCGGCCAGGCTGCGGCCGGCGTTGTGGGTGCAGAGAAACAGCACAACCGGGGTGTCGGTCATCAACGCTCCCCAGAACTGATCGGGTCTGGAGACCCGGTACCGGGTAGCAACGGATCCGCGGCGGTGGCGGCGCCGTCATGGGGCACGACGACATCGGCCGCCTCAGCCGGAGTCACCCGGGGATAGAGCACCTTGATCAGACCGACGGCCACCAGCCCCCCGACGAGTTGGGCGCCGATGAAGGTCGGCGCCGATGCCGGCGCGATGCCGGCGAAGGTGTTGGAGAACATGCGCCCGACGGTGATGGCCGGGTTGGCGAAACTGGTGGAGCTGGTGAAGAAGTAGGCGGCCCCGATGTAGGCGCCGACCGCGGCCGCCGCGCTCCGGCCCCGACCGCGGCGAGCCACGGCGAAGATGACCAACAGCAATCCGAGGGTGGCCACCCCTTCGGACAGCGCGTGCCCGCCCGAGGTGCGGTGCTTGGTCGAGATGGTCACCGCGGCGTCGGAGAACATGAGGTTGGCGACGACCGCCCCGCCCACGCAGCCGGCCACCTGGACAGGCACATAGGCCGCCGCCGCGCGCCAACTGATCCCGCCGAAGACGGCGTCGACCAACGACACCACCGGGTTGAGGTGGGCACCGGAGACCGGTCCGACCATCAAGATGATGGCGTACAGGCCGGCGGCGGTGGCGGCGGCGTTCTCGAACAACTGGAGCCCGACGTCTCCAGGGGACAGGCGTTGGGCGGCGATTCCCGAGCCGATGACCACCGCGGCCAGGAACGCGCTCCCGACCAGCTCGGCCACCAAGCGCCGCCAGAGCGCGAGGTCACCCATCCGAAGCCAGGGGCGTCAAGGGTTCCGCCGGCGACCGGTCAGCAACACGACGACGGTGAGCCGGTGGCGGCCAGGTCCGGGCGGGTGGCGCAGCAGGCCGCGCCACTGGGCTCGGCCGAGCGCAATTGGCCCGGGGCCGTGTCGGCCTCGCTCAAGACCGTATAGATCTCCCATGGCTCACCACCGGGACCGTCGACCCACACCTTGTCCTGTACCGCGTAACAACACTCCACCTGCGCCTCGACGGCGGTGGCCAGATCGGCGGCGGCCAATCGGGCTTGGGCCCGGGCCACCTCCTCGGTGGTCTCCACTTCGACGCCCAGATGGTTGAGCGACCCGGGTTCCCGGTTGAGGTCCTCGATCAGCACCAGTTTGAGCGGCGGGTCAGCCACCGCGAAGTTGGCATAGCCCGGACGCACCTTGGCCGGTGCGGTGCCGAAGAGTTTCGAATAGAAGACGACCGCCTCATCGAGGTCGGACACGTTGAGTGCCAACTGGATGCGGGACATTGGGGCCCTCCTGATAGATTGACCGTTGTCGATGGGTAGTCTCCACGACATATCGATAGTTGTCAATACGAAAGCCGAGACGATGGCGAACAACCAGGGCAACCGGAGCCTGCTGCTCGACGACCGGGCCTTGTGCTGCCCGTCGCTGACCGATGCGCCGCTTCGAGAGGAGGACGCCATCGAGCTGGCCCGGGTGCTGAGCGCCCTCGCCGATCCGGCCCGGCTCCGGATCCTCTCGCTGGTGGCCTCCCGAGAGGAGATCTGCTCGTGCGAACTCGAGGCGCCGTTGGGCAAGAGCCAGCCGACCGTTTCCCACCACACCAAGGTGCTCGCCGATGCCGGCCTGCTGGTCGGCGAGAAGCGAGGCCGGTGGATGTGGTGGCGGGTGGAGCCCATCCGTCTGGCCGCGGTGCGGGCCGCCCTCGGCGGCTGACACCGGCACCCGGCGTGGACCTCGGGTGTGGCGGCGGTCAGCTGGGGTGAGTTCGGGTCTCGGCGCGCCGGATGGTATCGACGAAGAGGTCGAGAAAGTCGCTGACCGTCCGCTCGGTGCCGACCGAGGTGCGCAAGGGGAGGTGCTCCTGGATGTCGTAGCAGTTGCGCCGACCCTCCTTGCGCTTGACCACGTAGCCGGCCTCGATCAGGTCGGCCATGATGCCGAACGCCGTCCGGTCGGTGATATCCAGGGCCGCGCTGACGTCCCGAAGCCGGGTGCACGGCTCATGGGCAATGAGCAGCAGCACCTGAGCATGGCTCCCCAAGAAGGTCCACTCACGCATCGGCACACGGCAACTTTCTAAACCTGGTAAATGATTGCTAGTGTTAGCATACGGGTGTAGCGTCCTCCGTAGTTATCGGATCGAGTCGCGGTCGGCTTGAGCCCGGGTATCTGGGGGAAGAGGGGTACTACTACGGTGCTCATCGTTGGGATTCTTATCGTTCTGTCCTTGATTGCTGGACTACTGACGATCCGCCGGAACCGTGCCGCAACCGTAGTCGGGTTCGTGTTGGCGCCGACGATTCTTCTTCTGTCCGTCACCTCGGCGAGCGCCGCCATCGTGGCCACGGTTCCCTTGGGCACATCGGCCAACTACTCGGTGCTCGCCGGATCGACGGTCACCAACACCGGGAACAGCACCCTGGCGCAGAGTCTCGGGCTCTGGCCGGGAACCTCGATCACCGGATTCCCACCCGGAGTCGTCACCCCTCCAGGCACGACGGATACCACCAATGCTGCTGCCCAACAGGCTCAATCGGACCTGACCGGGGCCTATACGAACGCGGCTGGCCGACCGCTCGACGCCACTACCACCGCCGACCTGGCCAACCTTCACCTCGGTGCCGGCGTCTATGCCGGGCCCAGTCACGGGGCGTTGGCCCTGACCGGCCCCCTGACGCTGGACGGCGCCGGAAATGCGAGCTCGGTCTTCATATTCGAGACCAATTCGACGCTGATCACCGGATCGAGCAGCACCGTGTCACTGATCAACGGAGCCCAGGAGTGCAATGTCTTCTGGCAAGTGGGTAGCTCCGCCACC
>DASZIT010000135.1:0-6691 GCA_035948855.1 Acidimicrobiales bacterium | reverse complement strand
GATGCCGGCGTCCCGCAGGGCCAGGTCCACCGCCTCGGTGGCCAGCCGCAGCTCGCTGCGCCCCGACTCCTTGGAGAACTCGGTGGCCCCGATCCCGACGATGGCGGTGCTGCCGGCGAACGAATGGCGGGCCGGGCTCATCGGGAAGCCCGGGGTTCGGCGGTGGCGCCGGCCGGGAGCCGGAGCCGGACGGTGCCGGTCACGTGGTCGCCGAGCCGGTTGGCCCCCCGGAGGGTGACCTCGATCCCCCCCCGACCGTCGATGGCCGCCTCGTCCTTGGCCGTCACCGAACCGGTCAGGGTCATGGTGTCGTCGGGGTAGTTGGGGGCCCCCAACCGGATGTTGACGTCCTCCAGCACGGTGGCCGGTCCCGACCAGTCGGTCACGTAGCGCCCGACCAGGCCGTTGGTGGAGAGGATGTTCATGAAGATGTCCTTCGAGCCGCGCTGGCCGGCCAGCACCGGGTCGTGGTGGACGTCCTGGTAGTCGCGGGAGGCGATGGCGGTGCTGATGATCAGGGTGCGGGTGAGCGGCAGCTCGAGGGCGGGCAGGGCGTCGCCCACCGACACGTCCTCGAAACGGAGCGTCGGAGGAATAGTCATACCGTCAACGCCTCTCCGGCCCGGAGGTCGGCCACCACCTGGCGGCCCAGGCGGGCCAGCTGGGCGCTCGGGCCGCCGAGCAGCAACTCGATCTGCTTCCCCCACAGGAAGTAGCGGTGGATCGGGTAGTCGATGTCCGCCCCCAATCCCCCGTGGAGGTGCTGGGTGGCGTGCACCACCCGTTGGCCGGCGTCCTTGGCGAACCACACCGCCACCCCCACCGCCCGGTCGGCGTCCAGTCCGTTGTCGAGCCGCCAGGCCGCCTGCCAGAGGGTGACCCGCATCGACTCGGTGTCGATGGCGGCGTCGGCGGCTTTCAGCATGGTGCCCTGGAAGGTCGACAGCGGGCGGCCGAACTGCTCCCGGACGTTGAGGTACTCGGCGGCCTGGGCCACCGCCGCCTCGGCCACCCCCACCTGGAGCGCGCAGAGCCCGGTCCAGGCCCGGTTCAACATCCAGCCGAGGATCTCCCGCCCCCGGGCCGGGTCGCCCCCGGCCAGCAGGTCCTCATGGGGGACGAAGACGTTGTCGAGATGGAGATGGGGGTGGATCTCCCGGTTGGTGGTCACCGCCCGCTCCACCCGCACCTTCTCGGTGTTGGGATCCACCGACGCCACCACCACCCCCCCGTCGGCGGTCAGCGCCGGCACCAGCACCCGGTCGGCCACGTGGGCGAAGGGGACGGCCAGGGCGGTGCCCGACAGGTGCACGCCGGAGGTGGGGCTTCCAGCCAACTCCGCCCGGACCGAAGGATCCCCGGCCCCCCCGGTGGCGAGACCGGCGGCCACCTCGGAGAGGGCGGCGGTGAGCATCAGGTCGCCGTCCTCCACCTGGGGGAGGACCGCTGCCCGCAGCGGGTCGGAGCCGAACTCGGCGATGGGCAGGCAGCCGAGCACCAGGGTGGCCCACAGCGGCACCGGGGCCACCGAGCGACCCTGGGCCTCGAGGATCAGCGAGAGCTCGACCAGGCCGTAGCCCCCGCCCCCGTCGGCTTTGGGAATGGCCAGGCCCAGCAGGTCGGCCTGGGCCAGCGCCGCCCACAGCTGGCGGTCGACCCGGTCATCGGTGGCCTCCACCTCCCGGACCCGGTCGGGGGTGACCAGGCCGGCGAAGATCCCACTGGCCGCCTCCCGGACCGCCTCCTGCTCCTCGCTGAAGGTGAAGTCCATTACCGCGCCCCCTCGGTCGGGTCGGCCGGCCGCCGGCCGGGGAGGTCGGAGCCGTCGACCGGATGGAAGACGGGCAGGGTCAGCTCGTCGTCGAAGGTCTCGAACCGGGCCTGGACCGGGGTGCCGATGGCCACCGCCTCCGGGGCGATGCCGGCCACATTGGCCACCAGCCGGGTGCCCTCCTCCAGCTCGACGAGGGCGACCACCAGCGGGTAGTCGAAGGCGGGGACCTGGGGATGGTGGTTGACCACGTAGCTGTAGATGGTGCCCCGGCCAGAGGACTTGACCGTGTCCCAGTCGAACGACCGGCACTCCGGGCAGGCCGGCCGGGGCGGGTGGCGGAGGGCGCCGCAGTTCGAGCACCGCTGGATCAGCAGCTTCCCTTCCTGGGTGCCCTCGAAGAAGAAGCGGTTGTCCTGGGTGAGGGACGGGCGGGGCCGCTTGGGGCGGGCGGGCGGTTCGGCGGCTTCCCCGGTGGTCGGCGCCGGCGCCGGGTCGGCCTCGGCCGGGGGGCGGAACTTGAGGATGCGGAAGCGCATGGTCGCCACCGCCGCCCCGTGGAGATCGGTGTACTCCAGCCGGTTGGTGATGAAGTGGCCGACCCCGAGGCCGGTCTGCTTCTCCGGGGACACCGACTCGATGACCGACACCACCGAGATCCGGTCGCCGAGCACCAGCGGCCGCTCGTAGTGCTGGTCGCAGTTGGTGGCCACCACCGAGGTGAACCCGTGCTGGTCGAGCAGCGACATCAACCGGTCGCTGGGCCCGTCGCCCTGCACCCGGCCCTCGGCCCGGTCGGTCTCCACCTGCTGGGAGGCCCGCAGGCCGCGCATGATCCAGGCCTGGAGCATGGTCGGCGGGGCGATGATGCCCGGGAAGCCGGCCTCTCTGGCGGCGGCCTCGTCGACGTAGACCGGGTTGGTGTCCCCCATTGCCTCCACCCAGTGGCGGATCATGGCCTGGTTGACCTCGTCGGGGGCGTCGATGGTGCCGTCGGTCGATTGGCCGGCGAAGGCGGCCAGCTGCGCCTCGAAGTCGGACGCCGGCGCCGGAGCCGCCGGGGCTAGGGTGGCGGTCTGGTCGACCGGGACCGCGCTCACCGGGCCGACCGCTTCATGCCCAGGCCGGCGGTGGCCAGGATCTCGCGCTGGACCTCGTTGACCCCGCCGCCGAAGGTGTTGATCTGGCACTGTCGCGACGCCCGGTCGATCTCCCCGTGGAGCACCGCCCCCGGCGAGCCGGGGCGCAGGTAGCCGCCGGCGCCGACGATCCCGAGCAGCATCCGGTACACCTGGATGGTCGACTCGGTGCCGAACACCTTCACCGCCGACGAGTCGGCCGGTCCCAGGGTGTCGTCGGCCACCGCCGCGGTCATCCGCCAGTTGAGCAGGTTCTGGGCCTCGAGCAGGGCGTGGGACCGGGCGAGGTCGGCCTGCACCCACCCGACGTCGGCCAGGTCGTTGGCCAGGGCCCAGTCGGCCACCTCGATCCACAGCCGCTGGGACAGCGCGCTCATGGCCGCCAGCCCCACCCGTTCGTGGTTGAGCTGGCCGGTGATGAGCCGCCAGCCCTCGTTCAGCTCGCCGACCAGGGCGGTGAGCGGCACCCGCACCCCGTCGTAGTAGGAGGCGGTGGTGACCGTCCCGCCCACCGTCACCAGCGGGGTGCACGAGAACCCCGGGGCCGACGTCGGCACCAGGAAGATGGAGATCCCCTTGTGCTTCGGCGCATCGGGGTCGGTCCGGGTGGCCAGCCAGATGTAGTCGGCCTGGTCGGCGCCGCTGGTGAAGATCTTGTTGCCGTCGATGATCCACTCGTCGCCGTCCCGCACCGCCTTGGTGCGCAGCGAGGCGAGATCGGTGCCGGAGCCGGGCTCGGTGTAGCCGATGGCGCAGTTGATCTCGCCCTGCAGGATCCCGGAGAGGAAGAAGTCCTTCTGCGCCTGGGTCCCGTGGCGCATCAGCATCGGGCCCACGGTGTTGAGGGTCACGAACGGGAACGGGGCCCGGGCCCGCTGCACCTCGTTGAAGAAGATGAACTGGTCGGAGGTCGGCCGTCCCTGGCCGCCGTACTCCTTGGGCCAGCCGATCCCGAGCCAGCCGTCCTGCCCCATCTGCCGCACGGTGGCGTGGAACACCACCCCGCCGTCGCCCTCCCCGTCGAGGGCCTGGCGCACCTCGTCGGTGATGATCTTGGCGAAATAGGCCCGCAGCTCCGCCCGGAGAGCCGTCTGATCCGGGGTCTCCTCAAGGTACATAGCGTTCGAACTCTCCCCCCGGTTCATCGGGTGATCTCGTGGTTGCCGCCACCGCCGCCACTGACCCCGGCGGCGCCGGCAGTGGCGCCGCTTCCCGCGGCAACCTAACTGCATCGGGTAGGGGCGTCGAATCGCTCTGCTCGGTGGCCTCTTGGATGCGGTTGACCTATGATAACTGATACGTGTTCTAGTTAGTAATGCGACACGGGGAGAGGGGGAGAACCACATGGAGCTCCAGGACATCGACCTGAGCAACTCGAAGAACTTCGCCGACGGGGTCCCCCACCACTGGTTCGCCTACCTGCGGCGCGAAGCCCCGGTGATGTGGCACCAAGACCCGAACGGGCTGGGCGACGGGTTCTGGTCGGTCACCCGCTACGACGACTGCGTGAACGTCAACCGCGACTACGAGCACTTCTCCTCGGCCCGGGCCGGCTCCCTGTTCACCGACATGGCCGAGGAGCAACTGGCGTCCATGCAGCTGATGATGCTGAACATGGACCCGCCCATGCACACCCGCTACCGCCGGCTGGTGTCCAAGGGGTTCACCCCCCGGATGATCCGGGACCTGGAGGCCAAGGTGGTCGCCTCCACCGACGGGATCATCAACGGCATCTGCGAGACCGGGTCGGCCGACTTCGTCGAGCAGATCTCCGCCGAGCTGCCGCTGCAGGTGATCGCCGACCTGATGGGGGTCCCCCAGTCCGACCGCCATCTGGTCTTCGACTGGTCCAACCACATGATCGGCTCCGAGGACCCCGAGTTCGCCACCACCGCGGAGGCGGCCGAGCAGGCGTCGATGGAGCTGTATGCCTACGCCGACGCGCTGTGCGAGAAGAAACAGGCCGATCCCCACGACGACCTGTTCAGCGTCCTGACCCAGTCGGAGATCGAGGGCGACAGCCTGTCCCAACTCGAGCTCGACCTCTTCTTCTTGCTGCTGGCGGTGGCCGGCAACGAGACCACCCGCAACCTCATCTCCGGGGCGATGGTGGCGTTCTTCGACCACCCCGAGCAGTGGGACCGGCTGCTGGCCGACCGCTCGCTGCTGCCTTCGGCCATCGAGGAGATGCTGCGCTACGTCACCCCGGTCATGCACTTCCGCCGCCAGGCGACCATGGACTGGATGATCGGAGACCAGAAGATCGCCGAAGGGGACAAGGTGGTCTTCTGGCACACCTCGGCCAACCGGGACGAGTCGGTGTTCGGCCCGACGGCCAACCAGTTCGACATCGGCCGGACCCCCAACAACCACATGGCCTTCGGCGGCGGCGGTCCCCATTTCTGTCTGGGGGCCAACCTGGCCCGGATGGAGATCAAGGTGATGTTCGAGCGGTTGCTCGACCGGCTACCCGACATCCGCCAGGCCGGCGACGAGCAGCACCTCCAGTCCAACTTCATCAACGGGGTCAAGCACCTGCCGGTGTCGTTTGCGACGTCGGCGCCGATCGCCGCCGAGGTCGGGTCCTAGCCGGTTTGCCCTGTTCCCGCCCTGTCCCGCGGTCGCCTTTGTCTGAATCTTTGTCTCATCGCCACCTGCGTCGTGTCGTGTTCACTCCCTATCTGATTCGATAGGGACCCCTCCCCATCGGAAGCGGAACCTGCTCCATGCGATTTCACCAAGCCGTGACATTCCTCCCCATCGACGAGTCGCTGGCGCTGGCCTCGGCCAGCGACCAGCTGGGCTACTCGGGCATCTACCTGTCCGATCACCTGTTCAACCCCCAGGACCTCAAGTCGCGCTACACCTACTCGAAGGCCCCCGACGGCTCGCCGTTCTGGGAGAAGGAGACGGCCTGGCCCGACCCGATGTGCCTGATCTCGGCCATGGCCGCGGTCACCACCCACCTGACCTTCACCACCGGGATCTACATCGCCCCGGTCCGCGACCTGATCACCGTGGCCAAGACGGTCGGGACCACCGCGGTGCTGTCCCACGACCGGGTCCGGCTCGGGGTGGGGGTCGGATGGTGCGAGGAGGAGTACGTCCAGACCGGGCAGGACTTCCACACCCGGGGGAAGCGCCTCAACGACATGATCCCGGCGTTGCGGGCGATGTGGGCAGGAGGCTGGGTCGAGTACCACGGGCCGTACTACGACGTTCCCCTCTGCCAGATGAACCCCTCCCCCACCCTGCCCGTCCCGATCCTCTGCGGCGGTGACTCGGAGGCGGCCATCCGGCGGGCCACCACTCTGTGCGACGGCTGGATCAACACCGGCTCGGTCACCCCCGAGGTCGCCTTCGAGCAGGTGGACCGGATCCAGGCCGCCCTCAAGGAGGTCGATCGCCCGGGTGACGACTTCTCCATCTACCTGGCCGTCCGGGCCATGCCCGACCTCGATCTCTACCACCGGTTCGAGGACCTCGGGGTCACCGATCTGTTGTGCGCACCCTGGATGATGGTGCGGGCCGGCGAGGATGACACCCCGGAGACCATCCAGGTGAAGCGGATGGAGGCGAGCGAGCAGTTCGCCGAGCAGATCATCGCCAAGATGAACTGAGACCGGGTCCTTGGCCGGTGCGGCCAGTCGGCGTCGGCCCTGGATGGTGGTGAATTCGGGTCGGCTGGCCTAGGCTTCGCCACCGGTACCTGCCCACCACCCTCGAGGGGATGAGATGAAGACTTCGCTTGGCCGTCGCGTTGGAATCCTGGGCGGGAGCC
>DASZIT010000134.1:0-8175 GCA_035948855.1 Acidimicrobiales bacterium | reverse complement strand
GAACGACTCTTCCCTCTTCACGGCCCTTGGCCAACGCCGCCTTGTGAGCGGCGGACATCGCTTCCTTTTTGCGTCTTTTCTTGGGAGGTGCAGTAACCATAGATACAGCCTTCCAGAGTCGGGCATAGGGATCAAACCGCGTGATTCTTCGGTGTTCGACTGAGGTGATAATCCCCCTCATGGGTGCAGAATCTCAGGCAAGACAGGACTATCAATCCCTGATTGTTCACGTAAACGGGAACTCGGTCAGCATCCTGCGTTCTGAGTCCGGGTCAATTGGATTTACCCCAAATCACCTGGGGCGACGTCCACGACCCGCTGAGTCCGGTGCCTACCGATAAGGGAGATGCCCTAGCCCGAAACTGCGTCAACCGGGGAGTCAACCCGGCTCCGGCCACGCCGAGGCGGAAGTACCGAATCCACACCCGGCAAACAATCCATCAAGGGTCGGGGCAGGGTGGCGGGTCCGACCGGCGTGCCTATCCGGGCGGGTGAAGACGGGTTTAATTGACGGCGGCATCGGGTACTACTTAGTGGCGGCCAAATTCTGTCGGCGTCTTATGCAAAATCGAAGGATCGGTGTCGCCGCCCGGGTTCCGAAACTGGCTGACCTCGGTGGCGTGGTAGCGGCACATAATCTTCCTGACCAGACATGCTGAATTCGGCCGAAGACCACGATCGCCGCCGTCGGAATTCCGGAATGGCAGTCGCCATTGCCTTGGTTGCGGCCCTGGTCGCGGTCATCGCGGTGGGGGTGGTGCAGCTGAATCAGGGAGAGGCACCCATCAAGGTGTCGTCACAGTTCACCGGTCGGGACGTGTACTCGCCCGACGTGCACCCGAATCCGGGTGGTGGCGGCTACCTGATGTGGTACGCCGGCTGGCAAACCCAACAGACCCTCGATTCCGGCCAACTCGACACCATCTATCTGCGGAGCTCGCCCACCCCGGACGGCCCATGGTCCGCCCCGAGCACTGCCATCATCGCCGCCCAGGTCGCCCCCCAGGTAACCGAAGTGAACGATCCGTCGGTCACCATCGTCACCACCAACGGCACTCGGCAGTTCACCATGTTCTTCACGACCCTGGTCTGCCACCCAGGGGCCGCCGGATGCGCGACCACCGCACAGCAGGCAGCCAATTCCGAAGTGTGGTCGGCCACCTCCGCCAACGGGGTGCGGTGGGGATCGTTCAAGAGAATGGCGGTGCCCGACCCAGCCCGGAAGGGCGTCTCCGGGCCGTCGGCGGTGCTCCAGCCATCCCGGAACCAACAATGGGTGGTGTTCTACGGCACTGGCTGTCTCATCGGCATGGCCAGCGTGAACGCCAACCGGGAGGTACTCACCTCATCCATCGCCTACCGGGGCAACGGCATCCGCTGCCTGTCCAACCCCACGGTGTGGAGGTCCGGCTCGAAATGGCACATGTTGGTCAACGTGCTCGAGCCGAGGGGCGCGGATGCGGTGCGTTTCGATATTTGGAGCACGAGCTCCGGCTCATTGACCAACTGGCTGCTGGCCGGTGCCTCTCCGATCGTGGTGGTCCAGGGGGGTCGCGTCTGCGGGGCCCTGACCCCGGCTGTCCTGCCCGCCGGCTCGGCTCACGACGACCTCTACTTTGGATTGGTGACACCCGGCGCCTCGGGTGCCTGCGATGACCTGACCCAGTCGACCTCGATCGTCCGCACCCGGATACCGGTGTCAATGCTCTGAGTGGTCGGTTGGGGTCGGGGAGTGGGGAACCGAACCGCGTGGTTTCCGGGGGAGTGGGCCTCCGAATTTCCCGGGGGAAAAATGCAGGCCGGTAGTAGCGTTCGCGCGGTGTTGAAGAGGGCCATGGTGGCGGTGCCGATCGTGGTCATCCTCGTGACTCTGGCGCTCCCGTCAACCACCCTTTCGGCCGACGCCGCACCGTCGGTGACTGGCTCGCAGCAGATCACCGGAAGGGACGTCTACTCGCCCGATGTCCTCCCCGACCCCGGCGGCAATGGCTACATCATGTGGTACGGGGGCTGGCAGACCCAGCAGACGGTTGATTCCGGCCAATTCGACACCATCTATCGGCGCACCGCGCCTACCCCCAACGGGCCGTGGTCGGATCCGACCACCGAGATCGTTGCCTCTCAGGTGGCGCCCCAAATAACCGAAGTGAACGATCCCTCGGTCAGCGTCACCTCGGTGAATGGCTCGGTGCAATACACGATGTTCTTCACTTCACTGCTCTGCAAACCGGGAACGCCGGGATGCACCACCGTCCTCCAGCTGGCTGCCAACGGGCAACTGTGGTCGGCCACCTCTGCCGATGGGATCAATTGGGCCTCATTCCAACCAGTGAATGTCCCCGACCCACAGCATTCGGGGGTTGCCTCTCCTTCGGTCGTGCTCCAACCCTCCGGCGCCCAGCAGTGGTTGGTCTACTACGGCAGCGGTTGTCTCATCGGCGTCGCCAGTGTGGACGTCAACCGGAATGTGCTTTCCGCCTCGATCGTCTACACCGGACCCGGCACCCAGTGCATGGCCAACCCGTTCGTCTTTCAGAGTGGTACCACCTGGCACCTGTTCTTCGACGTGCTCGAACCAACCAGCATTGACTCGTTCCGGTTTGACGTGTGGAAGACGAGCTCACTGTCTCCAACCAACTGGTCGGGTTCTACCTCGACCCCAGTGGTCATCGTCAATGGGGTCCAACAGTGTGCGGCGATCACTTCGGCGGTACTACCGGTCGGAGACAACCAGTTCGACCTCTACTACGGGCTGGTGGTTCCCAGCATTTCGGGGATATGCAACGATCTGACCCAGTCCAAATCGATCGTGATGAGTGCGATGACGGCCAGTGACCTCGGCAACACTGGCTCCGCGACGGCCCCGACCACCAGCCCCTCCCCGGCCTCCTCCCCACCTATGGCCGCGCCGATCAGCACCGCGGTGCTGGGCCACGGGCCGATGGCCCTCAATCAACCCCTCATGGGCGTGGCCTCCACCCCGGATGGTGGCGGGTACTGGTTGGTGTCCGGCGATGGCGGCATCTTCACGTTCGGTGATGCCGGCTTCCATGGTTCGGTGGGTGGATCGGCGCTGAACTCTCCGATCGTGGGTATGGCACCAACTCACGATGGTCAGGGGTACTGGTTGGTGGCCAGTGACGGCGGCATCTTCGCTTTCGGTGATGCCGCCTTCGATGGATCCATGGGGGGGACACCCCTGAACCAACCGATCGTCGGGATGGCGGCAACTCGAGACGGCCGCGGGTACTGGCTGGTGGCCCGTGACGGAGGCATCTTCAGCTTCGGTGACGCCAATTTCGACGGATCGGTGGGCGGAACTGCGTTGAACCAGCCGATCGTCGGCCTGGCCCCGACCGCCGACGGCCAGGGGTACTGGTTGGTGTCGCGCGACGGCGGGATCTTCGCCTTCGGTGACGCCGCCTTCGACGGATCGATGGGCGGGACTCCGCTCAACCGACCCATAGTCGGGATGGCGTCCACCGCTGACGGCCACGGCTACTGGCTGGCGGCCAGTGACGGCGGAACCTTCAGCTTCGGCGATGCCGGCTTCCGGGGGAGCGCCGGGGGTTTGCTGCTGGCTCCGGTGATCGGGGTGGCGGCCCGGGGCGTCGGTGGCGGGTATCTCCTGGCCAGCCAGGACGGCGCCGTCTTCTCCTTCTAATTGCGCTAATTGCGCAACTTCTAATTGCGCAACCCCGGCCCACCGGAAGCACGACCCCGGCCAGGTACGCTCTGGGCAATGGCCGCGGGTGCGCAGAACAGTGATTCCGACGAGCACCAGCCTTTGCACCGGGCCCTCGGACTGACCGACGGCGAGCGCGACGAGATCGAGACCCTGCTCGGCCGTTCCCCCAACCACCTGGAGCTGGCTCTTTTCGCGGTGATGTGGAGCGAGCACTGCTCGTACAAGTCGTCCCGGGTCCATCTCCGCCGCCTGCCCACCAAAGCCCCCCATGTCCTGGTGGGGCCGGGCGAGAATGCCGGGGTGATCGACGCCGGCGACGGCATCGCTGTGGCCATCCGCATCGAGAGCCACAACCACCCGTCGGCCATCGAGCCCTATCAGGGAGCCGCCACCGGGGTCGGCGGCATCCTGCGGGACATCTTCACCATGGGGGCCCGGCCGATCGCGGTGATGGACCCCCTGTTCTTCGGGGACCCGGCCGAAGCCCGTCAGCGCTGGTTGATCGAGGGCGTGGTGGCCGGCATCTCCGGCTACGGGAACTCGGTCGGGGTGCCCACCGTGGGCGGCGAGCTCAGCTTTGATCCCTGTTATGCCCAGAATCCCCTGGTCAACGTGTTGTGCATGGGCGTGCTGCCGGTGGAGCGCCTGGTCCTGGGCCAGGCCTCCGGGATCGGGAATCTGGCCGTGCTCCTCGGCTCGTCCACCGGACGGGACGGGATCGGGGGGGTGAGCGTGCTGGCGTCGGCCGGCTTCGGGGGCGAGGACGATGCCGGGTCCGAGTCCAAGCGGCCGAGCGTGCAGGTCGGTGACCCCTACGAGGAGAAACGGCTCATCGAGGCCTGCCTGGAACTCCTCGATGCCAAGTTGGTGGTCGGCATCCAGGATCTGGGGGGCGCCGGGCTGGTATGCGCCACCAGTGAGACGGCCGCCAGAGGCGGGGTGGGGATGGATGTTGACGTCTCCGCGGTGCCCCGACGCGAGGACGGCATGGTGGCCTACGAGGTGATGACCTCGGAAAGCCAGGAGAGGATGCTGGCCATCGTCACCCCCGAGGACCTGCCCCGCGTGCAAGCCGTGTGCCAACGCTGGGAAGTAAGGGCATCGGTGGTGGGTCGGGTGACCGAGGCTCCCGACGGAGCCCCCGGCCGGTTGCGCATCCTCGACGGATTCGATGGCGAGGTGCTCGGTGACGTGCCTGCGGTAGCGCTGAGCGAAGATGCCCCGCTCTACCACCGGCCATTGGCCCGACCCGGGGACCAGGACGCCCGGCTGGCCGACGACCCCGGAACCCTGGCCGCCCCGCACGATTGCGGGACGGATGTGCTGGCGCTGCTGACCGATCCGTCGTGGGTCTATCGGCAGTACGACCACCAGTTGTTCCTCAACACGGTGGAGGCGCCGGGCGGCGATGCCGCAGTGTTGAAGTTGGCGGCGCCTGGCCTTCCGCGTTCGGAGCGGGGCCTGGCCCTGTCCACCGATTCCAATCCGCGTTGGTGCTCGCTCGATCCCCGGCAGGGAACCTCGGCGACGGTGGCTGAGGCCGCGCTCAACGTCGCCTGCTCCGGGGCCCGCCCGATGGCGGTGGTCAACTGCCTCAACTTCGGGAACCCCGAGCACCCCGAGGTCATGTGGCAGCTCTCCGAGACCATCGACGGGATGTCCGAGGCCTGCCTCGCTCTCGGTCTCCCCGTCATCGGGGGCAACGTCAGCCTCTACAACGAGAGCGCCGGCGTCGACATCGACCCGACCCCGGTCATCGGGGTCCTGGGTTTGATCGAGAAGCTGGCGGTGCGGCCGCCCGGGGTCACGCTGGTTCCGGGGGCGTCACTGGTCCTGCTCGACGGAGGGCCGGGATTGTCCTCGCATCAGCCCACCCCTCCCTCGCTCGGTGGATCCCGGTGGGCCAAGGAGCTCCGGGGCCACCGCGACGGAACCCTCCCGCCGCTCGATCTGGCCGGGCACGCCCAGCTGTTGTCATTGGTCACCGCGCTGGTCGGGGAAGGAGTGGCTGGCGGAGGACAGCTGGTGGCCGGGATCCACGACGTGTCGGGCGGCGGCCTCGGGGTGGCGCTGGCCGAGATGGCCGTCCGGTCAGGGATCGGCCTACGGGTGGCCGGCATTCCCGACCATCACGAGCTGTTCACCGAGTCGCCGTCCCGGGTGCTGGTGTGCACCACCCAGGTCACCGAGTTGGTGTCTCGGGCCGCCGACGCCGGCGTGCGGTTCCGGGTGCTGGGGTCGACCGGCGGGGACCGCATCATTGTGGAAGGACTGGTCGATGTCGGCGTGGAGGAAGCCACCACCGCCTGGCGCGACCGGTTGCCGTCGCTGCTCGACGAGTTCGAGCCGGCGGTTTCCAACTGAAGGTTGGATTCCGCCAACCTCAGCCGACGCGACCCTCGATCAGGCGGCGTGGGCCGGGCGTCGGGCCTCGAGGTCGGCCAGCACCTGATCCGGCACCTTCAGGTCCCCCTGTCCGGTGCCCACCGTGAGGTCGGGCTTGATGGTGCCGTGATGATCGGAGCCCCCGGTGGCCACCAGGCCGAAGCGGCGAGCCAGGTTGGAGAGGTCCTGGCGTTGGCGGGGGGAGTAGCGACCGTAGATCGCCTCGATGCCGGCGAACCCGGCGGCGGCCAACTCGCCGACCACCGCGGCCAGATCGGCTCCGTCGAGTTCGAGGCTGTAGGGATGGGCGAGGACCGCGACCCCTCCGGATCGAATGGCCAAGCGGGCGACATCGAGCGCCTCCAGCCGGGACTTCGGAACGAACCCGGGCCGGCCGTTGGCCAGGTACCGGTCGAAGGCGTCCTGGATGGAGTCGGCGGCTCCCGCCTTCACCAGTACCGCGGCGAAGTGGGGGCGCCCGATCCCCTCCTCGCCCCCGGCTTCTTCCACCACCTGCGAGTAGGTGAGCGGGAGCCCCAACGAGGCGAGCTTGTCGGACAGGCGGATGTTCCGAAGGTGCCGGTCGTGCCGCAAACGCGCCAGTTCCTTGGAGAGGGGACCGTCGTCGTCCTCGACGAAGTAGACCAGTACGTGCATGCCACCCTTGCCCACCGACCGGCACGAGATCTCGCACCCGGGGATCAGGGTCACCCCCAGCTCGGCGGCCCGAAGACGGGCGGCGCCGACTCCGGCCAACGAGTCATGATCGGTGAGCGCCACCGCGCTGCATCCGGCCTTGGCGGCCAGCTCCGGGATGACTTCGGGGGGGTCGGTTCCGTCGGAGACGGTGGAGTGGGTGTGGAGGTCGATCATTCCTGTTGAGGCTACCAATGCTGCTCAGGGCCGGTTCCGAGCGGGGTTGGCCCTACGTCGGCATTTCACCATTAGTCTAGGGAAGAGCGTTTTGTCCGCCTGGCGGGCAGTTCGCGACCGGCAACCTGCCTTACGACCCCCGGTGAGTACGGTGACCAACCGATGATGGAGGCCAAGGAAGCGTGCGGAGTCTTCGGGGTTTATGCCCCGGGGCGATCGGTCGCACACATAACTTTCGATGGCCTGTTTGCTCTGCAGCACCGCGGCCAGGAGGCCGCCGGCATGGCCGTCAGCGACGGCGAGGCCATCATGGTCATGAAGGACATGGGCCTGGTCACCACCGTCTTCGATGAGCGCAAGCTGTCGGCGTTGCGCGGGGACCTGGCCATCGGCCACACCCGGTACTCCACTGCCGGATCCCGCGATTGGATGAACGCCCAACCGGTGTTCCGAGATGCGGGCCGGGCCGGGTTCGCCCTCGGCCATAACGGCAATCTCACCAACACCGACGCGCTGGCCGAACAGGCCGGGATGCTGCCGGGTCTGGTCGACTCCGACAGTGATCTGGTCGCCGAACTGCTGGGTCAGGTGTTTCCTCCTCAGCTGCCCGAACGGCTACCGGCCGACTCGGCCCAGGATCTCGAGACCGCCCTCATCGCGGTACTCCCGCTGCTGGAAGGGGCATTCTCCTTCGTGCTGCTCGACGCCGACCGGCTGATCGGCGTGCGGGATCCCAACGGCTTCCGGCCACTCTGCCTCGGCCGGGTCGAAGCCACCGAGGAATTCGAGGAGGGCTGGGTTCTGGCCTCCGAGTCGCCGGCCCTCGATGTCATCGGCGCCACCTTCGTCCGCGAGCTCCAGCCGGGCGAGATGGTCATCATCGACGGCAAGGAAGTCCGCTCGGTGTATCCGTTCCCCGCCGAACGGGTCAACCCCAAGCTCTGCGTCCTCGAGTTCGTCTATTTCGCCCGCCCCGACACCATCCTCTACGGCAACGAGGTCCACGGCGCCCGCCGGCGCATGGGTCAACTGCTGGCCGCCCAGAAGCCGGTGGCCGCGGACCTGGTGATGGGGGTCCCCGACTCCGGGGTCCCAGCCGCCGAGGGCTACGCCTTCGGATCGGGCATCCCCTACGGCCAGGGCCTGGTGAAGAACCGTTACATCGGCCGTTCGTTCATCGCCCCGGATCAAGGCAAACGGGACGCCGCGGTGCGGCGCAAGCTGAACCC
>DASZIT010000133.1:0-37663 GCA_035948855.1 Acidimicrobiales bacterium | reverse complement strand
TCAATCTGACGCGCCGTCATATCGAGGCTGACTGTAACAGGGGCGACTGGACGTCGATCTCGCGCCCGGGCCCGACAGGCAACCCGGTGACGGGGTTGCCTGTCGCTACGAGGGGGCGTCCAGGGCAGATTCCTGAGGTCCAGGTGCCTCGGTGGCGGTGGACGGGGGGGACGGTGTCCGGGATGACCGGGAGGTCACGGGAGCAACCTCGACCTCGTGGGGACGGTCGTAGTACTTGAGAATGCGGAGGCGGTAGAAGATGGCCAGGGTGTCGAGGACGATGCCCCGGACGGCATGGATCGACACCGTGCTCGAGAAGCGCTCCCCGATCTCCACCGGTGCCTCGACCACCCGCCGGTATCCGAGATGCCGGGCCACCACCAACAGCTCGAGGTCGAAGGCGAAGCGCTTCTCCAACATCCTCGGCACCACCGCGGCGAGCACGTCCCGGCGAACGAATTTGATGCCGGTCTGGGTGTCCCGCACCGGGAGGTGGTAGAGAATCCCGATCAGGACTTGGTAGCACCACGAGTAGACGTGCCGCAGTACCGGGTACACCACCTCGGACTCCGGGTGACGCTTGCTGCCCAGGATGATGTCGGGCGCGTCATCGGTTCGGGTCAGGTCGATGAAACGGGAGATGATGCCGGCCGGGATGTCACCGTCGGCATCGATGAAACCCACGTACCGACCCCGCGCCTCCGCCATTCCCGCCCGCAGCGCCGAGCCCTTGCCGCCGTTGCTGGCCAGGGTGATCAACCGGACCCCGTGGGCGGCGAACTTGGCCACTTCTTGCTGACTGGCCTCGGTACTGCCGTCGGAGACGGCGATGACCTCGAAGGTCGACCCCGAGCCCTCCAGGACGTCCACCACGTCGGCGAGATGAGATCCGAACCGGGGGCCGGGATTGTAGAAGGGCACGATGATGGTGACGTCACAGGCATCCCCGTCTCCGGCGCCCGCCCCGTAAAGGCTCATCGGACGGAGATGGCTTCCACCCGGAGGGCGTCGACCGCCGAGGGCGCGTCCGCCGGTGCGTTCCTGTTTGCTTTGACGTGCGTCATGATCCCCGGATTCCGACGGAATCGATGGCTGCGGTCGATTCCCAACCGACATTGCTCCGCTACGAACAACTTGCGAACAAAAGGGTAGTGCAGGGATTGCCCAGGATCACCGCGCCGGTCGGGCAATCCGAGCGCCGCCCGGGCCTCCGAGGTGGCCTTCTTCAAGCTGGGGCGGTGGCGGAACTCAGCTCCTCGACTCCGTCGTTCTCCTCGCCGATCAACACCTCCAAGAGGCCCAACCGGGTCAGATCACTGGATCTGCCGGACGACCCCGGCCTGGATCAGACCGCCGGCCACATAGCCGGCGATCCGCTTGTGTCCGGCGGCCGTCGGGTGGAGGTGGTCGAATATCCGCGGGAAAACCCAGTGTGCCGAAAGCGGGTCAAAGACCAGCAGATTCGGCACCACCGAACGGGCGGCGGTAATGATCGTCTGGTTGGTGGACTCCACCGAGGTGGGAACTGGACCCGGGTGGTTGGTATCGAAGTAGCCGACCAGCCCCACCCGGGCCTGGGGGGCCTCCTGGGCGATGGTGCGGAACAGGTAGAGGACCGCTTGGTTCTCCACGTCGGGGGGAACGTCCTGGTCATTGTGGCCGCCCTGGATGAGGATGATGGCCGGATTCAGCGTGGTGATGTTCACCGCGGCCAGGAGTTGGGAGAACGGACCCTGGGCTCCGTCACCGAGGGCGACGAAGCCGGCGCCGGGGTCGGCGCTCACCACCACCCGGTAGCCGATCCGCTGGCCGACGATGGCCGGCCAGGCCGCCTGGGGGTTGAGATTGACCCCGACCCCGGCCGCGAACGACGCGCCGATCACCAGTAACACCGGTTGGTTGCCGGCCGGGATCGCGGGTCCCGCCGGGGCCGGCGGGCCCTCGCCCGGGACGGACAGCGCACTGGCCGGGATGTGGACCTTGGACCTCGGCACCACCCCGGCGGCCTGCATGGCCAGGGCGGCGTAGCTGGCAATCGAGCGGTTACCGGCCACGGTCGGGTGCAGGTTGTCAGCGGCTCGTTGGAATTCCCAGTCGGCGGTGAGGGGGTCGATGATCACCGGTTTCGGGTCTACGCTTTGGGCCGCGTCCAGGATGGTGCTGTTGACGGCACTGACCGGCGGAGTCGGCGAACCCACCACGTTGGCGTCGAACGAGCCCATGACCACCAAGGTGGCGTACGGGGCCTCCTGGCGGATCGTCGCGATCAGCGAGACGACCGCGGCCGACACCGCGAACGGGTCGCTCCCGGCGTCGTTGTAACCACCTTGCACGAGCACGATGGAAGGGCGGAGGCGGGCGAGGTCCATGTTGGCCAGCAGCACCGAGTACGGACCGTTGTCCCCCTCCCCGTGGTTCAGGTAGCCGGCTCCGATGTCGGCGCTGACCACCACCCGGTAACCGGTATAGGAGCCGAGCACCTCGGGGAACGCCGACTGCGCGTTGTTCATGAGCCCGTAGGCGAAGTCGTTGCCGATGACGGCCATCACCGGGGAGGCGGGAGTCCCCGGCGCCAACGAACCCCGGAGGGTCCCTTCACCGATGGCGGTGTACGACGCCCGGGTCAGCACCAACTGGGTGCCAGTCGCGGGGCTGCCCTGGTCGAAGGCACCCAGGATCCAACTCAGCAGCAGGGCCACGACCACCGCCGATGCGATCCCCCCGGGAATCAGCACGCGTCGTTTGAGCATTGGCTGCAACGTAGCAGCGCGTTAGAAATTCTTTACGTACCCTGGGCCTATGGCGACTTCGCCCTACGTCATCGAGTACGAAGGCTCCTTCCACCTCGATCTCCCGCCCGACGAGGTGTGGACGATCATCTCCCGCACGGATCGCTTCGAGGATTGGTGGGGTTGGTTGCGCGATTTCGAGACCGAAGGCACCGGCTTGGAAACGGGATCGGTGTTGCGGGGAGTGGTCGTCCCTCCCCTCCCCTATCGCATGCGGCTCGAAGTCGTCTTGACCCAGAGCGCCAGGCCCCGTCGCATCGATGCGGTGGTCAGCGGCGACCTCCGGGGGGACGCCACCCTCACCTTCACCCCGGACGGTGATGGCACCGAGGCCACCGTCGGGTGGACCATCGAGATGATGCAGAGACCGATGCGACTGGCGGCCCGGCTGGCCCATCCGCTGTTGCAATGGGGACACGACCGGGTGGTACAGGCCACCGTCGAGAACTTCCGACGCCTCCTGACCGCTGAAACCGGGACGACGGAATCCGAGATCAGTGGCTCAGGCGAGCCAGAACCAAGCTGACCGCCAACACCACCGTCGTCCAGGACAACGCCCGCAGTGTCTTCTCGATGGGGGCGAGGAGGGTGGAGCTGTCGAGCACCTCGACCCGGCCGTCATCGAGCACCATCCGACCGTCGATGGCGACGGCATGGCGCCGGATGGTGCGGGCCGGGGTCGAGAGTTGGCGCTGGGCCGCCGACAGCAGGGTGGCGGCGGCGGCCAGGACGAAGGCGGAGATCGGCAGTGACCGGTCCTGGGCGAAGGCGGCGGTGAGCACCGGGAAGGCCCCCCACCCCAAGGCGAAGCCCAGCCCGGTATGGACCCGGCCCCCGAACAGCTCGAGGTTGTAGGCGAGGACCAGGAAGGCCCCCACGACAATGAACACCGCCAGCCACGGACCCAGCCGGTAGAGACCGACGATGCCGATGGCCACCGCTCCGGCCAGGGAGATGGTGGCGGCGGCGACCAGGACGCGAGCCGGGAGCCGGGTGCCGAGCGGCCGGCCCCGCAACTCGTCGAGACAGTGGGCGGCCACCCCCACGGCCAGGAAGAAGGCCAGGACGGTGGCGCCCATGGTCGCCCAGTTGACCCGCGGACCGATGAGCGAGCCGATCACCACGTAGGAGAGGTGCCAGGCGGTGTAGGGGGGATGGAGGATGGCTTGGACGTCGCGCCACCAGGTGTGGTCTCCCGAGGCGTAATAGGCGGCGCCATGGGACCCGATTCCGGTCTCGGTGTCGTTTCCGTGTTCGGTGGCCATGGGTTCGCGGCCGACCCCGGTGGGCCCACCGCCGAGATCGGTGGGGTCAGCGGTCACCGGTCTTCGTCCCCCACATCACCAGTCCCCCACCCAGCGACATGAGGCGGGAGCCGACGTCGTCGATGCCGGCCTGCTTCCAGGCGCCGATCGTCCACGCCAACGGGTAGCGCCGGTAATGGCGGGAGATGTTCGGGCCGAGGAAGCGTCCGACCTCGAACCACTCGCGTCCGCCGGTCAGCCAGCCGGCCACCGGCAGCACTAGTCGGGTGTAACCCCACCACAGCCCGCGCCACCAGGGGTCGGGGGGGAGGTGGAACTCGAGGTTGGCCAGCACCCCGCCCGGACGCAGCACCCGGGCCAGCTCGACGAGGGTGGCGGCGGGGTCGGCGACGTAGCGCAGGAGATAGGTGAAGGTGACGGCGTCGAAGGTGGCGTCCTCGAACGGCAACTCCTCACCTCTCCCCTGGACCAGGTGCACACCATCCTCGTGACGGGAGACGAGGTTCTGCCGGGCCCGGTCCAGCATCGGGCGGGTGAGGTCGATCCCGACCACTTGGGCACCGGTGGCCGAACGGATGGCCAGCGCCACTCCGGCCGGGCCGGTGGCCACATCCAGTACCCGGGCGGTGGGGCCCGGACCTTCGGCCACGTGGCCCACCATCTCCTTCCGCCAGCGCCGGTCCTGACCCAGGGACAACAGGGCGCCGAGCCGGTCGTAGCGGGCGGGCAGACCATCGAAGAGGTCGGTGGCCTGGCGGTTCGGGGCGGTGTCGATCCTGGCCACCATGGAAATCAGCGTAGACGGCAGGACCTGGCCCGGGTGTTGGCAATTTCTGACCTCGCCCGGTACAACGGGTGGATGGCTCCCGGGGTTGACTCCTACGACGTGGTGGTGGCCGGGGCCGGCCCGGGCGGGAGTGTGGCCGCCTTCGAGCTGGCCCGTCACGGGGCGCGGGTGGCGCTGGTGGACAAGGCGAGCTTCCCCCGGGACAAGGCCTGCGGTGACCTGGTCGGACCGAGGGGGGTGGGGCTGCTCAACTCACTGGGGATCGTCCCGGACGGGACGGTGTCGTTGGGGGATATGGCGGTCATCGGGCCGTCGGGCGGACGGGTGGTCCTCCCCGCCGTCCCCGGGCTCACCTACCCGGGTTTCGCTTGGGCACTGCCCCGGAAAGCGTTCGACGACGTGGTCTACCAAGCGGCGATGAAGGCCGGAGCCGAGGCCGTCACCGCCCGGGTCTCGGGTGTCGAGGTCGACGACGGTGGCGCCGCCGCCACGGTCCAGCTCGACGACGGCACCCGCCTGCGGGCCGGGTTCGTCATCGGTGCCGACGGGGCCACCAGCGCGGTCGCCGGATCGATGGGCATGGTCCGGGCCGACCGGGTCCAGTGGGGCTTCGCGGTTCGTACCTATCTGGAGGCCGAGGTGGAACTCCCGGTGATCGTGCTCTTCGACGAGGAGCCGGGGGTGGGGTTCCCGGGCTACGGATGGATCTTCCCGGGCCCGGATGGGATGGCCAATGCCGGGGTCGGGGTCGGCACCGGGTCCGATCGCCGGGCCGGGGCCAGGGCGACCCGGTACCTGGACACCTTCCTCGGGCACCTGAACGGGCTGGGCCTGCTTCCCGAGGGTGCGGTTGCCGGCCCGCGGTTGGGCGGATGGCTGAAGATGGGGATGCTCGGGACCTCGCCGGTATCGGGACCGGTGATGCTGGTGGGTGACGCCGCCGGACTCGTCAATCCGCTCCAGGGCGAGGGGATCGCCCAGGCCATGCTCAGCGGGAAGGCGGCGGCATCGGCGGTGCTCGGCGCCGGGGTCGGCGTCGGCCGAAGGGAGGCGGGTCGGGTCTACGGGCAGTGGCTCCGTGAGCACCAGAGCTCCTACCAGGGCTCGACCGCGTGCCTCCAAGGCCTGATGCTCACCAGTCCCCGGATGGTGTCCCGGGTGGGCCGGGTGCTCACCTGGCCGCCGGTCGGTAGGCGACTGGCCCCGGGTTGGGCGCTGTACTGGAACGACCTGGTCACCGGAGCGGCCCCGGGCCGGGGCCGGGCCCTGGGCCGGGTGGCCGAGGGGGTCATCCGGGGGGTGTCCGCCGGGTCCTCCTCCCGCCGGGAGCTGGACCGGGATCTGGCCGGTGGCCGGTGAGCGACCGGGAGCCGCTCGTTGGCCTCGCGGCGGTAGTACCTCGAAGAGTCTGACAGTTTTGTTATATAAAGCCTAGATACACGGGTTTGTTATACTCTTCAAAGTATGGCAACCCGAGTGAATCCGTACAGCCCGGGGGTCGGCTCCTCGCCCCCGGTGCTGGCCGGGAGGGGGCGACAGCTGTCCCAGATCACCTATCTGGCCGACCAGCTCGAGGCTCGGGCGGGTGCCGAGAACATCGTGTGGTCGGGGCTCCGGGGGATGGGCAAGACCGTCCTCCTGCATGAGGCCCTCGATCGTCTGCGGGACCGAGGCTGGCTGGCCGGCTACAGCGAGGTCCGCAAGAACGCCGGAATCGGATCATCGGTGGCCTCCATCCTGCTCCAGGGGCAAGCGGTGTTGGGCCGGGGAAAGTTGGCCAAGGCATTGGGATGGTTGCGGGACATGGCTCACGCCACCACGGTCACCGCCGGGACCGGCGACTTCAGCGTGCAGCTCGGTCTGGTGCCGGCCAAAGGGTCCCAACTTCCCGAGGACGCGCTGGACTCGTTGTTCATCCGGCTGGGGGAGGCGGCGGCGGATGCCGGTGTCGGGGCGATGTTCCTCCTCGACGAACTCCAGCTGATGGACGTCCATGACCTATCCGCGCTGTTGCACGCGGCCAATGCCGCCGAAGGCCTTCCGGTGGGATTCGTGGCCACCGGGCTTCCCGACCTCCCCGGTCTGGTGGCGGCGGCCGGCAGCTACGCCGAGCGCCTCTTCTACGACCGGGTGGACCGGCTGTCGCGACTGAACGTCATCGTCGCCATCGAGGAGCCGGCCGCGGTGTTCGGCGTCAGCTATGAGCCCGAAGCCACCGAGGCCTTGATCGAATTGGTGGAGGGGTATCCCTACTTCGCCCAGCTCTACGCCATGGAGACCTGGCGCTCGGCCGGGACCCCTTCCGACCGACCCGGGACGGTTATCACCCGGAGGGATGTGGAAGACGCCATCGCCCCCACCCGGGCGCGACTCGAAGAGGGGCTGTACCGGATCCGCTACGACAAGGCCTCCGAACGGGAGCAGCGCTATCTCGGGGCCATGGCCGCCCTCGGAGACGGGCGGATCCCCTCGGGGGATGTGGCCCGGCACTTGGGGTCGACTCCCCAAGCCGCCTCCACCTTCCGTGACCGGTTGATGAGCAAGGGCATCATCTACTCCCCCGCCCACAATGTGTTGGAGTTCTCTGTCCCCGGTTTCGCCGGGTATGTCCGCCGACGACAAGGGTCGGGTGCCTAGCCGGTTCGTCTGGGTAAGGGCGCCCGATCCCGGCCACGGCGGGTTCTACCTACTGAGCGCCGCCTACCCCGCTGACCTAAAGTCGACCCATGGCACGACTCGACATACCCGAAGGCGACGGCGGAGACGCGGTCCAGCTGTGGTCGCTCCGACCCGAGATGGGCGCGGCGGTCAACCGGCTGGTGGACGCCGCCTACAACAAGAGCATCCTCCCGGTGCGGGTGCGCGAGGCCGCCCGGATGCGCATCGCCCAGTTGAACGACTGCTCGGTCTGTCTCGCCTTCCGGGCCGACAAGGTCAAGGCGCAGGGTGTCACCGAGGAGTTCTACTGCCATGTCGGAGTCCACGACGACGGGGCCAGCTTCAACGGTCAAGAGCGTCTGGCCATGGAGTACGCCGAGCGGTTTGCCCTGGACCACCTCAGCATTGACGACGCCTTCATCAACCGGATGCGGGAGTCGTTCACCGATCCGGAGATTCTGGATCTCACCATCTGTCTCAGCGCCTTCCTCGGGCTGGGACGTACCCTTCGGGTGCTCGGCATCACCGAAACGTCGCTCACTGACGTCTAGTGGTTCGGTTGCCGGGATTCGTCGTGGGCCACCTATGGTTCACCCCGAACAACCCGGAACCCGGTAATCCGACCAGCTGAGGAGCCCCGATGGATGTAGTGCGCACTCCCGATGACCGCTTTGCCGACCTACCCGACTTTCCGTTCGTGCCGGGCTACGGCGAGACGGCCGATGGGTTGCGGGTGGGGTTCATCGACGAAGGTCCGAAGGACGGCCCGGTAGCGCTCCTTCTCCATGGCGAGCCGTCATGGTCGTTTCTCTACCGGAAGATGATCCCTGTCTTCGTGGATGCCGGCTACCGGGTGGTCGCTCCCGATCTGATCGGCTTCGGGCGCTCGGACAAACCCACAACCCAGGCCGACTACACCTACGCCCGCCATGTCGAGTGGATGCGATCGGTGCTGTTCGACACCCTCGACCTCTCGGGCATCACCTTGGTCTGCCAGGACTGGGGCGGCCTGGTGGGCCTGCGCCTGGTCGCCGAGCATCCCGAGCGGTTCGACCGGGTCTGCGCGGCGAACACCGGACTTCCCGACGGCACCGTCCGGCTCCCCGAGGCCTGGTGGCAGTTTCGCGACTTCGTGCAGCGCACGCCCGACCTTCCCATCGGATTGCTGGTCTCCGGTGGAGTCAAGGTGCCGCTGTCCGAAGACGTCATCGCCGCCTACAACGCCCCGTTCCCGGATCCGACTTACAAAGCCGGAGCCCTTGCCTTCCCCGACCTCATCCCCCAGAGCCTCGACAACCCGGCCACCCCCGACAACCAGACGGCGTGGTCGGTCCTGGAGACGTTCACCAAGCCGTTCCTCTGCGCCTTTTCCGACCAGGATCCGATCACCAAGGGCGGCGACCGAACCTTGCTGGCCCGCATCCCCGGGACCAAGGGCCAACCCCACACCACCATCGAAGGCGGCGGCCATTTCTTGCAGGAGGACCGGGGCGTCGAGTTGGCCAACGTGGTAATCGCCTGGGCGCAGGCCGGCTGAGCGCCAGCCGCGCTGCCTCTGTTACCGTCGAACCGGGCCCACGCGGGGTGGGCTTCGGTCGGGGAGGCGAAGATGCACAACAGGAATCAGGTCGGATTCGGGAAAGGTCCGCGGCGAATCGCCCGCCGCTCCCAAGCCGGAAGACTTGGCTCCCTACTCGGGGTGGTTGCCTGCGCAACCCTTGGATTCGGAATCGCCAGCCCCGCGACCGGCGCCGCGGCCGGCCCATCGGCAGGTCCCGATTTGGGTGCCTTGCCGGCGGTGGTGGCGGCCGACCCGACCACGACTCGGGCCCTGGTGTCGGTGCCCACCGACCAACTCGGGATCCGACCGGCATCTGCACCCCACGCCACCGCCAGCCCGGCTTGTGTCTTCAACGGAGCGACCGGGATTGTCGAGGGTGTCACCCCGGGTTCGACGATCAACATCAGCTGCTCGGGATGGGCGCCCAACACCCCGGTCGCCGGGGCGGAGTTCAGCCCGTTGCTGGTCAAATCGGGATCGAGCGATGAGATCGATCAGGCCGCCCAGTTCTTCACCTCCGACCCGGCGGGAAATCTGACCGGCGCGTTCATCGTCCCGAATCCGTTTTCCGCGCCCGACCCGGCGGCCGTCTGTCCCCCGACCGCCTCGCAGCAGACCCAGGGGTATCTGCGTTGCGGTGTGGCGTTGCTCGACCAGAACGGCAATGGCACCGCAGTCGCCCTCAACTACCTCGGACAGCTCGTACCTCCCCCGGCCCCCGGCGCCACCGCGGTGGGCATGGCGGCCACGCCTGACGGCGGAGGCTACTGGTTGGCCTGGTCCAACGGGGATGTGACCACCCACGGGGACGCCCCGAGCTACGGCAATGCGTCAACCTTCAATCTTGCCCAGCCCATCGCCCATATCGTGTCGACTCCCGACGGCCGGGGCTACTGGTTGGTGGCCGCCGACGGCGGAACCTTTGCCTTCGGGACCGCCGGCTTCTACGGCTCCATGGGCGCCGCCCATCTCAACAAACCGGTGGTCGACATGGCGCCGACCTCGGATGGCAAGGGCTATTGGCTGGTGGCGAGCGGCGGCGGGATCTTTGCCTTCGGCGACGCGGTGTTCCGCGGCTCCATGGGCGGCCTGCCCTTGAACAAGCCGATCGTCGGGATCGCCGCGGACAATGCCACCGGTGGCTACTGGCTGGTGGCCTCCGACGGGGGCATCTTCGCCATCGGCGCTCCCTTCTTCGGATCCACGGGTGCGCTCGGCCTCAACAAGCCGGTCAACGGCATGGCGGCAACCGCCAACGACCGTGGGTATCTGTTCGTGGCCTCGGACGGGGGCATCTTCGCCTTTGGGAACGCGGTGTTCCGCGGCTCGACCGGCGGGCTCGCCCTCAACGAGCCGATCGTGGGGATGTCCATCGACCCGGCGACGGGTGGCTACTGGCTGGTCGGTAGCGACGGCGGGATCTTTGCCTTCGGGGCCCCGTTCTTCGGCGCTGCCTGACCGAACCTCGTAGGGGGCGCGTTCATCCCTGATCGGAGACGACCAGGTACCGCCACGCCTCCCGTCGGCATTCGTCGATCCGGATGTCGGCCCGCGCCCGGTTCCTCAGGCACCCGCCTTCCCGTAACCTGGGCGCATGTGCCGAAACATCACGACGCTGCGGGGTCTGCAACCCGAGGCCTCAGACGAAGAGATCACCGCGGCTGCCCGTCAGTACGTTCGCAAGATAAGCGGCGTTCAGACAACTTCAGCTGCCACCGAAGCCGCGTTCGAGAAGGCGGTTCGCAAGGTTGCCAAAGCGACGGCCGAGGTGCTCTACGAACTGCCACGGCGGAAACAACCGCCGCCGACATTGCCGCCTCTCCGGCGCCCCTCAGTACGGGCCAGGACCGCGGCCGCCAACGGCTAGGCGCGAAGGCGGGGGCCGTACTGACGGTTGGAGCGCGAACCGGTTGGCGCCGTGACTACCCGCGCTCACCCACCACGGTGAACATCGGCATCTCGACCGCCGGCTCGTCCATGCGATGACCGAGATGATGGGCCTGGGTGTGCTCGGTGATCGTGGTCCGGCCAAACCCGACCCGCTCCAACATCGAGACGATGGCGCCCGGGTAGATGCTCCACCAGTTGGAGATCTCGTGGGCCGCCAGGGGCGAGAACCGCATGATGTTGCTCTCCAGCGGTGCCTCGCGGTCCTGGATGAGATCGGTGACCACGATCCGCTCCTTGGTGCGCCGGGCCACCTCGCTGATCGCACCCCATGGCTCACGGAGATGAAGGAGGATGGCCCCGAACACCGCGACGTCAAACTCGCCGAGGTCACCCGGGAGGTTGTAGAGATCGCCGTGGACCAATTTGGCGGACGAGCCGTAGACGCGGTGCATGTACCACCAACTGTTGTGGATCCCTTCAACGGTGGTGCGCATCAGGTCGGTTCGATTGTCCGCGGTATCCCCGCCGTGGAAAGGCAGGAGGTCGATGGAGATATCAAACCCCGTCTCGAACGCCACCACGTCGGCACCCTGCCGCTCCATGTAGAACGAAAGGTACCCCGACGCGGGTCCGGGCTCGATGACTCGTTTCCCCCTGACGTCAACCCCACCCAGGTAGGAGGACTCGCGGCCCCGTAGGTCCCAGGCTCCGTTGATCGACCCTCCGTCAGGCAGGTCGAAGGCGTGGTACCAGTTGCAATCGTCGATGGTGGCCTTCGCCCGGAGCTGACCCATCTTGTGCTGGAATTCCGGATCGAGCTGGCCCAGGTACTGCTTGGGCGGATACGAAGGCCAGATCGGGGTCCCTCCGAGGTCGCCGGGACGACTTCCCGATTGATCCGCGGATGGCGCCGAATGCCGGGATGAGGACCGGCGGGCAAACCGTCGCAACGAGCGTCGCGGCTGCGGCTGGTCAGGCATCGGGGGCTCCGGGGCCGGCGGCTTCGGCCAATGCCGCCCTCGCCCGAGGTCCCCCCGGCGCCGTGCCCTTGATCAGCGCGATCACCAGAAGTCCAAGCCCGGGAACTCGGCGGATCCACGGGCGATCCGGCAGCCTGCGAGCCAACCAGATGCCCGACCCGAGCGCAACGCCGGTAGCCATCCATCCCTCAACGGAGACCGGGCTCAGTCCCCAGCCGAATCGACGGGGACCGAACCAGACCTTTTCACCGATCAACGGAGTCGTGCGCACCCGATCAGTATCGCAGTTCAGATCATCAGCCGGTGGATGCGGATTGGCGTCGGGATTGTCCCATCATTGCCTCGAAGGCGACGCGGGATCCGCTCAACCGGCCGCCACCAGTCGCCACATGACGATGTGCGGCCCGATGTCAGGGTCGAGCCACTCCTCGCCGTAGGTGGTGAACCCGGCACGGCGGTAGAGCCCGGTGGCGGGGACCCGAGCATTGCACCACAGCAGACCCCCGCCCTGGCTGGCCACATGGGCGATGGTGGTCTGGAGGACAGCGGAGCCGATGCCCTGGTTGCGGGCATCGGGTCGGGTCGCCATCCCCCGGAGCCGCCATTCCGGCGTCCCTACCGGGACCACACCATCAATCGGAAACGGCGCCTCCTCCAGGGTGACCCGGGCCACCGACAGCACCCCGCCCTCGGCATCGACGGCGGCAAAGGCGACGGTCGAGGGATCGTCGTCTCCGGGGAACGCGACCTCTTCGAGGGTTTGGTGCGGTCGGAGGACGGCCTGACGAAGGGCCAGGGTCTCCCCCACTTGGACCCGGGTCACGGTAAAGGCGGTGGTCCCACCTTTCGTCGATGATCGCTCGGCTTCGTCCCCGTCAATTCCACCGGGTGTCATGGCCAGTCGGCCGGTCGGGCGGGCATCCTCACTCGCCGGTGGTGCCGTCCAGAAGCTCCCGCACCGCGTCAGCGTGCCCCGCATGGCGGGCAGTTTCGTTGATCAGATGGATCAGGACCCATCGGAGGTCCCTGCCGTGGCCCCGAAGGCAGGGCACCTCGAGGTCGGGCATCGACCGAACGGCGGCGTCGGTCGCCGCCGCCCGCACCCGGTACGCGGCCAGCGCCGCCTCGACCGTCAACTCCGGACCCGGATGGAACTCCTCTTCATGGCGGGAGACCTCTTCGCCGAGCATTCCCCCGTCGATCCATCTCCATTCGACATGAGTGAGGTGGTTGACGATGCCCACCAGGGGAAGCAGACGGCCGTCAGGCGTCCAGTGGCCATCCTGGTCACTCAGGCCGTCGACCTTGCGGACAATCGCGCCCCGCAGGTAGTCGAGCCAGCTGAGCAGCAGCTCTCGCGGGTCAGCGTTGCCGGGGGGGACATCGACTCCCATATCGGTTGCCACCTTGTCACGGTAAACCGCGAGCCGGTGGGCCGTCGATCTCCGGTGTCGGCGCCGGGGCGCTCAGGTTTCGAACCCTTTGACCACCACCGCCATGTCCTCGTCCCCATGACCGGCATCGGTAACCCCCTGGAACTCGCGGTGGAGCGCCTCCATGAGTTGATCATTGACGCCCACCATGCGCAGGGCCTCGGCGATCAGCGCCGAGTCCTTGGCTGCACCGGCCAGGGTGAAGGCCGACGGGAACTCGCCGGCGATCATCATCTTGCCCTTGAGCTGGGCGTAGGCGCAGTCGAGGGCTCCGCCGGCGATGGTGTCGAAGAAGAGCTGGGGGTCGAGCCCGAGCCCGCGGGTGAGAGCGACGGCCTGGGCGGTGCCCCCGGTCACCGAGAGCAACCAAGAATTTGCCGCCAGCTTCAGCCGGTGTCCGTCACCTGGCTGCTCCCCGACCCACACCGTGCGGGCACCGATGGCGTCGAACACCGGCGTCACCGTCTCCCGCAGCTTCTCGGGGCCGCCGACCAGGACGATCAGCGTGCCGGTCTCTGCCGGCTGCCGGGTGCCGAGCACCGGTGCATCGACGAAGGCGATTCCTCGGCGGCGGGCCTGCTCGGCCAGGCGGGCGGTGCCGTCGAGTCCCACGGTTGCGCACTGGACCCAGACCGCGCCCAATTCCGCCGCCGGCAGGGCCACGTCCATGACCTGCTCGGCGGCCTCGGCATCGAACAGCATGGTCAGGATCACCTCCGCCTTCGCCACCGCCACCCCGATGTCCCCGGCCACGATGGCCCCGAATTTCCCCAGGAGGCGAGCCTTCTCCTCATGCCGGTTCCACACCGTCACCTTCAAGCCCGCGTTCAGCAAGCTGCGGGCGATCCCGGATCCCATGATGCCGGTCCCCAACACGGTTACCTCGGTCACCTGGTCCTCCCGTCCTTGGGCTGTCGGCAGATCTGCCGTTACCCCCTGGCGATACCCCGTGGGACCAGCTCCCACACCTGGTAGGCATGTCGGCAGGAAGATTCTTGTCGTCCCTGTCGAATTGCCCCGGCCCGGTTCGTAGTGTCAGTGAAGGATCGGCACTCCGCCGTTCCGGATTGGAAGGAGAAGATCATGAAGCAATATCTGTTGTCGGTCCACATGGTCGAGGGCCAGGCGCCACCGGCGCCGGAAGAGATCGAAAACCGTTACGGCTCGGTCGATGACTTCAACAAGGAGTTGCAGGACAAGGGGGCCTGGGTCTTCGCCGGCGGCCTGCACCCACCGGACACCGCCACCGTGGTCAGCATGCAGGGTGGCGAGGTGCTCACCACCGACGGTCCCTTCGCCGAGACCAAGGAGCAGCTGGGCGGATTCTGGATCGTCGAAGCCGAGGATCTCGATGGCGCCTTGGCCTGGGCGGCCAAGGGAAGCCAGGCCTGCGGTGCGCCGGTGGAGGTTCGCCCGTTCCAAGAGATCCCCGAGGACTAGATCGCTTCGGTGCCCATCGACGTCGAGGAGATCTTCCGGCGGGAGTACGGCCGGTCGGTGGCCACCCTGGTCCGCTCCTTCGGTGATATCGACGTTGCCGAAGAAGCGGTTCAGGAGGCCTTCCTGGTTGCCGTCGAGCGCTGGCCGGTGACGGGCCTCCCGCCGAATCCCGGCGGTTGGATCACCACCACCGCCCGGAATCGAGCCATTGACCGCCTCCGACGCGAAGCCTCCCGCCATGACCGCCATGCCCAAGCCACCCTGCTCCACGACAGCCAGCAACCATCGGCGCCGGCGGGCCCGGTGACCGACGACCGTCTCCGGCTGATCTTCACCTGCTGCCACCCATCGCTGGCCACCGGAGCCCAGGTGGCCCTGACGCTGCGGCTACTGGGCGGCCTCCAGACCCCGGAGATCGCCCGGGCCTTCCTGGTCCCCGAGCCCACCATGGCCCAGCGGGTGGTCCGGGCCAAGCGGAAGATCAGCGCCGCCGGCATCCCCTACCGCGTCCCCGAGGACGCCGAGCTCCCGGACCGCCTCCGCGCCGTGCTGGCCGTGATCTACCTGGTGTTCAACGAGGGTTACACCGCCTCGGCTGGTGCCGCGCTGGTCCGCGAGGATCTGTGCGCCGAGGCCATTCGCTTGGGTCGCCTCCTGGCCGAACTGATGCCCGACGAACCCGAGGTGGTCGGACTGCTGGCGCTGATGCTGCTGACCGACTCCCGGCGCGATGCCCGGTCGGCGCCGGACGGGTCACTGGTACTGCTTCCCGATCAGGACCGTTCGCGCTGGAACCGAGCCCGGGTGGAAGAAGGCCAGGCACTGGTCAGGACGACCCTTCGGCGCAACCTGCCTGGCCCGTACCAGATCCAGGCGGCCATCAACGCTGTCCACAGCGACGCCCGCACCGCGGCGGAGACCGACTGGACTCAGATCCTCAGGCTCTATGACCAGCTGATGGAACATGCCCCCACCCCGGTGGTGGCCCTCAACCGGGCGGTGGCGTTGGCGGAGGTGGTGGGGCCCGAGGAGGCACTTGAGGTGATCGACGGTCTCGACCTGGATGGCTACCACCTGTATCACGCCGCCCGCGCCGATCTCCTGGTGCGACTCGGACGCGATGGCGAGGCTGCCTCGGCCTACGGTGCCGCCCTGGCCCTCGCCACCAACGACGCCGAGCGGACGTTCCTCGAGCGCCGCCGCCAAGCTGTAACCGGTCGCTGACGCAAGGTCAGCGTGCCGGCCGCCGCGGCCACTCCAGCAGCGGCTCCAACCTCGCGGCCATCTCCCGGTAACGGGCCACCGGAATCAAGTGAATGCCGTCGAAGGCGTTGGAGTCACGGATCTCGCCGATGAGATCGCAAGCGATCTCGACTCCGGCATCCCGGCCACGGTCGAGCTGGTTGACAATTGATGCAGGAATGGCCAGTTCGGGGATGTCGATAGACAATTTGGTTGCCATCGACGCGCTGGGAAGCACCATGATCCCGGCAAACACCGGACCCGAGAAGGTAATCGAAGCCCGCCACTCCAAGAGCGCCTCGGCCGAGAACGAGACCTGGGCCAGAAGAAAGTCGGCTTCCTGCTTCCAGGCCGGGACTGGCCGGAGCCCCGATGCCACTCCGAGCCGGAAGGAACCTTCGACGTCGGGCCTCGCGGCGAACTGCCGAGCCTCGGCAAGCATCGACTTGACGGTCAGGTCGTCGGAACGAGAGCCCGTCTCGGGACGATCCCCATAGACGAAGAGGAATTCACTGATCCCGTAGGCCGACGCCGTCAGCAGGTCCCGTTGAAAACCCAGGATGTTCCGATCTCATGCGTTGATGCACGCAATCGAACGCCCTCCCATGAGGTTGACCTCATGAGCGACGGCAATGCTCGACACCGTGGCCCGACCAATGTGGTTGTCGGGAATCAGAAACGCATCGGCAACCCGGCTCAGAACACCGATCTGGTGTCGGACATGCATCAGATCCGGCCGAATCGCCGGCTCGATCTCGCAAATGATCTCGAAGTCCGCGGACGGCATGGCCACACGATATGTCTCCGGGTAGCTTGGCGCCCGGGCCATCAGGTTTGGCAAAGCGTGATTCGGTCGACCACCCGCCATCAGCTTCTCGCCTCAGGGTCCCCCGCTCGCCAATAAGCGCTCCACATCGTCGGCGGTGGCCTCGGCGAAATCGATCAACAGCGTCGCCCGGGCGACGGGGTCGTCCGTTTCCAGGAGGCGTTGCGAGTCCAGCGCCCCGCAGGGCGCCGACGCGCAGAGGCGCCACAGCTGTTCCACCAAACCGTCGTCCGGTTCCTGATCGAGGCTCAGCGGAGGCGCGGCTCCCAACTCGGAGAGCAGCCCCCGGCAATGCCGGACCGCGGTCTCCGCACTTTGGACATCGCTCATCGACAGTCCGGGGACACCCGGGGCGTCGGGGATCTCGGTGACCGCGGCCATCGGGTAGGGATCATCACCCAGCCATTGGTTGACTCGGAACCGACTGCCTCCTTGGGTCACCAGAAGCCGACGACCATCATCGAAGGTCGCAGAGTCGACGATTTGGGCAACGGTGCCGACCCCCACCCGATGGTCTCCCCCGCCGACCTCTGATCCCCGATCGATGAGGACCACCCCAAATTCCCGGTCACCGCCAAGGCAGTCCTCGGCTAGCGCCCGATAGCGCGGTTCGAAGACATGCAACGGCAAGGTGGCGCCCGGGAACAGCACCGCCGAGAGCGGGAACATCGCCAGCCGCCGGGCGGTTTCGGACATGGCGAGACTCTGCCACGCGCCTCTGGCCGCCGCCACCGGACTGAGCGGTCTTCAATTAGGAGAAGTGGGTGGCGGGCCGTTCCAAACGTTGGCCGTCGACCGAGATGTCGACCTTCTCGTTGTAGAAAGCGACCAGGCCGGCGATGGGAAGGAGTTGGCGGGTGGGGAAGTCGTAGGCCCAGGCGAGGTCGGTGACTTCCCGGTCCCCGAGACGGGCCGACCAATAGGCGCTGGTCTGCCCTTTGTAGGGACAGGAAGTGACGGTGTCGGTGTGCACCAGGAACTCGAAATGGACCTCGGGGCGATTGAAGTAATACCGGGTCGGCAGCCCGGTCTCGAAGACCATCACCGGCGAGGACGACCGGGCGAGCTCGACACCATCGAGCTCGATCCTGACCTCTCGCGTCGACCGCACCGCGTCGACCCGCGAATAGGGATTGCGGGGGTGCACGAACACCTCCTCGTCCTCCTCGAACCAGCTGTCGAAGGCCGACCAGTCGAAGCGGACCATGCCATTGAGGCCCTCGACCTTCGAGTCGGTATACAAGTGGGCGACCGCGGGGCGCTGGTGGTCGTCGACCCGGACTCCGTAACGCTGGGCCGTCCCCCGTTGCAGGTGCTCCTCGTGCTGTTCGTCGACGAGGAAATCAGCGTCGATGTCCGCCATCGGGATGTAGTACTGAGGGAAGTAGGGCAACTCCCACACATAGAGGGCCCCGGTGGTGTCGAGGACGAAGCGGTTTCCCAGGACGGCTCGGATCCGTCGGGGCACCGGCTCCACGTGGTTCACCGGGACGATGTTCTGCGGGTAGTCGCTCACGGGTTCCTCCTCGGCTCGACCCCATGGCGATGGGGACTCGATCTCATGGTAGGCACCGGGATGGCCCACCAATACGCGTGGTGAGCGTCGCGGCAGTGGCGGTCTCCCGGGTTCAGAGCTTCGGCGGTCCCAGTAGGCTCGCGGACCCGCGCCCTCGCCGGAGGTGAGAGCGTGCCGCACGCCGGACAGAGGAGTGACCGATGACGAGCACCGACCTGCTGGTTGACGCCTTCGAGAGGATCCGCGATGCCGTGCACCCGGCGGTGAACGGACTCTCGCTCGAGGAGCTGGCCTTCCGTCCGGACGCCGAGTCCAACTCCATCGCCTGGCTGGTGTGGCATCTGACCCGGATACAGGATGATCGCGTCGCCGGGCTCGATGACCGCGAGCAGGTGTGGACGGCACAGGGTTGGTCCGACCGGTTCGGGCTACCCCTTGACCCCCTGGACACCGGTTACGGCCACGACCCGACCACGGTGGCGGCAGTCATCGCTGACGCCCCGTCCCTGCTCGGCTACTTCGAGGACGTCCACGCCAAGACGCTCGGGTTCGTGCGCTCACTTACCGAGGCCGACCTCGCCCGGGTGGTGGACCGAACCTGGGACCCACCGGAGACGGTGAGTACCCGCTTGGTGAGCGTCATGGTCGACGACCTCCAGCACGTCGGTCAAGCCGCCTATGTCCGGGGGATCACCCAGCGACTCTGACCTAAGACCCCTCGGGTCATCGAGCCAACTCAGAAGGTGAGCACGCCCCGGGCGAGTTTCCCCGCCTCCATGTCCTCGACGATCTGGCGGAACCCCTCGAGCGGCCGCGACTCGGTGACCAACTCGTCGAGCATCAATTGGCCCGACAGGTACAGCTCGACCATCAGCGGGATGTCGTGGTGGGGTCGTGACGACCCGTACCGGCAACCGAGCAGGCCGCGGTCGACGTAGGCCAGCGCGTTCACGTCCACCGAGACCTCGGTGCCCTGGGGAGGGATGCCGATGGCCAGCGCATTGCCCCCCCAGTCGAGGACGTCGAGGGCGTTACGCAGGACGGCCTGGTGTCCCACGCAGTCGAAGGACCAGTTGACCCCGCCGGTCCATCCGAGTGCCCCGCTCACCCGGGCCGGGCCCGGTGGACAGATCTCGCGGATGGCCGCCACCGAATCCGAGGTCGAGGCGTCGACGAAGTGGGTGGCGCCGAACTCGCGGGCCAGCCCCTCCTTCGACGACAGCGTGTCGACCGCGATGATCCGGCTGGCACCGGCCAGCCGCAATCCCTGAATCACGTTGAGTCCGACACCCCCCACGCCGAACACCGCCGCCGTCTCCCCGGCCTGGACCTTGGCCCGGTTGAGGACCGCACCCACCCCGGTCAGCACCCCGCAACCGATGAGGCAGGCCGAGGTCATCGGCACGTCTTTGGAGATCTTGACGGCCTGGACTTCTTGGACGATCGTCGATTCAGCAAAGACCGAGGTGGCGGCAAAGTTGGAAGCTGGCTCGCCCTTGTAGGTAAAGGGTTGGGAGACGTTGCCCAACGTCTTCACGCACCAGGTGGGATGCCCGGTGGAACAGGCCCGGCAGGTTCCGCAGCTGGCCAGGGTGGCGATGACCACATGGTCGCCCGGTTTCACCGATCGCACCTCGGATCCCACCGCCTCGACCACGCCGGCGCCTTCATGGCCGAGCACCGACGGCGCCTTCCACGGGATGGTCCCGTTGATCACCGACAGGTCGCTGTGACAGACGCCGGCCGCGCCAATGGCCACCTTGACCTCCGTCGGTCCCGGGTCTCCCACTGACAACTGGTCGGTGACTTCTACGTCGTCACCGGTATAGACGATGCCGCGCACGGCGCTCCCCTCTCTGTACGGCTGTGTCGAACAACCCTCGCTGTCCGCTGACTCTCTTTAATGAATCTCGGCGTTGAAGTGTTCGCGGAGATCACGCTTGAGCACCTTGCCCCCGGCGTTGACCGGCAGCGAGTCCACCATCTCCACGAATTTGGGCGCCTTGAAATTGGCGAGGTGCTCACGGGCCCAGTCAGGAAGCGTGCGGGCGGTTTCGTCGGACGGCTCTCCGGGTACCGGCACCACGAAGGCACAGCCCACTTCGCCCATCCGCGGGTCGGGGACCCCGACCACCGCCACCTGGTCCACCCCCGGATGGTTGCGGAGCACGGCTTCCACCTCCGCGGGGTACACGTTGAATCCCCCCGAGACGTACATGTCCTTCAACCGGTCGGTGATGTCGATGTTCCCGTCCGCATCCATGATGCCGACATCGCCGGTGTGCAGCCACCCGTCGGCATCGATGGCCTCATCGGTGGCGTCCGCATCGTTGAAGTAGCCGCGCATCACGTTGTAGCCGCGGACCAGGATCTCGCCGGCCTCCCCCCGGGGCGCCTCAGCCCCGTCGGGGCCGACGATGCGGACCTCCACATCCGGGATGGCCCGACCCGATGTCCCGGCGATGACCTCGGCCGAGTCCCCCTGCCGGCACATGGTGACGGTGCCGGTGGCCTCGGTGAGTCCGTAGGCGGTGAGCACCGTCTCGATGGTCATCTCCGACCACAGTCGGTTCACCATTTCGACCGGTATCAGTGCCGCGCCGGTTACCACCAGACGCAGCGACGACAGGTCGAACTTGTGTCGGTCGGGGCGATCGAGGATGGATTGGAAGATGGTCGGTGGCCCCGGCAGCACCGAAATCCGCTCGGTGACAATTCGATCGAGCAGCACCTCGACGTCGAAGATCGGCTCGGCCACCATGGTGGCGCCGGTCATCAGGCAGGCGAGGATGCCGGCTTTGTACCCGAAGGTGTGGAAGAACGGGTTGACGATCAGGTACCGGTCGCCCTTGCGCAGCCCGACCACCTCGGCCCAGGTGGCGAATGTGCGCAACGTCTGGGCGTGGGTGCTCATGGCCCCCTTCGGGTGTCCGGTGGTGCCGGAGGTGAAGATCAAGTCGGACATGTCGCCGCTGGTGATCGAGGCGGTCCGCCCGGCGGCGACGTCGCTCGGCACGCAGGCGCCCTCCTTCAGGAAGGCCGACCAGCTGACGACCTGGTCGCCCTTGTTGTGCCGGAGTCCGGGACCGTCATCGGCGATCTGGCCGGCCTCCTCGGCCTCGCCGGTCCTCAGCACCACCACTCGTTCGAGGTCCCGAAGGGGGGACCCCCCGGCGACCGCCTCGGCCAGCATGGCCGGATAGTCGATGCCCAAGAAGCCCTGCACGGTGAACAGGAGCCTGGCTCCCGACTCTTTGAGGATGTAGGCGGCCTCGTCTCCCTTGTACCGGGTGTTCAGCGGGACCAGCAGCGCTCCCGCCCCCACTGCGCCCAGGGCGGCGATCACCCATTCGGCACAATTGGGCGCCCAGATCGCCACCCGGTCACCGCGCTCGATCCCGTTGGCCAGCACCGATCGGGTGGCGGCCGCCACCTCTTCCGCCAGCTGGTCAAAGGTCAGCCGGGTAGTGGTCCCGCCAGGTCCGTGGGCATCGACCAGCGCTTCGGATTCACCGAATCGGGCGGCGGCATCCTCCACCAGGCCGGGGATGGTTCCCCACTGGAGATCCCCACGGGGATCGGAAATATCTGACACTCCGTCAGGGTAGTGCATCGGCCTGAATCCTCTGTTTGAGCGGCAGCCCCCCGGCCGTCGGAATACCTGGCTCCCTCCCCGGGTCTTCCATCAGGGGTGCTGGCTGCTGACCGACACCACCTCGCCGGTCATGAAGGTGGCGTAGTCGCTGGCCAAGAAGACGATGACATTGGCCACCTCCCACACCTCGGCTCCCCGCCCGAAGACCTCCCGCTTGGTGAGCTCGGCCAACTCCTCGTCGGGCATCACCTTGTTGAGGAACGGGTGCACGGCCAGACTCGGTGACACCGCATTGATCCTCACGTTGTGGGGGACGGCCTCGACCGCGGCACAGCGGGTGAGCGCCATGACCCCGGCTTTCGCCGCCGCGTAGTGGGCTTGGCCGGCCTGGGCCCTCCAGCCCAGCACCGAGGCGTTGTTGACGATGACTCCCCCGGTGCCCTGGGCATAGAGGTGACGAAGGGCGGCCCGGGTGCACCGGAACGTCCCGGTCAGCGTGATGTCGAGGACCAGCGCCCACTGCTCGTCGGTCATGTCGACAATGTCGACCTTCCCGCCCAACCCGGCATTGTTGACGGCCACATCGAAATGGCCGTGGTGGGCGACGGTGGCGTCGTAGAGGTGCTGCACCTGGGGCTCGTCGGTGACATCGCAGGGGATGGCCAGGGGGCGTTGCCCCGAGAGCTCGGGCAGCTCGGCCAGCGCGTCGGCAGCCTCGTTCAGACGACGCTCGTGGGCATCCGAAATAACCACGGTGGCCCCCTCTTCCGCGCAGCGCTTGGCGGTGGCGAACCCGATACCGGTGCCCGCCGCCGCCGTGACCACCACGATCTTGCCGGTGAGAAGGCCGTGCCCGGGTGGCGGGGTGGGAGCCTGCGGAGGGTGGGGGGTGCCGTCGGTCATCGGAGTGCTCCCTTGGGTTCGGGCGGCAGGCCGAGGACCCGTTCGCCGATGATGTTCTTCTGAATCTCGTTGGATCCGCCGTAGATCGTCTCCGCCCGGCTGAACATGAACGTCCGTTGGAACTCGTTGAGCTCATAGGGAAAGGCCTCGGCCACCATCCCGGCCGGACCCAGCACGTCGATGGCCAGTTCGCCCAGGCCCTGATGCCACGTCGCCCAGTAGAGCTTGATGATCGATGCCTCCGGAGGTGCCACCGGTCCGTCGATGCTGGACAGGCTGCGCAAGGTATTGAAGCGGAGGATCTCGAGCTCCCCGTAGGCCCGGGCCAGCCTCTGCCGGACCACCGGATCCGCGGCGCGGCCGTTGGCCCGGGCCGCGTCCAGGAGGTGATCGAGCTCACGGCGGAACGAGACCTGGTGGCCGAGCATGGCAACGCCCCGCTCGAAGGCGAGGGTGGCGAGGGCGACCCTCCAGCCGTCTCCCACCTCACCGAGCACGTTCTCCTGGGCGGTCCGGGCCCCGTCGAAGAAGACCTCGTTGAACTCGGAGGTCTTGGTCAACTGGGTGATCGGCCGAACCTCGATCCCTGGCCGGTCCATCGGTACCAGCAGGTAGGACAGCCCGCGGTGACGGATTGACCCGGGTTCTGTTCGGCAGACAACGAAGCACCAGTCGGACTGGTGGGCCAGCGACGTCCATATCTTCTGACCGGTGATCACCCATTCGCCGGTCGCCGGATCGGGTGCCGCCTTGGTCTGGACATTGGCCAGGTCGCTCCCGGCGTTGGGTTCCGAGTACCCCTGACACCAGAGCTCGGTGCCGGCCACGATCGGGGGCAGAAATCGGGCCTTCTGTTCCGGGGTCCCGTAGTGGATGAGGGTTGGCCCGATGAGCCCCTCGCCGAGGACGCTGACCCGGCCGGGCGCCTTGGCCTTCACGTACTCCTCGTTGAAGATGACCTGGTGGGCGATGGACGCCCCTCGCCCGCCGTATTCGACCGGCCATCCGAGACAGGTCCAACCGTCCTCGGCCAGAACCTTCTCCCACTCCAGACGGGTCTCGAAGCCGTAGGTCTCGTCCCCCGAGCCCCCGCGGCCGCCCAGGGCGGCGAACTCGCCGACCACATGGTCATGGAGCCAGGCGCGCACCTCCCGGCGGAAGGCGTTGTCCTCGGGTCGGTCTCGAAGGTCCATGGATGGTATGTCCTGGTCAGGTTGCTGGCCGGTAGGTCCAGGAGGCCTGTCGGTCCGGAGGGCGCCTCGCGGGTCTGGCGAAATCTGACGCGACGTTAGCAAACTCAATTTGGCCGGGTTTTTGGGGGTTGCCGGGGGAACACCCTTGTCGGGGGCGGCGTTCTACCTTGTACAGGTGGCCGAAAACCCGGGGCTGGTGCAGTCCCGACCGTCCGGCCCGAGGAGACAAACCATTGAGTGACACCACGAAGTCCGAGGCCATTGGCCCGGTGGAGTTGAGCGACGAGGAGTGGAGGGCGAAGCTCTCGCCCGAGCGTTACGCGGTGCTGCGTCAGAAGGGCACCGAGCCGGCCTGGTCCGGAGAGCTCCTCCACGTCGAGGGAACCGGCATGTTCACCTGTGCCGGCTGCGGAGCTGATCTGTTCCAGAGCGACACCAAATTCGAGTCCGGCTCGGGATGGCCTAGCTTCTACCGCGCTCTCGACCAGGGAACCATCAACGAGCACGAGGACAGGAGCTTCGGATCCACCCGGACCGAGATCACCTGTGCCCGCTGTGGGGGCCACCTCGGCCATGTCTTCCCGGACGGGCCGGCACCCACCGGGCTCCGCTACTGCGTGAACTCACTCTCCATCGAGTACAAGCCCGATTGACGGGTCGCTACCCGCCGCCTTCAGACGGAGCCAACGCAGTCATCCGGGTCTCGCCGGCGACGCGAGTCGCTGTTCGAGGAGCTCGAACAGATCGCCGAGGGCCGCTGCCTCGGAGATGAGGCCCGACCGGAGCAGGACCCGGTCGGCGTCGGCCAATGCCTGGCAGGCACCGAAGGCCTCGGCCTTGGTCAGCGATATGGACGGCGTGAACCGGATGCGGTCTCCGGCGGCAATGGAATCAAGAGGCGGTGCGCCACTGGTCTGAGTCACAGCCATGGCGGGACTCCTTTCGGGGTTGGTCGGTCGTGGGACGAGGTTCGATGGCGTGGCCTCGGCCGGCATCGGCGGAGGCGGGTGCGGTGCAGGGTGAGTCCCGCCGCGGTACCCATGGTGATCGTGACCACGGCGGAACCCACGAAGTCGGCGAGATGCCAGGCCATCAACCACGAGATGGCTCGGGAGTCGGTATCCACGATCCAACGCGCCACCAGTTGATTGCCGCCGGAGAGTCTCCAGCTCGCCCAATGGGCCATCACATTGAGGTCAACCGCGGGATACATGGCACCTCGTTTCTGGTTGGGAGGGGCAGGGTCGGCGGATGCCAACACCGCTCAGGCGTCGGCCCCGACCGTCTCGTCGGAGGGGTCGAGTCCGTCGAGGTTCGTCCCGTCGCCGCCTGATCCGTCCTCATCGGCCATGGGTTGGTGACGCTCCACCTTGTGGACGTCGGCCGTCGCGAATCTCAGGCTGGCGCCGACCTCGTCGGCTACGACCTCCACCTTGAAGCGCCGGTCGCCTTCCTCGGTCTCCCAACTGCGCTGCTCGAGCCGACCGGTGACCACCACCCGGGTGCCCTTGGTGAGGCTGAGGGCGGTGTTCTCAGCCAGCTCACGCCAGCAGACGACGTCGAAGAAGGAAGTCGACTCCTCCCACTCCTTGGAGTCGCGGTTCTGCCAACGCCGGTTGACGGCCACCCCGAGGGAGGTCGTCGCCTGCCCATCCCGGGTGTAGCGGATCTCCGGGTCGCGGGTGAGATTGCCGGTGATGGTTGTCGCGGTTGTGCTGAGCATTGTCGTGTCCCTTCTCGTCGGCACCGGAGTGCGCTTCCGTCCGGGCTCGAGACGATCCCGGACGGGCCACCCGCCCTGGGTGACTCAACGATGATGGGGTCGTGACATGCCGTTCACCTTGCTGGACCCTTTTCCCGCAACCTTGCACCGGATCGCAAGAAGTGGCCCGTTCGCCAGTTTCCTCAGTGAAAATCGGCAGGCCTTCAGTCGCCCCCCGGAGGGTTGGCGCACCCTGAGAGGTGCCGCGGTCGCAGCCGACAAGGCAGACATCTCGGAGGTCTCATGGGAAAGCCACAGGATGACCACGAGGACCCGAGGTCGCGACCCGGGAGCATCACCCGGCGCGACGTCCTGAAGGGCGCGGCGGCCGGCGTCGTCGGTGCCGCCGGGGTGGCCGGATTGGCCGCCGGAGCGGGTGGCCGCGGGCTTCGGCCAACTCACGCCCGGCTCATCGATGCGGCGTTGGCGAGCTCGACGTCAGGAGGGATCGGTGACATCGAGCACATCGTCATCCTCATGCAGGAGAACCGGTCGTTCGACCACTACTTCGGGACGATGCCCGGGGTGACCAATTTCGAGGACACCCGGGCGTACACCTCCTACGCCGGCGGCCCCTCCACCAACCCGAACACTGTGTTCTCCCAGACCATGGTCGACGGCCGGGGCAAGTTGCTCTACAAACTGGCCAGTGGCGAGCGAGTGCTCGACCCCTTCGAGCTGGTGAGCAACCCGCCCACCGTGGCCGGACAAACCACCAACGACATCACCCATGACTGGGGGCCGCAGCACTTGGCCTGGAACGACGGCGCCATGGACCAGTGGGCCGCACAGCACCTCATCCGGGACGGAGTCGCCAAGTTCCAGGTGAACAGCCTGGCCGGCCTCCCGGTGCCGGGGCCCTCCAACGTGCCCATCGGGCTCACCACCATGGGCTACTACCGTCAACGGGACCTGGCCTTCTACCGGGCACTGGCCGACGCCTTCACCATCTGCGACGGCTACCACTGTTCGGTGATCGGGCCCACCGATCCGAACCGCCTGATGTGGATGTCGGGCAGCCTGGGGGCGCATTCCGCCGACAAGGGCGGCGCAGTGCTCACCACCTACGTGACCAACCGCTTGCAGCTCTACGGCACCCTCGACTGGCCGACCATGCCCGAGCTCCTGACCGAGCACGGGGTCAGCTGGAAGGTGTACCAGGATCCGGTCTCCAACACCTTGTTCAACGTGCTCGATTACTTCAAGGGATTCACCCATCCAGCCAACGCCGCCCAGTCCCAGAACGCCACCCAGGGGCTGCTTCCTGTCTACCCCGTGGAATTCCAGGCCGACGTGCTGGCCGGCACCCTGCCCAAAGTGTCGTGGATCCTGCCTCCGCTGGAGAGTTGCGAGCACCCGGCGGTACCTCCCGAGTACGGGGAGTCTCTGGTCTCCGACATTCTGGAGACCCTGCTGGCCAACCCGGCGGTCTGGGCCAAGACGGTGTTCCTGGTCGTCTACGACGAGAACGGCGGGTTCTTCGACCACGTCGCCCCCCCGACCCCCGGGCCGACGGTGACCAGCCTGGCCGGGCTTCCCCCGGGGGCGCACCCGGGTGGCAACCTCGACGGCGAGTACGTGACCACCACGTCGCCGCACAATGCGGCCGGGGGGCCGCCGGACGACTGGGGCGGCGTGCTCGGCCCGGTGGGACTGGGGTTCCGGACCCCGGCCCTGGTGATCTCCCCGTTCAGCGCCGGGGGCTGGGTGTGCTCGGACACCTTCGACCACGTCTCGACCCTCAAGTTCATCGAGAAGGTGTTCCTCAAGAGCGGGTCGATCATGGGAGGTGGCGGACTCCACGTGTCGCCGTGGCGTTACAACTCGGTCGGCGACCTCACCTCGGCGTTGCCCAACCTGTCGTCACCCACCTACAAGGTCCCATCGCTTCCGCCCACCTCGATCCTGTTCCCCGACATCGCCGCCCAGGCGCTGGTCAACGCGTTGACCGGGACCGAGGACCTGGGCCAGGCCTATCTCCCGCCGACCCACAACAGCGGGGTCCCGAAGCTCGACGCCGACTCCATCACCCGCAAGCCGACCCCGACCTGACCGGTCGGCGGCACACCGTCGCCGCCGGTCGGGATCAGCTCAGATCGGAGGCGAGCTCGGCCCGGGTGGCGTCACTCAACACCACACCGGGCAACCCGTCGGGGTAGTTGGGATGGTTGATGGCCAACGTCACCGGGTCCCGGGCGAACGCCTCCACCTGGGCCGGCGTGAGCCGGAACCGGACGTAGTGCACCGCCGCGGTGGTCTCCTCCCGGGTCAGCAGCGAATCGTGGCCGGCTTCGGGGGTCGATGACACCACCTCCACCCCGTCACCGGAGCCGATCCGCAATTCGGCCGAACGCTCCACCCCCACCAGCTCCGGCAGCCACTTCCGCAGCTCGGCCTCGCTGGTCAACTCCAGGAACAGGGTGGCGGAAAGCTCGCCGGGAGCCGGGAGCAGTCGGTTGTAGACATCCAGCTCGTGCTGAATCTGCTCGTCGGACACCATCTTCTCGGCCCGGGCCATCTCCTGGATCTGGAAGCGCATGGTCAACCGGCTCTCGAAGGTGAGGGTGATCACCGGACCGATGGTCACCCGGCGCAGCTTCTTGGCCGCGATCACCTGGCGCCGGAACTCGTCGCGCTCCCGTTCGTAGGCCCGCTGATCGGCGATGTCCTCAAGGGTCAGGTCCCCGCCATCGCTCACCGGCTGTCTCCTTCCTCGGCGATCCCGTAGGCCCGGGCCATCAACTGCATCGGATGGATCGGGCGGGTCCCGGTCTCCTGTTCGATGGAACCGTTGGCCAGATGGCAGTCCCCGCAGACCACCTGGTTGCCGGCCGCCTCCACCTCCCGCTTCAAAGGTTGGGCGACCAGGCGGGCCAACTCGTAGTTCTCGGCCCGATACCCCCAGGTGCCGTCGATGCCTGAGCAGCGCTGCACCAGGGTGGCGCCGACCCCGGCGATCTTCAACAGATCCCGGCTCTTCAGGCCGATCTGCTGGGCCTGGAGATGGCAGGCCACGTGATAGGTCACCTTGTCCGGCACCGCGCCGGATTCCCGACCGGGAAAGTCGGTGTCGAGTTGGGTGCCGTCCGCCTTGTGCAGGGCGACCAGGTACTCAGCCGGGTCGGCGACGTGTTCGGCCACCAACTCGGCATCGGCGGCCAACGGGGTATGGGCCAGATACATCGGGTAGTCCTTCCGCACCACGTAGGCGCAGGTGGGCTGCGAGACGATGACCTCCTTGCCCGACCGGACCTCGTCGGCCAGCACCGCCACGTTTCGCTCCGCGGCTTTGGTGAACTCTTTGACGTTTCCCTGATGCAGCCAGGGGGCACCGCAGCACTGGGTCCCCTTGGGGAGCGAGCACTCGACGCCGTTGTGCTCGTACACCTTCACCAGGTCCTTGCCGATGTCCGGCTCCATGTACTCGATGAAGCAGGTCGGGAACACCGAGACCGCGCCCTGTCGATCGGTTGGCCGGGCAGGAGGGCGCCGCTTGAACCAGGTGGAGAACCGCTGGCGGGCGTAGGGAGGGAGCAACCGCTCCGAAGCCATCCCCACCGTCTTTTCCATCATCCGCCTCGAGAACGACCCGGTCCGGCCGGTGAGGGCGTTCACCACCGGGGCGGCTTTCGTCGAGACCTTCCCCAGCAGATCGGTCCGGGCCAGGAACTGGTCGGTCAGCCGGGCCTTCACCGACTCGCCGTCGGCGTGGCGCACGGCATGGGCCCGCATCATCAACCGGGGAAAGTCGAGCTCCCACTCGTGGGGTGGCACGTAGGGGCACTTTAGGTAGCAGAGCTTGCACTGATAACACTCGTCCACCACCTTGTCCTGCTCGTCAGCGGTCATGCCCCCGACGTCGCCGTCCCGGGCGTCGATGGCGGAGAACAACGTCGGGAAGGACGGGCACAGGTTGAAGCACAACCGGCACCCGTGGCAGAGATCAAAGACCCGCTCCATCTCCACCCGAAGGTCTGCCTCGTGGAAATAATTCGGATGGGTCGGGTCGTAGGTGGTGGTCATCTTCGTCCTCTGGGAGCTCGAACGGTCTTTCGGCGTCGTTGTCGGGCGGCTGGCGTCACCTCGGTGGCGCAACGGCTCGGCCCCGGCATCGAAGCCGGGGCCGGCCGCTACAACCATGGGATGGCGGTCCCTCTGGCTCCGCGTCGAGCCCGACCGAGCCGCCGGGCCGGGACGAGGCTCGGGCCGGTCCCGACGACTACGAAACCGAGGCCAGGCCCTCCGAGAACCGGCCGGCGTGGCTCTTCTCGGCGCGGGCCAGCGTCTCGAACCACTCGGCGATCTCGTCGAATCCTTCGTCCCGCGCCGTGCGCGAGAAGCCGGGGTACATCTCCGAGTACTCGTAGGTCTCGCCCTCGACCGCCGACTTGAGATTGTCCTCGGTGGGACCGACGGGCACGCCGGTCACGGGGTCTCCGGTCTCCCGCAGAAAATCGAAGTGGCCGAACGCGTGACCCGTCTCCCCTTCGGCGACCGAGCGGAACAGGGCGGCGACATCGGGATAGCCCTCGACGTCTGCCTTCTGGGCGAAGTACAGGTACCGGCGGTTGGCCTGGCTCTCGCCGGCGAACGCCTCTTTGAGGTTTGCCTCGGTCTTGGTGTCTTTGAGTGCGGGCACTGGGTTCCTTCCGTGGGTTGATTTGCTAGGTAGAGGGTTGAAGCGTGGACTGTTGGCATTCGGGGCAGAGACCCCGGAACACGATTTCGGCGGAGCCGACTTCGAATCCGAGATCGGCCCCTCGGGGAATCTCCAGATCCGGGAAGGCGGCCACCAGGTCGCGGACCTTGCCACAGTGCCGGCACACCAGGTGGTGATGCGGGTCGTCGACGTTGGGATCGAAACGGATCATGCCCGTTCCCAGGTCGAGCGAGGCGATCTCCCCCAGCTCGGCCAGATCGTGGAGAGTCTGGTACACCGTCTTCAGCGAGATGGTCTCCATCTCCCGAACCGCCGACGAGTAGACCGCCTCCGCCGAGGGATGGCTCACGTCGCCCTGCAGGACCCGGAAGATGCACTGGCGCTGGGCCGTAACCTTGCGTCCGTTGGCCCGGAACAGCTCGGTGAGTTCCTCGGGCGTCTTCATCGCCCGCCACTATATCACCAATGATTGTTTATCAACACTGATTGTAGATACGCCCGGAACTGGCCCCCGGGATAGCTGTGGCAGGCTTCGTGGGTGTCTGACGGTCACGCCCCGCCCCCACCTGATTCTCAGCCCGGAACCTCTCCTTTCCGGCGGGACCGCGCCCTGGCCCGGTTGGCCTCGGAGGATTTCGACGTTCTGGTCATCGGCGGCGGGATCACCGGTGCCGGGGTGGCCCTCGACGCCGCCAGCCGGGGTCTGAAGACCGGGCTGGTGGAGAAGGATGACTTCGCGTCGGGCACCTCGTCCAAATCGTCGAAGCTGGTCCACGGCGGCCTCCGGTACCTCCAGCAAAAGGAGTTCCGGCTGGTCTACGAGAACCTGGCCGAACGCCAGCGACTGCTGGACAACGCACCCCATCTGGTCTCCCCGCTCCCCTTCCTCATTCCGCTGTTCGGGCGCAGCGGGGTGGTCAACCGGAGCGTGGCCCGGGTCTACCGAACCGCCTTGTGGCTCTACGACCTCACCGGCGGTGTCCGTATCGGCCGTCGACACGAGAAGGTCACCAAGGAGCAGGCCCTCGCCCATCTCCCTACCTTGCGCACCGATCATCTGGTGGCCGGCTTTCTCTACTGGGACGCCCGTACCGACGATGCCCGTCTGACCCTCACCGTGGCCCGCACCGCGGTCCTCGACCATGGAGCCGTGGCCGCCAACCACACCCGAGTCGTCTCGCTCACCACCGGGTCCGACGGCCGGGTCTCCGGGGCCCGGGTGGTGCCCGACGATGGCCAGGCCTTCGATATCCGGGCGTCGGTGGTCGTCAACGCCGCCGGGGTCTGGGCCGACGAGGTCCGCACCCTGGACGAGCACCACAACCCCCATTCGATCCGGCCGGCCAAGGGGATCCACATCACGGTTCCGGCCGAGGCGTTCCCCTGCGATATCGCCGCGGTCATCCCCGTCCGCGAGGACCACCGTTCCATCTTTGTGGTGTCGTGGGACGACCAGGTTTACCTCGGCACCACCGACACCGAATATGACGGGCCCCTCGACGACCCGGACTGCCTGCCCGAGGACGTCGACTACATCCTGGCGGCCGCCGACGCGGTAGTGACCCGGCCCATCACCCGGGCCGACATCACCGGCGTCTGGACCGGGCTCCGGCCCTTGCTGGCCCCCGCCGAGGGGAAACACGCATTGAGCGAACGGACCGCCGATCTCTCCCGCCGCCACACCGTCCGGACCTCGGCCACCGGGGTCGTCACCGTCACCGGGGGCAAGCTGACCACCTACCGGAAGATGGCGGAGGACACCGTCGACGAGGTGACCAGAGAGCTCGGTCGCCGGTCGTTGCGGTGCGTCACCAAGAACCTGCGACTGCACGGGGCGGGAACCGGCGACCATGCGCCGCCCATGCCCGGCGGGGCACCGGCCCATCCACGGGCGGTCGACCGCACCCCGGCCGAAGCCGCCGCCATGCATCTGGCCGGCCGGTTCGGCACCGACACCCCTGCGGTGTTGGCCATCACCGACGGGCGTCCCGATCTGCTCGACCCCCTGGTTCCCGGTCTGCACTACCTGAGGGCCGAGGCCGTCTTCGGCGTCCGGGAGGAGATGGCCCGGTCGATCGCCGACATCCTGGATCGCCGCACCCGCGCCCGCCTGCGGGACGCCCGGGCCAGCGCCGCGGCCGCCGCCGCGGTGGCCTCGCTCATCGGGCCCGAGCTCGGGTGGGATGAGGAGCGGTGCCGGCTCGAGGCGGAGACCTACAGCTCCGGGATCCAGGAGCAACTCGCCAAGGCCGGGCTCGACCCGATCGGGACCGGACCTCGGGGCGGTCGGGTGGCCAGCGAGTCACCATGAGCTGCACCCGCCAACCGCGTCGCTGACGCCGCCACGCCAACGACAACGACAGCTTCCCGGGGAGACTCCACCACATGAACTACGCCGGCTACCAGCAGCTGACCTTCGAGCGCCGCGACAACGGTGTCCTGTTGATGACGCTGGACCGGCCGGAGAAGTACAACGCCGCCGATGAGACCATGCACGGCGAACTGGCCCGGGTGTGGCGGGACATCTCCTCCGATGGCGAGACCCGGGCCGTGGTGGTCACCGGGGCGGGCAAGGCATTCTCGGCCGGCGGCGACCTGGCCATGGTGGAGCGGATGATCGGTGACAACGACCGGGTGACCCACATGCTCGCCGAGATGAGCGACCTGGTCTACAACATCATCAACTGCGACAAGCCGGTGATCTCGGCCATCAACGGGGTGGCGGTGGGTGCCGGACTGGTGGTGGCCCTGCTCGCCGATATCTCTGTCTGCGCGGAGGACGCCCGGCTGGGCGACGGCCACGTGAAGCTGGGGGTGGCGGCGGGTGACCACGCCGCCATCGTCTGGCCGCTCCTGGCCGGGATGGCCAAAGCCCGCTACTACCTGCTGACCGGGGAGATGCTCACCGGGCTCGAGGCCGAACGGATCGGCCTGGTGACCAAGGCGCTCCCCCGGGATCAGGTCCTCGACGAGGCCCTGCGGATCGCCGACACCCTCGGCACCGGCTCCCAGACGGCCATCCGCTGGACCAAACGGGCCCTGAACAACTGGCTGAAGTCGGCCGGGCCGATCTTCGACCAGTCGGCGGCCTACGAGATGCTGGGGTTCATGGGTCCTGACATCGTCGAGGGAGTCGCCGCCCTGCGCGAACGGCGCCCGCCGATCTTTCCTTCCACGGTGACCTCCGGTTCCGCCTAAGTTTCCGTTTCCGGAAAGCAGTAAGGACCTCCCATGAGCCAACCCACCCCGGTCACACCCATCGACGCCGAGCCCGATGCGGTCACCGACCGGATCGGTGGCGCCAAAGTACGGATCGATCCCGAGCTGCGCAACCGGCTGATGGACGTCTGTGACGAAGTCAGTGATGACGACGGGGAGCGGGCGGAGGCCGGACGCGACTGGTGGCCGCTGGCCATCGGGTGGGCGACCCGAGGACAGGTCCCGGCCCGGCCGGCGTTGGTGGCCCGGCCCACCGACACCAAACAGGTGGCTGCGGTCCTGGCCGCCTGCAACGAGGCCCGGGTGCCGGTGACCGCGGCAGGAGGGCGGAGCGGCGTCTGCGGGGCCTCGGTCCCGGTCTTCGGCGGGGTCTCCCTCGATCTGTGCGGGCTGTCAGGCATCGGCAACGTCGACACCGGCTCGCTGGTCGCCGACCTGCGCGCCGGCACCTTTGGGCCCGACGTGGAGTCGGGGCTCCAGGGTGAGCACGGGGTCACCCTCGGGCACTGGCCTCAGTCGATGGACCTCTCCACGGTGGGCGGATGGTTGGCCTGCCGGGGAGCCGGCCAGTACTCCAACCGCTACGGAAAGATCGAGGACATGGTGATCGGTCTCGAGGTGGTGTTGGCGGACGGGACCGTGTTGCGAACCGGCGGCCATGCCCCTCGATCGGCCACCGGGCCGGACCTGACCCAGCTGTTCGTCGGCAGTGAGGGCACCCTGGGGATCATCACCGAGGGACGCTTCCGGGTGCACCCGATGCCATCGGGATCGGGACGGCGCGCCTTCGGGTTCACCTCGTTCGCCGACGGCCTCGACGCCTGCCGCCACATCCTCCGGCGCGGGGCCACCCCGGCGGTGCTCCGGCTGTACGACGCCACCGAGTCGGGGCGTTCCTTCGAGCAGGGCGAGACCAACGTGCTCATCGTGTTGGACGAAGCCGATCCTGGATTGGTCGACGCCACCCTGGCGGTGGTCGACGACGAGTGCCGGAACGCCGGCCGTCTCGACGATCAACTGGTGGACCACTGGCTGGCCAACCGCAACGACGTGTCGGCGCTGGCGCCGTTGTGGCGCCACGGGATCGTGGTCGACACCGTGGAAGTGTCGGCGCGCTGGGCCGCACTTCCCGGTCTCTACCGGGCGGTGGTCGATGCGCTCAACGGCATCGACGGGACCCTGGCCGCCTCATCCCATCAGAGCCATGCCTATACCGACGGCGCCTGCCTGTACTTCACGTTTGCCGGTCGGCCTCCCGACAGCGGCGACGCCGAGCACGATGCCTGGGTCGAGCGCTACTACACCGAGGCGTGGGACGCCGTCACCCGCGCCACCATCTCGGCCGGCGGGGCCATCAGCCACCACCACGGCATCGGGATCAACCGGGCCCGTTTCCTGCCCGGGGCGCTGGGGAACGGGTTCGAGGTGCTGTCATCGGTGAAACAGGCTCTGGACCCCAACGGGATCCTCAACCCCGGCAAGCTCGGCCTCCCGTCGCCGTTCGGCGAGTTGGCCTGGCCGGTGCTGCCGGGGGGCGGCGTCGGCCCGGGTCCCGGGGGCCGGCCATGAGCCTCCTGGTCGTCGACGTGGGGACCTCGGGGGTTCGGGGCGCCATCGTGGAGGCCGACGGGTCGGTGCACCACGTGCACCATGTCCAGGTGTTGCCGGACACCCCGTTCCCCGGACTGGTGGAGTTCGACGCCTCGGCCCTGGCCGACGCCGTCCTCGACGTGGCCGGTCGCTCGCTGGCCGACGCCGGCTCGGTGGAGGCGGTGGGCATCGCCAACCAGCGGGCGTCGACCATCGTGTGGGACCGGGCCAGCAGCGAACCGGTGGGGCCCGGCATCGGTTGGCAGGACCTCCGCACCGTCGGCACCTGCCTCGAGCTCCAGGCCAAGGGGTTCCGGCTGGCCCCCAACGCCTCGGCCACCAAGGTGGCCGCCATTCTCGACCAGTTCGATCCCGACCGTTCCCGGGCCGAGCGCGGCGAGCTCGCCTTCGGCACGGTCGACTCCTGGGTGGCCTGGATCCTGTCCGACGGCCAGTTGCACATCAGCGACGCCTCGAATGCCGGGGTCACCGGCCTCGTCCACCGGGACGGTTCGGCGTGGGACGCCGCCGTCTTGGAGGAGCTTCGGATCCCGGCCTCCATGCTTCCCAACATTGTCGACTCCACCGGGGTGGCCGGCGAAGCGGTCAAGCTTCCCGGTCGACCTCCCATCGCCGGCATCGCTGGCGACCAACAGGCATCACTGGTCGGCCAAGGCTGTACCCGCCCCGGCCTGGCCAAGGCCACCTTCGGCACCGGGGGCATGCTCGACCAGTGCGTGGGCGCGGTCCGGCCCTCGTTCGCGTCGCGAGGCGACAACGGGACCATCCCGATCGTGGCCTGGCGACGGGACGGCCGGGTGACCTGGGGCATCGAGGCGATCATGCTGTCCGCCGGGACCTGTGTGGAATGGCTCCGCGACGACCTGGGCCTCATCGATACCGCCGCGGCGTCCGACCAGGTGGCGGCGGCCTGCCCCGACACCGGCGACGTCTGGTTCGTCCCGGCGCTGCTCGGACTGGGCACCCCGGTGTGGGACTTCGGTGCCCGGGGCACCTATGTCGGCATCACCCGGGGGACCGGACGGCCCCAGATGGTGCGGGCGGTGCTCGAGGGGGTGGCTCACCGGGGCTGCGACCTGCTGCTGGCCGCCGAAGCCGACTCTGGGCTGCCCATCGACGCCCTCCGGATCGACGGCGGGATGTCAGCCAACGACGTGTTCACCCAGGCGCTGGCCGACGCCTGCGGTCGACCGATCGAGATCTCGCCGGTGCTGGAGGCCACCACCTTGGGGGCCGCCTACCTAGCCGGCCTGGCCATCGGCACCTGGAAGGACGAGGACGACATCGCCGGCACCTGGACGCCGCGTCGGGTGGTCGAGCCGTCCATTTCCGCCGAGGAGCACGGCACCCGACGGGAGCGCTGGCTGCGGGCCAGGATCCGGTCCGAGGCCACCATCCCGGAACTCTCCGGGCTCGATTTCTGATCAGCGGGCCCCAACGAGGTGGCATCCCCGTGGGTGGGCTTTGCGTCCGTTCGCCGGTCCCGCTCACCCGATACAGAATTCGTTTCCCTCGGGGTCCGACATCACGGTCCAGCTCGTCCCGTTACCTTCTCGCTGTTCGACAATCGTGGCACCCAGACCGACAAGTCGTTGAATCTCAGTCTCCGGCTCCTTCGACGCCAGATCGACATGCATGCGGCTCTTGACTGTCCTTGGCTCCGGAACTTGCCAGAACAGGATTCCCCGGACGCCTCGTTCATCTGGTGCCGCCAGTGCCGCGAAGTCATCACCCTGCGTCATCGATACGTAACCCGTGACTTCTGACCAAAAGGCTGCCAGCCGTTGGGGGTCGGCACAATCGAAGGTGACGTACTTGATGAAGGCTGTCATTCCGTTGACTCCCACCGATGGGTACCTGTCGAACTTTGCAATGGCGCTGTCACCGTCCTTGTTTGCTAGTGGGCGATGACCGACTCCGGGGCCTGAGGCGTCGTGATCGGATCAGCGTGCCGGTGCACGAGTTTCCAGATCCCATCTTCCTCTCGAAACACGCTGGTCGCACGCAACGCGATCGAGGCTGGACTGTCACTGCCCCCGAGCTTTGCTTGGAGATGCTCGACCTCGGCGACGCACGCCAGCCGGTCGCCGAGGTGCGTCGCCACGCGTTCGAACCCGACAACGTGACCGTCTTGGTAGCGCGAGGCGGCCCGCTCGGCCTCCTCGCGAACAGCCGCCTTGCCACGCACGAAAGGCCCAAAGGGGTTCCCGAACGTTATGTCGTCGCCATCGGAGTACAGAGCCATAAACGGCTCAACGTCCCCACTGCCGGTCGCGCCGAGGGCAGCGTGGCTTTCCTCAACAGCCTCTTCAAGACTCCGAGCCGTCATTGGC
>DASZIT010000132.1:0-12184 GCA_035948855.1 Acidimicrobiales bacterium | reverse complement strand
ACCAATGACGTCAACGGCATAGGCCCTCTGCATGTGCTCGACGCTCGAGCTCAGGAGCTTGTCCGGAGCGCCCATGACTGCGTTGTAGATGATGAGCCCGGGCGCACCCTGGTCGTTGTAGAGCTCAGCCATATGAGCTCGCAGACCTTCGGGGTCGCTGGCATCTGCCGCAATCGTGTCAATCTGTGCTCCGGTGTCAGCCAGGCCGCCGGCAAGATGGCCAAGCCGGTCCTTGCTGCGAGCTACCAGCGTCACTCGATAGCCGCCGTCGGCGAAACGACGAGTCACGGCCACCCCAAGACCCGGCCCGGCACCGACCAGTAGAAGGTGACGGTTGTCGATCGAGGAGCCAGAGTCGCCTACGGAGTCGTGGGGCATGAGCCGGCTTCCTTTCGCTTCGAATGTCCTGGCCGGTGTCCTTGACATCTTTTGCACGCCCAGATGGGCTCGCATAAAGAAAACCTAGTCGGCGGCTGTGGTTCGAGGCTCCCGACATTGAGAAGACGTTCACGGAACTCGCCACCTCCGGCGACGAGTTCACCATCTGGTGTCGTGGCCAAGTCAAGGATGTGACTGCCGTCGACAGTCTTCCCACCGATGAGGCGCGTGCCCTTCCGCCATGTACTCAGTGTGGCAGAACTTCCACCGCGACGGCCCGCCCACTCCCGCCGGTTTAGAGTTGAACGCATTCCAATCAATGCCGACACACCGTGAGTGCATGAGCATCGACGACGAAGGTCGCGCTCCCATCTGCCCTTTTTGCGGGGTGACTGCTCTACCGGGTGATGCAGGGCACGTTCTCGACCCACGCTTCATCTGTGAAAATCCCGACTGCGAGGCCTTCGGCGAAGTGATCGAGGCCAGTTAGATCATTCCGTCCGCGCCCCCGGCGCTCACCAGGCGGCGTTGGCGCTCGCTCACCACATCAGCCGGACGTCCCGTCGCCGACGGAGCGCTGGGCTTGCGCTTCACCGGAGTGGAAAGGTTTGCGGCTCGCCGCAGGTGGCCCAGTTCCTTGGCCATGGCGCGAGCCAGGGCCGGCAGATCCGGCACCGCGGTAGCACAGGCGTTCATGCCCACGAACAACGAGTCGCGGTAGCTCTGCACCGTGATGTTGAGCGCTACCCCGTCAATGACCGGCCCGAGCGGATGCACTGCCTCCATGCGCATCCCGGCGAAGTAGAGCGGGAAGGTGGGCCCCGGGACGTTGGAGATCATCAGGTTGCCTGCACGCAGCCGGCGCACCACCCCCATGTGAGCTCCCAGACGGAGGACCGCCCGGGCGACTGGGGGTGGCACCGCGTCGCTGACCGCCGACGCCATCGGGCCGTAGCCGACGGATCGCTCCTGGGCCTTGGTGGAAGCACTGGCCCCCGAGATCGCCCGCAAGCGGTCCAAGGGCTTCTCCACGTCGTTGGCCAGTGCCACGAACATGGCCGACAGCCGGTTCCCAAGCGCCTCGCCCCCAGTAAGCGCCGGCACCGAGACGGGCACGATGGCCACCAGCGGGTCGCGGGCTTCCTGATCGTGCACGGCCAGGTGCCGGCGCAGCGCGCCCGAGCTCACCGCGAGCACCACGTCGTTGACGGTGACCCCGAACTGTTCTTTCAGCTCCACCACCTCAGGCATCTTCAGTTCCGCGAAGGACACGGCCCGGCTCGCCCCGACCGGCGTCTCGAATGTCGAGGGAGCGCCCAGGGGAATGGAGATCGGGCCCGTCTCGCTGTCGGCGGCACGGCGGGCCAGCCGGACGGCGGTGCGCCCGATCTCCCGCACCGCCCGCCAGGCGCGGATGGGACTGGTGATGAGGTTCGGGAGAGCGTCGGCCACCAACTGGGCGCCCGACGGCAGCGCCGGCGGCAGCCAGGGCGGGCAGAACTCGGTGATGGCGCGGCCTTCGGCGGACAGATCGAGCAGCTGCGCCATGAGCTGGGCCCCGGCCACTCCGTCAATGACCGAGTGATGGATCTTGGCGACCAACCCCACCCGGTCGCGGCTGAGGCCTTCGATGACGTGCATCTCCCAGGGGGGCTGGTCCTTCATGAGCGGCCGACTCATGATGTCAGCCACCATCTGGGTCAGCTCCACCTCACCACCGGGGTTCGGCACGGCCGCACGGTACAGGTGGTTGTCGAGGTTGAACTCCGGGTCGTCAACCCACCGCGGGTGATCGAGCCCGAAGGGTACGGCCATGAGGCGCCGGCGGAACGGGGGCAGGGTGGGCACCCGTTCGGCCAGCAACCCCTTGACGGCGTCGAAAGAATAACCTCCGGGCGCAGTCGCCGGGTCGAAGATGCAGGCGTACGCCACCTCCATCGGAGTCTCCGGGGTCTCGGAGTAGATGAACATCGGGTCGATGCCGTTCATCCGCTGCATGGCTTCACGCTCCGCATCCTGCCCAGGAACCGACGGACTCCTGTGGCACGCGTTGATCCCGCAGACCCTGGCTGTCGAAGGCCGGAGGCTTCCAGTGGGACAGACATGCGCACTCCACCCACCAGCGCTCCACTGAAATGGTATTTCCATGCATCGCACAAGTTCAATCGGTATGGGGAAAGTTCTTCTGCCGTTCACCCGCCCGTAACCTGGCCGAACATCGAATGCCCGAATGACCCTGATCGGATTCGGCTCCGTGAGTCGCCGACTAACGCCGGTTCGGTGGGACGCCCGTCCTGACCCGTCGGTAGTCGCTAGCGGTGACCTTCGCCCATGTGGGCTGTTCTCTGTCGGACTTCCATCTTTGGCGGAGGACCCTGTCCGAGGCGATAGGGATAGGTGAGACTGATTGACGGGAGACGCGCGCCGGTCGCTACCGGAAGTCCCGTGACGGGGGGACCGGGCCCAGCTCGATGGCGTCGATCCTCTCGGCGATGAGGTTGGTCGCCCCCTCGGACCGCTCCAGCCGGCCCCGCACCAGGAGGCCACGGGACGACCGGGCCGCGGACTTCCAGCGGACCCACGCGCCCCGGGAGCACACCACGTTGATCATGCCGGTCTCGTCTTCGAGGTTCAGGAAGACGGCGCCGTGGGCGCTCTCGGGTTGCTGCCGGTGGGTCACCACCCCGCCCACGGTGATCCGGCTGCCGGCCGGAGTGGCGTCCAACTTGTCCGTCCGGGTCACCCCCAGTTCGTCGAGCCGGGGCCGCATCAGCTCCATGGCGGTGATGTCCGGGGCCATGCCCAGCGACCACAGGTCGTCGGCCACGCCCTCCCAGGGGGTGGGAGCCGGGAGCGGCGGTGGCTCCGACCCGGTGACCACTCCCGGGAGCCGATCGGCGGTGGCCTGGGCCGCCGCCCCCGCCGTCCACACCAGAGATCGCCGGTTCCGACCCCCGGCCGCCGGACCGTTCCCGTTCGCGGAGCTGCCATGGGTGCCGTTCCCGCCGGCCGGGGAGCGGCCGGAGCGGTCGGTCGACAGGCCGTCGAGGGCCCCGGCGGTGGCCAGGGTCTCCAACTGGGCCCGGCTGACGCCGGCCCGGCGCACCAGGTCCTCCATCCCCGACCACGGCTGGCCGTCGGCGATCCTCTCCGCCGTCTCGTCGCCGATGCCCCGTACCGACGACAACCCGAGCCGGATCACCGGGGTCTCCCGGCTACCCCCGGCACCGTCCTCGAGCCAGGCCCCGGCCCGGCTGGCGTTCGCATCCGGACGGCGGATCTCCACCCCGTGCCGCTTGGCGTCGGCGATCAGGCTCTGGGGCGACCAGAACCCCATGGGCTGGGCGTTCAACAACCCGGCGGTGAAGGCGGCCGGGTAGTGCACCTTGCACCAGGCGCTGGAGTACACCAGGTAGGCGAACGCCACCGAGTGGCTCTCGGGGAACCCGAAGTTGGCGAAGGCGGCCAGCGCGGCAAAGACCTGCTCGGCCACGTCCTCCCCGACGTCCCGGGCGGCCATGCCGGCGAAGAGTCGGCCGCGGAGCCGCTCCATCCGCTCCCCCGACCGCTTGGCGCTCATCGCCTGGCGCAGCTCGTCGGATTCGGCGGGGGAGAACCCGGCCACGTCGATGGCGATCTGCATCAACTGCTCCTGGAAGAGGGGGACGCCGAGGGTCCGCTTCAGCGACGGCTCCAGTAACGGATGCAGATAGGTGATGTCCTCGGTCCCGTTCCGTCGCCGGATGTAGGGGTGCACGGCATTCCCCTGGATCGGCCCGGGACGGATGAGGGCGACTTCGATGGCCAGGTCGTAGAAGCACCGGGGCTTCACCCGGGGGAGGGTGCCCATCTGGGCCCGGGACTCCACCTGGAAGACCCCGACGGTGTCGGCCCGGCACAGCAGGTCGTAGACCGCGTCCTCCTGGCCGAGGTGGGCCAGGTCGATCTCGAACCCGTGGTACTCCCGCACCAGGTCGACCATGTGGTGGAGGGCGGTGAGCATGCCCAGTCCGAGCAGGTCGAACTTGACCAGCCCGGCCGCCGCGCAGTCGTCCTTGTCCCACTGGAGCACGCTGCGGCCCGGCATCCGGCCCCATTCCACCGGGCAGATCTCCACCACCGGGCGATCGCAGATGACCATGCCCCCTGAGTGGATGCCCAGATGGCGGGGAAAATCGACCACCTCGGTGGCCAGGTCCCGGACCAGCCGGGGGAGGTCGTCACGGTCGCCGATCGGCTCGCCCCGCTGCACCGACTTCGACCACCCGTCCACTTCCTCTATGGAGTGCCCGAGGGCCTTGCCGATGTCGCGGATGGCCGACTTCGACCGGTAGGTGATGACGTTGGCGACCTGGGCGGCGTGCAGCCGGCCGTACCGCTCGTAGACGTACTGGATGGCCTCTTCCCGGCGGCCCGACTCGATGTCGACGTCGATGTCCGGCGGCCCGTCGCGGGCGGGGGAGAGGAAGCGCTCGAACAGCAGCCCGAGGGAGACGGCGTCGACGTTGGTGATGCCCAGCGCGAAACAGACGGCGGAGGTGGCCGCCGAGCCGCGGCCTTGATAGAAGATGTCGTTCTGGCGGCAGAAGGTCACGATGTCCCACACGGTGAGGAAATAGCCCGGGAACCCGAGGGCACCGATGACGTCGAGCTCGTGGTCGAGCTGCTTCCAGGCCCCCGCCACCCGTTCGGCACCCCGCGGGCCGTAGCGGTCGGTGGCTCCCCGGCGGACCAGCTCCACCAGCCAGGTCTGTTCGGTGTGGCCGGGCGGCACCGGGAAATCGGGCAGCCGGGGTGCCACCAGCCGCAGGTCGAAGGCGCACTCGGCGGCGATCTCCGCCGCCCGCTCCACCGCCCCCGGCCAGCGGGCGAACCGCCGCCGCTGTTCGGCGTCGCCGCGGAGGCAGGCGCTGGGGGAGGGAGGCAGCCAGCCCTCGAGGTGCTCGAGCGATTCCCGGGCCCGCACCGCGGCCAGGGCGGTGGCCAGGGGGAAACGGGAGGGGACGGCGTAGTGGACATTGTTGGTGGCCACCGGGGTGACCCCCCGCTCGATGGCCAACAGGGCCAGGGTGTCGTTGCGGGTGGTGTCGATGGGATCGCCGTGGTCCCACAACTCCACCGCGATGCGGTCGCGGCCGAACCGGTCGATCAACTGGTCGAGGACCCGGCCGGCGGCGGCCGGCCCGCCGGTGGTGACGGCGGTGGCCAGCGCTCCCTTCCGGCAGCCGGTGAGGATCTGCCAGTGGCCCTGGTGACGGTCGGCCAGGTCGTCGAGGGTGATGATGGGCTTCCCCTTCTCGCCCCCGGCCAGGTGGGCCTCGGCGATGCCGCGGCTGAGCCGGGCATAGCCTCCGGGATCCCGGGCCAGCACCACCAGATGGGCACCGTCCGGATCGGGGACACCGGTGCGGGACGGGGCCGGGGTCCCGGCACCGGTGACGGTGAGCTCGGCCCCGAACACGGTGGGGAGGCCGAAGGCGCGGGCCGCCTCGGCGAACCGGACGGCGCCGTAGAGGCCGTCGTGGTCGGTGAGGGCGACTGCGGAGAGACCCAGCCGGACGGCTTCGGCGGCCAGCTCCTCGGGGTGGCTGGCACCGTCGAGGAACGAGAAGTTGGAGTGGGTGTGCAGCTCGGCGTAGGTCATGGTTCTTCGAGGGCGGTCGTCGGGTCAGTCGTAGGTGGCCTCCACCCACCACCGGCCCCGTTCGGCGAGGAGGAGGCGGGCATGGGCTCCGGTCACCACCTGCATACGGGCGCTCCGCCGGCGGGAACGGGACCACCACCGTTCGTCGGTCGGCCACGGCCCGGCCCAGGCCGTCACCGCCGTCCAGGGATGCCGTTCCACCGACAGGCGGTCGGGGATGGCGGTGAGGAGGCCCCGGCCGGAGACGGCCACCGGGTTCCCGCCCCCGTCGACCAGTTCGGCCGGGAGGGGGTCGGCATGGATGGTGGCCGGGGCCGGAGGCGGGATCCGACCCGGCCAGGGAGCCTGGACGGCGGAGGTGTCGGGTGCCTCGTGGGCATTCCAGGTGACGAACCGGGCCTGTTCGGACGGGCTCCGCCCTCCCTGGAGCCGGACGGTGACCACGCTGTCGGGACCCAGGAGATGCTGCACGGCGGCCAGGGCGCGGGCGGCGCGGGCATCGGTGTCGCTCACCCCGCCCCAGAACCCGGACTGGCCGGCCACCACCGGGGCCCCGTTGCGCAGCCGGTCGACCCGGCGACCGGTGGCCGAGAGGCGCAGCTCACCCGGCTCGCTGAGCTCGCCGCTCTGCCCGGAGGCCACCAGGTGGCAGACAACACCGTCGGCCCCGAAGCGGCCGAGGACGTGGGGCTCGGGGAGGGAGGCGAAGTCCCCGATGGTGCGGAGGCCCAATCGCTCCAACAATTCGGCCAGTTCGGGATTTCCCAGTGCCTCCACCGGGAATGGGGCGAGGAACTCCCGGGTCTTCCCGGTCGGGACGACCCGGCCGGCGCGGGCAGCCAGGACCGCGGCGAACAGCCCGTCGGCGATACCCACCTCGACCGGGGTGACCTCGGCGGCCACCGCGGCGATCAGCACCAGCAGCGCCTCCTCGCCCCCGAAATAGCGGGCCGGCCCGCGGGCCGGGAGCGAACAGATGCCGGGTCGGACGACGGTGATCCATGGGCAGTAGGGCTCGACCGCGCCGATCACCTGGATGAACTGCCGGAGCGTGGCTCCCCCCTCGTCCTCCTCGAGGAGCTCGGGACAGCGAACGACGAGCAGGCGGTCCATGGTCAGCCCCCGGCCGGGGCCGAGGCCTCGAGGCTCTCGATCGACCCGGTGGGTGACGGCAGCCACAGCTGTTGTACGACCGGGCGGGTCGCCGAACGACGACCGGTGGCGGTCACCGTCATCCGTCGCCGGCGGAGGTATCCCTCACCGGTTCCGATGCCGTCCCAGTGGATGGCGTCGATGGTCAGACGCAGGTCGGGACACTCGGGCCACCCGGCCCGCCCTGGCAACACGATGAGGATCGCCCGGCGTTCCTTGGCCCGGGCGATCAGCCGTCGAGCCATGGCCGGCCGCGGGGGGAACGGCGGGCGGAGCACCACCAGGTCCGCCCCGTCGATCATCGCCGCGGTGGCCTCGGCCCACGCCGGACCCGGCCGGGGCACCAGGGCGAACCGGACCAGATCGATCCCGAGGTCGCGGGCGGCCACCGCGCCCATCCCCGGGATCCCGACGGCCGCGCACCACGACCCGGCTTGCGATGCCCGGGCCACCAGGGCCAGCGCCAGGGTGACCCCGCCGCCGACCGCCCCTCCGCCGGTGACGACGATGGTGCTGCCCCGCCGGAGACTCCGGTCGGGGAACAGGCCGTCGAGAGGTGCGGCCACCGGCAGCAGGCGGGTCTGGCTCGACGAGGTCGGCCGGGTGCGCTCGGCCAGGATGGCCAGGGACTCCTTACTCTTCTCCCTGGTCAGAGCGGTGCCAACCGACGGGTCGGCCGATGATACGAACATATGTTCGTACAGTAGTCCGTCGCTGACGGGGGTGCTCCGGCGACGTTCCTGGCCCTCCGTCGGGAGTGCCCACCGGGTTGCCAATGGCCTCCGACGGGAGTGCCACCCGGTTTTCCGTGGTCTTCCGGTGACATTGGTGTGGCCTCATTGGGTCGGCCCCGGATCCGCGAAAGATCTTCCAAAAAATTTCTCCGGTGTGCACCACATGAGCCGATCGGCTGGATACGATGTGGCCACCAGAGAGAGGAGGTGGTCCAACTGCACAATCAACGTTTTGGGATCCTGGAGGTGACTGGCCGCTAAGGCGGCCCGCTGTACCACCTGGCGAAATCCAGCCAGACACCCACTGGGCGACTTAGCCGGGCCCCTATCCCACCCGGCGCAGTAGGGAACTCAGTGCCTTACTCAGCAAATGTTGCAAGCGACAGGGCGCCCTTCGGGGCGCTCTGTCGCGTCCGGGCTCAGCCGGTCGGGATGAGCACCGGTTTGATGACCCGGCCGCTGAGTGAGGCCTGCTCGGCCTCGTTGATCTGATCGAGCGGGAAGGTCTCGATGAGCCGATCGAACGGGAAGCGTCCCTCCCGCCAGAGATCGAGCAAGCGCGGGATCAGTTGGCGCGGCTCGGCCCCGCCTTCGAGGATGCCCTTCACGGTCTTGCCGACCAGAGCCACGCCGTCGAGTACCAGGTCGCCAGTCTGGATGCCGACCAGGCCGCACACCCCTCCCATGCGGAGCGCGGCGATGGCGTTGGCCATGACCGCCGGGTTGCCGGTGGTGTCGAACGTGAATTGAGCACCGCCCGGGGCGATGGCCTGCACCTGGGCGACGACATCGGGGTTGGTTCCGTCGATGGCGTGGGTGGCGCCAAGCTCCAAAGCGAGGTCGAGCCGATGGCGGTGGATGTCGACAGCCACGATGGTGGACGCTCCGGCCACCCGGCCGGCCATGACTGCGGCGAGCCCGACCGCCCCGGTTCCGAACACCACCAGGCCGGTCCCCGGCTGCACGTCGAGGGCCACCAGGATCGATCCCGCCCCGGTGAGGATCCCGCAGCCGAGCGGGCCGAGTAGCTCGAGGGGAAGGTCGGCGTCGACGACCACCGTATTGCGAGCCGTGGCCAGACAGTGGGTGGCCAGAGACGATTGGGCGAACCAGCGGGAGGACACGTCCTCGCCGGACGCGTCCCGCACCGCGGTGGAACCGTCCATCTCGCGGCCGAAGAGGTTCCTCTGGAAGAACGTCTCGCAATACGCCGAAGCGCCGGCCGCGCAGTTGTCGCAGGTGCCGCAGGAGTCGAAGGAAAGGACGACGTGATCGCCGACGGCGATCCCGCTGACGGCTGACCCGATCGCCTCGACCACGCCACTCCCCTCGTGACCGGTGATGATCGGCAGCGGCGCGAAACCCATCGGTGACCTGGGCAACACATCGGTGTGGCACAGGCCGGTGCCGGCGATCCGCACCAGCACCTGGTCGGGTTCCGGCGCCGCCAGTTCGACTTGCTCGAGTTGGTAGGGGCTGTCGGGTGCTCGCAGTACCGCCGCGGTGATCTCCATGGTTCCTCCGTGTCGTCCCGGCTCGGCCGGGTCCGGTCCTGTGCGGTATAGCACCCGGGCGGCAACCCATGACCGTGGTGGCAGGCGAGCCCCTCACTCCTCCCAGTCGATCTGGTCGGAGCGGGCCGGTTGCCGCTGGGTCCGGAAGGGGGACAGGGGCGCGTCGACCAACAGGAACCGCTGGACCGAGGTGGTCTCTACCAGGTTCCGGTGCCGCCACTTGGCCAGCCCTGGATGGGTCCGCCGGGCCTTCTCGAACTCGGCCCACTGTTCCCAGGTCGGGATGGCCCAGAGCAAGAAGCACTCGGAATCGTCGATCATCAGCGTCTCCCAGGCGCCGGCCAGTTCCCAGCCGAACTCCTCGTAGACGGGGACGGCCTCCTGCCGGACGATCTCCAGGTACTCGGCCGAGGTGCCGGGCGGGACCCGGACCCACTCGTGGGCGTAGGTCTCGCCGGTCACCCCATCGGCGCACAGCTCGGCACTGGTGCGGGTCCAGGGCGCGGGGGCCAACAGCCGATCGATCCCGCCGGATCGGAAGTTGGCGGCGGTGGCCCACCATTTCGCCAGCTTCGGATCCTGCAGGGTGGTGTGGTTGAACTCGTACCGGAACGAGGTGGCCAATCCGTCGAGGCCGTCCTCCTCCCACAGGTTGACGACTTCGGGCCACTTCCGGGTGCTCCCGACCACTCCCCACACCCCGTAGCAGAGCTGGTTGCGTTCCTCCTGGGCCGAGGGGCTGAAGTTGGCCGTCATGTGGTGCATGTAGTCGGCCCGGTGGTGCCCGATGATGTCGATGAACTCGTGGATGTAGACCTTGTCGTTCACGGCGTCACGCCCGGATACCCGGGGCCCGGCTCCCGAAGATGTCGATGGCCATCAACGCCCCCAGCTTCTCCGCGTTCCAGCGCTTCTCGCCGCTGGAGATGGTGGCGGCCTCGTACCAGCCCTTCATGTGGAAGATGTTGTCGTGGATCACCCGGAACACCTGACCGGTGACGTACTGGGCCTCGTCGCTGGAGAGCCACGCCACCAACGGCGAGCTTCCCGCCGGATCCATCGGGTGGTATTCGTCCTCGGCCAGCTCGTCCGGCTCGAAGGCGTCCCCCTGGCCTCCGATGGTGGCGGTCAGCCGGGTCAACCCACCGGGGCCGATGGCGTTGACGGTGACCCCGATGCCGGCCAGCTCGAGGCTGGTGGTCTGGGTCAGGCCGACGATGGCTGCCTTGGCGGTGGCGTAGTTGCTCTGCCCGAAATTTCCCTGCAGACCCGCGCCGGAGGTGGTGTTGATGATGCGACCGCGGGTCTTCTCTCCGGCCTTGGCCCGGTCCCGCCAGTGGATGGCGGCGAAATGGGACATCAGCCAGGTACCTCGAACATGCACCCGCATGACCAGGTCGAAGTCTTCCGGCGACATGTTCCAGATGGCCCGGTCGCGGCCGATACCGGCGTTGTTGATGAGCACGTCGAGCCGGCCGAACGCATCGACCGCCTGCCCGACGAGCTCCTGGGTGGCGGTCTCGTCGCCCACGTCGCCGTAGTTGGCGACCGCAGTGCCGCCCTGGTCTTTGATGAGCTCCACGGTGAGGTCGGCGTCACTGCCGCGACCCGTCCCATCCACCGAGGCGCCGACGTCGTTGACGATCACCGTGGCCCCCCGGCGGGCCAGCTCGAGCGCGTGTCCCCGGCCGATCCCGTGACCGGCGCCGGTGACGATGGCCACCTTTCCTGCCAAGAACTGCTCCATCAACTTTTCCTTTGCCACTCGTCGGGACCAACCACCGCCGGGCGGACGGTTAGGTGGGTTGGTGCGCCCGTGCCGCTCCGGTGGGCTGCTGTATATTACATATAGAGAGTTTGCATCGAGTAGAGCAGCGCCGGCCGCTCGGCGCCGACCACCGCGATCTCGATGTCGGTGGTGAGCAAGGTGCCCTTGGGCCGGCTGACGGCCCCGACGAGCCGGGTGCGGCTGTGGACCTGGGACCCGGCCGGCACCGGTGCCACGAAACGCAATTTGTCGGCACCGTAGTTGGCCGCGTTGGTTTGACCGGTGATCGTCACCATGTCACCGGCCGAGAGTTGGGGGATGAGGCTAAGGGTGAGGAAGCCGTGGGCGACCGGGCCACCGAAGGTACTTTCCTTGAGCGCCCGCTCGACGTCCACATGGATCCACTGCCGGTCGCCGGTGAGCTCGGCGAACTGGTCGATCATCTCCTGGGTCACCGTCAGTTCCGGTCCCCACTCGCCGAACCCCTCCGTCGCCGCGGCGTTGAGCGCGTCGATGTCGTCGAACCGGATGGTGGTCATGGTGCTGTCTCCTTGGTTGTCGGGTTGTGCCGCCCCGGTAGGCCGCTCCCGCGGGCACGGACCAGTGCTTCGGCGCGGTTTCGGAGCTCGGGCTTTTGGATCTTGCCGGTAGAGGTGGTGGGTAGGGCCTCGATCAGATAGATGTAACGAGGGGCTTTGAAGTTGGCCATGCGTTCACGGCACCAGGAGATGATCTCGGCGGGGTCCGGGTGGTGGCCGGGACGGGGAACGACGAAGGCGGCTCCGACCTCGCCCATGCGTTCGTCCGGCGCCGCCACCACCGCCACCTGGGCGACGTCGTCCCGGCGGAGGATGATCGACTCCACCTCGGCGGCCGAGACGTTGAACCCGCCCACGATGAAGATGTCCTTCTTCCGGTCGATGATTCGCAGGTAGCCGTCCTCACCCAACCAGCCCACGTCACCGGTGTGGAGCCAACCGCCCCGGTCGACGGC
>DASZIT010000131.1:0-2515 GCA_035948855.1 Acidimicrobiales bacterium | reverse complement strand
GAAGGCCTTGTCCGCCCCGATCCGGTCGGCGCAGAGCAGGAACTCCATCGCCGCCGGGAAGGGGATCTGGCGGGGGAGCCGCACCGTGGTCCCCCCTCCGGCGAACAGCCCCCGTTTGGGCTCCAGCACCCCGAAGGTGGCGCTCGACACCGCCACCCGGATGTCGCACCCGCCGAGCATCTCCATACCGCCGGCCACGCAGGTTCCGTTGATGGCGGCGATGATCGGTTTGTAGAGCTTGACCCCCCGGAGCACCGCCTTCATGCCGTCGTCGAGGCTGTAGCCCCCGATGGTGCTGACCTCGCCGGCCTTGATCTTCTTCTGGTGCTCGGTGATCTGCGGGATGTAGGTCTTCAGGTCGGCGCCGACCAGAAACGAGTCCTTGACCCCGGTGATGATCGCCACCCAGGCATCCTCGTCCTCCCCGAACCGGTCCCAGGAGCTCCGGAGCTGGAAGAAGTGCTCCATGTCCATGGCGTTCTTCGCCTCGGGCCGGTCGATGGTGATGAGGGCGACGTGTTCGTCGTCGACCTGGTAGTGGATCGGCACCGTCAGTCGTCGGCGGAGTTCTTGGTGGCGAAGTTCTTCAGGTCGGTGGCGGTGGTCCCCTTGGTCCGCGCCTTGCCACTCCGGGCCATCAGGCTGACATCGACGTCGGTGGCCTCCGCCCGCAGCGCCCCGACCGTGCACTGCTCCCGGGGTCGGACCGCGAACGGGTCGAACTTGAAATGGCGCATGGCGTTGAGATGGGTGATCTTGTTGATCTCGTCATCGGGCACGTCGGCCAGGTACTTCATCGCCATCTCCGGGGCGTTGGGCCAGGTGGAGTCGGAGTGCGGGTAGTCACACTCCCAGGTGATGTTGTCCATGTTCAGGTAGTGCCGGTTGGCCACCCCGAAGGCATCATCGATGAAACAGGTGATGACCCGTTCCTTGAACACCTGGCTGGGAAGCATGTCCCCGAAGTCCTGACCGGTCCAGGCGTGGTGGTGCTCGTAGACGTAGTCGACCCGCTCCAACAGGTAGGGGATCCAACCGATCCCGCCTTCGGACAGGGCGATCCGGAGGTCGGGGAATTTCCGCAGCACCGGCGACCACAACAGGTCGGCGGCCGCCTGGACGATGTTCATCGGCTGGAGGGAGATGAGCACGTCGATCGGGGCCTCGACCGAGGTGATCACCAGCTGGGAGGAGGAGCCGATGTGCATGCACACCACGGTCCCCTCGTCGGAGCAGGCCTGCCAGAACGGGTCCCAGCTGTCGGAATGCAGGCTGGGCCAGCCCAGCTTCTCCGGGTTCTCCGAGAAGGTCACCGCGTGGCATCCCTTCTTGGCCACTCGCTTGACTTCAGCGGCGGCCAGGTCCGCGTCCCAGATGGCGGGCAGGGAGAGAGGGATGAAGCGTCCGGGCGCGGCGCCACACCATCCTTCGATGTGCCAGTCGTTGTAGGCCTGGATCATGGCCAGGGCCACGTCCTTGTCCTCGGTGCGGGCGAACAGCTGACCGCAGAACTGCGGGAACGACGGGAAGTTCATCGACCCCAGCACCCCGTTGGCGTTCATGTCCCGGATCCGCTCCTTGACGTCGAAGCACCCGGGCCGCATGTCGTCGAGCGAGGTGGGCTCGATGCCGTACTCCTCCGGCGGGCGGCCGACCACCGCGTTGAGCCCGATGTTGGGCATCTCGTTGCCTTCGTAGGTCCAGTAGTCGGTGCCGTCCGGCTTCCGGATCATCTTGGGCGCCAGGTCCTGGTACTTGGCCGGGAGCCGACCCTCGAACATGTCGGGTGGCTCGACGATATGGTCGTCCACGCTTACGAGAATCAGGTCCTCGGCACGCATCAGCATCCTCCCCTTTGAGATCCGCGGCCAGGCCGGTGAAGCCTGACGCCGACGTCATGCACACTATCCACCGCTCGCCCCGGTTGCGATTCAGAGGTCGGCGCGGTTGCCGCCGTTCCCATCGGGGGAGATCTGCACGATGCGCCCGATCAGCTCTTCGGACTCGGCGGCTTCCAGCGCCGACGGATCGGTCAGCCGGGCATAGCCGCGGGCGGCGGCGGGGTGCGGGTCGGGCCCGGGAGCTGCGTCCAGGTCACAGACCAGCACCGCCGATTCGGGCGCGCCGTCCCGCCCGTGGACCACCGAATAGGTGGCCACCCGGGCGGGTCCCTCGAAGGACTCGACGATCGGCGTCTCGGCCACGGAGCCACGGGCCGCCACCATCGCGTCGTCAGGCGGGATCAGTGTCCCCGGGGTGGTCGAATAGGCGGCGAAGACGTGTTTGTGCATGTGCATCCCGACGCCGCTGACCATGCCCAGGGCTCCGGGATCGGCTCGCAGGGTGTCGACCATGGTGGCCAGCGAATGGGTGAGGTAGTTGCTGCCCGGCCCGCCGTGGTAGGCCAAGCCGCCGGTTACGGTGACCGGCCGATCCGGCGGGGTGGCCGGATCCGCACTGCGGGCCGAGCCCGGGTCGATGCCCAGGGCGTCGAGGGCGAACTCGATCGAGCTGG
>DASZIT010000130.1:0-16171 GCA_035948855.1 Acidimicrobiales bacterium | reverse complement strand
CTGCCGGCCATGGTGGTCGAGGGACGGGGCGGAAGCTTCGTGCTCGGCCCCACCCACGAGGAGGTGGCCACGGTCACGGTCGGCGCCGAGGTCGACTCCTACCGGCAGCTCCCGCTCACCCTCTACCAGATCCAGGTGAAGTTCCGTGACGAGGCCCGCCCCCGGTTCGGCCTGTTGCGCACCCGGGAGCTGATCATGGCCGACGCCTACTCCTTCGATGTCGACAAGGAGGCCATGCAGAGTTCCTACGCCGCGGTCTTCAAGGCGTATCTCCGGATCTTCGGGCGCCTCGACCTGGAGGTCTTCCCGGTCGAGGCCCGCTCCGGGGCCATCGGCGGTGACGTGAACCACGAGTTCATGGTGCCCTCGGTGGTGGGAGAGGACCATTTCGTCCAGTGCTCCTCCTGCGGGTACGCCGCCAACGTGGAGGCGGCCGAGAGGAGAGTGGAGGCCGATCCGCCGACCGGGGCCGGTACCGACGCCGCCGGTACCGACGCCGCCGGCGCCGCGGACTTGGTCGACCACCACACCCCCGACCGGCCGGGCATCGAACCCGTGGTGGCGTTCTTCGCCGACTTGAATGGCGGAGGTGCCGGCGGCCAACGGGAGGTGACGGCCGCCGACCTGATGAAGAGCCTGGCGGTGGTGGACGAGGAAGGGCGGCCCACCCTGCTTCTGGTGCCCGGCGATCGCGACGCCCGGTTGCCGGCAGGATGGCGACTCTTCGACGACGCCGACTTCGCCGCCCATCCGTCACTGATCAAGGGCTACATCGGACCGATAGGCCAGCAGGAGCACGGGATCCGGGTGGTGGCCGACCTCGGCATCGCCCGGGGTGGTACCTGGATGACCGGGGCCAACCAACGGGACCACCATGTCAGCGGGTTGACCCTCGGCCGCGACTTCACCGTCGATGAGTGGGGCTCCTTCGTCGAGGTGACGACCGGGGATTTCTGCCCGCGCTGCGGGGAGCCGGTCGACCTGGTGCGCTCGGTGGAAGCCGCCCACACCTTCCAGCTGGGGCTCCGCTATAGCGAGGTGATGCCCGGGGCCACCTTCGTGGCCGAGGACGGGACCGACGGTCGGTTCTCGATGGGTTGCTACGGCATGGGGGTCAGCCGGCTGCTGGCGGTGGTGGCCGAGGAGCATCACGACGACAAGGGTCTGGTCTGGCCCCAGGAAGTGGCCCCCTACCAGGTAGCCCTGCTGGCCCTGGGGGCCGACCGGTCTCCGGAGGTGGCCGTCGCCGCCGACGAGCTCTATGCCGGGCTGTTGGCGGCCGGGGTCGAGGTTCTCTACGACGACCGGGACGCCCGGCCAGGGGTGAAGTTCACCGACGCCGACCTGTTGGGTCTGCCCGTCCGGCTGGTGGTGGGGGCGAAGGGTCTGGCCCGGGGGATCGTCGAGTGGAGGTCCAGGGCCACCGGGGAGGACCGCGAATTGGCACTGGGTGACGTGGTGAGCGAGATCACCGCCGGGTGAGCGGGAGAGCGAGGGGCACCGATCAGCCGCCGGGCGGGGGACCGGCGACCGGGTGTGTCGACGGCGGCAGACAGGCCGAAATGGCGGGTCAGAGCGCTTCCAGATCAGGCTGGCGCTGCTATACTTGAACTCTGCCGTTTGGTTGGGGTGTAGTGACGCTGGTAAGGCGTGGGCGGACAGCCCACGCTTTTGTTTTGGTCAAAGACATTTCCGCCAAATCGCAGGAGAATGGCGACAGATACATGGCTACCACACGGATTTTCAACCCGGCAACGAGCGAGAGAGGAGACAGCCAGTATGACCGAAGAACTGTTTTCTCTCCTCGAGCCGGCGGTGATCTCCGTCGGGCTGGAGCTCTTTGACGTTGAGCTGAAGTCGGGGGTGGTGCTGGTCACGGTGGACCGAGCCGGGGGAGTGGACCTCGAGGCGCTCACGGATGCCAACCGGGTGGTCTCGGCGGTGCTCGATGAGCGCGACCCGCTGCCCGGCTCCTACACCCTGGAGGTATCCAGCCCCGGGGTCGAGCGGACACTGAGGACCCCGGCCCATTTCACCAAGGCGGTCGGGGAGACGGTCTCGGTCAAGACGCGCCCGCAGGTACCCGGCCCCCGCCGGTTGAAGGGCGCCTTGACGGCGGCCGACGGTGACGGCATCGAGTTGACCACCGACGAGGTGCCCGAGGGTCGGATCCGACTGTCCTATTCGGACATGGACCGCGTCCGCACCGTCTTCGGGTGGGGACCGACGCCGAAGGCCGGCGGGGCGAAAGGCGGCTCCGGTACCGCCAGGACGACGAAGACGACCGAGAAGAGGAAGCAGGTCACCACCCCATGAGCAAGCCGAACTTCGAGTTCCTCGACGCGCTCGGTCAGATCGCCCGCGACAAAGGGATCGCGGTGGAAACGCTGCTCGACGCCCTGGCCAACGCGTTGGTGGCGGCGTACAAGCGTCGACCCGACGCGGCCGAGGAAGCCGTGGTCACCATCGATCCGGAGTCCGGGGAGATCCGGGTCTACGGACAAGAATTGGACGAGGACAGCAACGTCATCCGCGAGTGGGACGACACCCCCAGCGACTTCGGGCGGATCGCCGCCCAGACCGCCAAGCAGGTCATCCTGCAACGGATCCGGGAGGTGGAGCGCGACCTCAAATACGTGGAGTACGCCGGCCGGGAGGGCGACATCGTCACCGGCATCGTCCAGCAGACCGACAACCGCTACACCCTCCTCGACCTGGGCAAGGTCGAGGCGCTGCTGCCCCAGGCCGAGCAGGTCTCCTACGAGCGCTACGAGCATGGCGCCCGCCTGAAGGCGTACATCGTGGAGGTCCGCAAGACCACCAAGGGCCCCCAGATCGTGGTCAGCCGGAGTCACCCGGGCCTCATCAAGCGGCTGTTCGAGCTGGAGGTCCCCGAGATCTCTTCGGGCGCCGTCGAGATCAAGGCCGCGGCCCGGGAGCCCGGGCACCGGACCAAGATTGCGGTGTGGTCCAACGATCCGAATGTGGACCCGGTCGGCGCCTGCGTGGGGGCCCGAGGGTCCCGGGTACGGATGGTGACCAACGAATTGCGCGGGGAGCGGGTCGATGTGGTCCCCTTCTCCGATGATCCGGTGGAGCTGATCCAGTCGGCGTTGGCTCCGGCGCGGGTGCGCGAGGTGCGGCTCAACGACGACACCGGGACCGCCACGGTGATCGTGAGCGATTACCAACTCTCCCTGGCCATCGGCAAGGAGGGGCAGAACGCCCGCCTGGCCGCCCGCCTCACCGGCTGGCGCATCGACATCAAGAGCGAGACCCAGCTGGCCGAAGAGGAAGCCGGCTACGGCGGCGAGGAGTGGGCCGAGGGCGAATGGGTGCAGAACGAGGCCGGGGAGATGGTGTGGCAGCCGGCCGAGGGCGGCGACGCCGTCTCCGCCTCCCAGTGGTCACAGGGTGCCGGCACCGCCGAGGAGGGTGAAGTGGCTCCGGCCGCCGAGCCGGCCGAGGCCGCCGGGAATGCCGCCCCGGAAGCGGCGGTTGAAGCCCCGGCCGAAGCTGAGGCTCCGGCTGAGGCTGAAGAGGCGGCTCCACCCGCCGAAGCCGTGGTCGAAGCCCCCGCCCAAGCCGTGGAGGCTCCGGTTGCCAAGGCCGCCGCCACGGCCAAGGATCCAGCCGGCGAGGGTACGGCATAGCCCCGATTCGCACCTGTATCGGTTGCCGTCGGACAGGTGCGGCCGACGAGATGGTGCGGGTCGTCCGGGGGTCCGACGGATCCCTGGTGGTGGGCCGGTCGGTCCCGGGTCGGGGGGCGTGGCTCTGTCGGGACGCTCCCGACTGCGTTGACCAGGCCATACGCCGAAAAGCGTTCGAGCGGGCCCTTCGAGGGCCCGTGACTACGAAACAGATGGAAACAGTCCGGGAGGCTCTGCAAGGGCCCGGACGGGTGCCTGGGTAGGGCTCGGAAGCCCAGGCACCGCAATGTGCGAGGATAGAGGGCGTATGTGCGTAGATGTGCATACGACGTGAATGAAGGGCAGTAACAAAGGTTGCCGAAGAAGATAAGGGTCTACGAGCTCGCACACGAGCTCGGATTGACCAACAAAGAGGCACTTGACCTGTGCCTATCCCTTGGAATGGGAGTGAAGAGCCACTCGTCCTCCATCGAGGACGCGCAGGCGGACCGCGCCCGTCGTAAGGCCGATCGTGAGGGCCTCCGCCGGGAGGTCCAGCCCGAAGAGCCGGCACCCCCGGTTAAGAAGGCGGCGGCGACCAAGAAGGCCGCCGCCAAGAAGGCCGCGGCCACCACCCGGGCCACCGGCACCGACAAAGACGCTGACCAGGACGGCAAGGCCGCGGCCGCCGCCTCCGAGCCGGCAGCCGACTCCGAAGACGGGCGGCCGGCCGCTCCCACCCCCATCAAGCGGTCAGGGGCGAAGCTGGTCACCAGCCGTCCCGGGCCCGAGAAGCCGGCGGAAACGCCTGCCGGTCGCCCGGCCGCGGCCCCGGCCGCCTCGGTAGCCCCGGTCACGCCGATCGCCCCGGTGGCCCCGGTGGCCCCGGTGGCCCCGGCAGCATCGCCAAGCCCGGCGGCCCCCGCGGCCAAGGCTCCTGCCGCCAAGGTTCCCGCGGTCAAGCCTGCCGCCGCTGCCGCCAAAGCCCCAGCGGCCGCCGCCAAAGCTCCGGCGGTGGCCGCCCCGACGACCCAAACGACGGCTCCGACCCCGGCGGAGGCGCCGGCCGCCGCACCCGCGGCCAGCGAGCCGGCTGCCCCGTCAGCCCCCACGACCCCCCTGGCGCCGGCCGCCTCCGTGGCTCCGGCGGCACCTCCGTCAGCTCCTTCGCACCCACCGACCAGTGCCTCCGGCCGGTCGATCCCGCCTCCGCCCGGCGGCCCACCCCGTTCGGTCACCGGCAAGCCGATTCCGCCACCCCCCGGTTCGGGAGGGCGGCGACAGCCGGCTAGCAGCCCGCGCCCCGGCGGTGGGTTCAGTGGACGCCCCGGCCCCGGTGGGGCAACCCGGCCCAGCGGGCCGGGAAGCGCGCGCCCGGGTGGATCCGGTCCCGCCGGCGGCGGTTTCAGCGGTCGGCCGGGTGCCGGACCCGGAGGTGGCGGCGGTTTCAGCGGTCGTCCCGGCGGCGGGCCCGGCGGTGGCCCGGGTGGCGGACCCGGTGGTCCGGGTGGACGCGGTGGACCCGGCATGGGCCGCGGCCGTCCCAATCAACGTCGCCCTCGTCGGCGCCGTCGCAATCTCGAAGAGCTCGAGCCGACCCAGCTCACCGCCTACACCCCATCGACGGCTCCGGTCCCCGACACCGAGGTCATCGTGGAGCGCGGCTCGACGGCTCGCGATCTGGGTCCCAAGCTGAACCGGTCCGCCGGTGACGTGATCCGCTTCCTGCTGCTGCAGGGGGAGATGGTCACCGCCACCCAGTCGTTGACCGATGACATGATCGACCTGTTCGCGGCCGAGCTCGGCGCCGAGGTGCGCCTGGTCGACCCGGGCGAGGAGCGCGAGGCCGAGCTGCTGGCCAAGTTCCTCGACGACGACGACGAAGAGATCGACGAGGCCGATCTGCGGCCCCGTCCGCCGGTGGTCACGGTGATGGGCCACGTCGACCACGGCAAGACACTGCTCCTCGACCGGATCCGGCATGCCAACGTGGTGGCCGGCGAAGCCGGGGGCATCACCCAGCACATCGGTGCCTACCAGGTGGTCTGGAACGACAACCCGATCACCTTCATCGACACCCCGGGCCACGAGGCGTTCACCGCCATGCGGGCCCGCGGCGCGGAGATCACCGACATCGTGGTGTTGGTGGTGGCCGCCGATGACGGGGTCATGCCCCAGACCATCGAGGCCATCGACCACGCCAAGGCGGCCGACGTGCCGATCATCGTGGCCGTCAACAAGATCGATCGGGAGGAAGCTGATCCCAACCGGGTGCTCCAGCAGATCTCCGAGCAGGGGCTGGTTCCGGAGGCCTGGGGTGGCGACACCATCACCGTGGAGGTTTCCGCTCTCCAGAACCTGGGCATCGACGATCTCCTCGAGCAGATCGTGCTGGTCGCCGAGGTGGAGGAGTTGGTCGCCAGTCCCGAGGGACGGGCCCGGGGTGTGGTCATCGAAGCCGAGCTCGAGGTGGGTCGGGGCCCGGTGGCCTCGGTCATCGTCGAGCAGGGCACCTTGCGGGTCGGCGACCCGATCGTGGCCGGCGCCGCGTGGGGCAAGGTGAAGGCGCTGGTCGACGAGCACGGTGACCAGATCAAGGAGGCACCTCCCTCCACCCCGGTGCAGATTCTCGGTTTCTCCGAGCCGCCGGAGCCGGGAGACGACTTCCGGGTCGCCCCCGAGCAGGCCCAGGCCCGCACCATCGGCGAGGCGCGTGCCCATCGCTACCGGGTGGCCGGCCATGTCCCGGCTGCCGGTTCGGCGCTGGGCGGGGCCAAGCTCGAAGACCTCTTCGAGCAGATCCAGCGGGGCGAGACCGCCACCCTCAACCTGATCCTCAAGGCCGACGTGCGCGGGTCGCTCGAAGCGGTGACCGAGAGCCTCCGCAAGCTCGAGCGCGACGACGTGAAGCTCAGCTTCGTCCATCGGGGGGTGGGCGGCATCTCCGAGTACGACGTGCAGCTGGCCCAGGCCTCCAATGCCACCATCATCGGCTTCAACGTGCGTCCCGACCGGCGGGCCCGGGACATGGCGGCCAAGGCCCGGGTGGAGATCCGTACCTACGAGATCATCTACAAGCTGTTGGAGGACATCGAGGCGGCCATGCTCGGCCTGCTGGCCCCGGTCTTCGAGGAGATCGTCACCGGCGAGGCCGAGGTACGCCAGGTGTTCCGGGTACCCAAGCTCGGTGCCGTGGCCGGGTGCTACGTCCGGGAAGGGGTCATCACCCGCGGTTCCAAGGTCCGGTTCCTGCGGGAGGGTGTCGTCATCTGGAAGGGCGCCATCACCTCCCTCCGGCGGTTCAAGGATGACGTCCGAGAGGTCCAGTCCGGCTTCGAGTGCGGTATCGGGCTCTCCGACTACCAGGACCTCAAAGAGGGCGACATCATCGAGACCTACGACGAGCGGGAGATCCCTCGTACCTGAGAGGTAGTTCAGCCGCATCATCAGCAGCAGGACCACAGGACCAAAGGTTCGAACGGAAGAAGCTATGTCAGGTCGCCGTCATGACAACCGGGGAGCATCCCCCTATCCCCGGTCGCTGCGCGTCAACCAGGTGCTGCGCGAAGTGCTGGCCGAGGAGCTCGAACGCCTGGCCGACGCCGATGAACGACTGCGACTGGTCACCGTCACCTCGGTGGACACTGCCCCTGACCTCCGCCATGCCACCGTGTTCCTGAGCTCCCTGTCCGACGACGGCGCCGATGCCCTGGCTGAGCGGCGGCCGCACCTGCAGCGCTCGCTGGGTCGCCAGCTCCGGATGAAGCGCACCCCGCTCCTGGCTTTCGAGGTCGACCCGGCGGTCATCTCCGGCAGCCGGGTCGAGGATGTGCTGCGCCGGATCCGGGCCGCCGAATCCAACCCGGAGCTGAGCCCCGACCCCGACGGCAGCCCCGATACCGACACCCACCCCGACGCCCGCTGATGACCTCCCCGTCCAATGAGGTGGTCACCGGTCTGGTGGTGGTGGACAAGGAGACGGCCTGGACGTCCCACGACGTGGTGGCACGCTGCCGGCGCATCTTCGGCCAGCGCCGGGTGGGTCACGCCGGCACCCTCGATCCCGACGCCACCGGCGTACTCCTGGTGGGGCTGGGTCGGGCCACCCGGCTGATGCGGTTCCTCACCGCCCTCCCCAAGACCTACGAGGGGGAAGTCGTCCTCGGGACGTCGACCACCACGCTGGATGCCAGTGGGGAGGTGACCGGCACCTGGGACATGAGCGGGGTGACGTTGGCCGAGGTTCGGGCGGCGGCGGCGGAGATGACCGGGGACATCGAGCAGATCCCGCCGATGGTGTCGGCGGTCAAGGTCGGCGGGCGTCGGCTGCACGCACTGGCCCGGGAGGGCATCGAAGTCGAACGCGCCCCCCGACCGGTCACCGTTCACCGATTCGACGTGGCCCCGACCACCAGCCCGGGGGTCTTCCGGATCGACGTGGAGTGCTCGTCGGGCACCTATGTCCGGGTGTTGGCGGCCGATCTCGGTGCCGCGCTGGGTGGTGGCGCCCACCTCCGGAACCTGAGACGTACCCGTATCGGGTCGTTCACCGCCGAAGACGCCCGGTTGGTCGATGAGCTCACCCCGGCGGTGGTGCTCACGCCGGCGCAGGGCATGCGAGACCTCGAACAGGTGGTGGTGCCGGTGGACGTGGAGAAACTGGTGAGTCGCGGGCTCGCCCTCGACCGGGTATCCCTCGGCATCTCCGGGGACGGACCGTGGGGGATCGTCGATGTCGGCCACAACCTTCTGGCCGTCTACGAGGCCACCGAGACCGATCGGATCCGTCCGGCCGTGGTCCTGACCGGCGCCAGTTAATCTCATTCGTTAATGGAGATCATCACCGATCCAGCTTCGAATGTGCCGCCCCCCGGGGGGTCAGCGGTGACCATCGGAGCCTACGACGGCGTCCACCTCGGCCACCGGGCGCTTCTCGGGGAATTGCATGCCCGGGCGGTGGCCGACGGGTTGACCTCGGTGGTGGTGACCTTCGACCAACATCCGGCCGCGGTGGTGCGCCCGGAGTCGGCTCCGCTGTTGCTGTGCGACCTCGATCAGAAGCTCGAGCTCCTGGCCGCCACCGGGGTCGACCGCACCGTGGTCGTCCCCTTCGACACCGAGCGGGCCAACGAGTCGGCGGAGGAGTTCGTCCACGAGATCCTCGAACGGGGGCTTAACGCCCGGCTGGTGGTGGTGGGCGAGGACTTCCACTTTGGCCATGGTCGGAAGGGGAACGTGGCGCTCCTTCGGGAGATGGGCGCCGCCGGCGGCTTCACCGTCGAGGGGGTATCGCTGGAGGCCGCCCCGGACGGATCGATCGAAGCCGGCCATCCGATCTCCTCCACCCGCATTCGGGGGCTGATTGCCGAGGGCCGGGTGGAGGAAGCCGCCGGCTTGCTGGGCCGGCCCCACCAGCTGCGGGGCCCGGTGGTCCACGGGGACAACCGGGGCGCCACCGAGCTCGGGTTCCCGACCGCCAACCTGGACATCCCCACCGCCATTGCCATCCCGGCGGCCGGTATCTACGCCGGTTGGTACGAGCGGCCCGACGCCAGCCGGTGGCGGGCGGCCATCTCGGTGGGGAGGCGTCCCACCTTCTACGGGGCCGATGGGGACCTGCTGGTCGAGGCCTACCTCCTCGACTTCTCCGGTGACCTCTACGGGGAGGAGGGCCGGCTGTCCTTCGTCGGGCGACTGCGCCCGGAGCTGGCCTTCGACTCGGCGGAGGAACTGGTGGCCCAGATGCACCAGGATGTCGACGCCACCCGCACCCTGCTGTCGGATCCCACCTAGTTCACCGGAGTCGGTTCAGGAGTAGTCCGGTTCCGAACTCGGATCCAAGCTCCGCCGACGGCCGGAGGGAGGGATGACGACCGCGGGCCGAAAATCGCTCAGGACGGTGGGTGCCCGCTGAGGGGGTCGTCGAGGTGCCACCACCCCCGAGCGGAGATAGCGGCGTTTGCCCGACCAGGGAGCCGGAGGCGCGGTCAGGCGCTCGCACAAACGGTAGGCGACCGTCTCGTAGTTGACCCGCCAGCCCCGGAAATCGGGCCAGGCTGTCTCCGCCGTCCGGTCCATCGGGAACCCGACGTGCTCGAGCATCTTGACGGCTGCCTCGAACTCCTCGAAGGTGAGGTCGATGGGTCCCTCCGGGTTGGGATCGGGGTCGATCTCATAGCCCAGGGCCGCGCCGATCCGGTTGAGGGCGGTGAAGCCCATCCGCAGGCACAAGCGCGACTGGGAGGAGGCCGATTTCGGGTCGAGGGCCAGGTGCATGGCGGCCCCGTCGAGCACGGCCAGCAGCCCCACCAGCCAGGAGAACCAGGGGTCGGGCGATCGGAAGAGCAGCATCACCGGATAGTTGACATGGCTCTCGGCCAGATCGGCCGACCACGCCTCCCACGAGGCGTAGAAGTCAGGCAAGGTGTCGATGATGCCGACCAGCTGATGACGGGCGAGCAATTCGGGGCCCCAGGCCGGGACGCCAGCCCGGCTTTCCAGCATGGCCACCAGGCTCTCTCTCCGGTTGTAGGCCTGATAGAGAGACGGGAGGTAGGCGATCTGCAGGGTGACGACGATCACCCAGCTGGCCCCGGCCGCGATGTCCACCGCCTGGTTGGCCGTCCCGCGGAGAGTGATGGTCCCGACGGTCAAGACCGCCCCGGTGGCCTGGATCAGCGCCGACCCGAGGTTGTGGGTGGTCCCCTCCAGCATCAGGCCGTAGCCCACGATGAGGCACACCCCCCAAAAGGCGAGTTGGACGACCAGGGCGACCGGGGCGATCGGGGCCAGCAGGGAATCCTTCCGTTCGTAGGTCGCGGCCAGCCGGGACAATCCGACAAAGGCGTACCGTACCCATCGGTTGACCATCAACCCGACCCGGCCGAACCCCTTCGGTTCCCGCGGGAGCACGATGGTGAACAGAACGCTGGCCCCGGTGGACAGCACCACCAGGAGTCCGATGATGAAGAGCAGGACCCTCATCGCGCCGGCGGGGTCTCGTCGCTCATCGACCCATTATTCCCTGCCGAACTGCCCTCTCGCTTCGTCAGCGCAGGCCAAGGCCGTGCTCCTGGCCGTCGGCGAGGTAGTGGGACGCGCTTCCGCGGGCTTCGGCGCCGGCCAACCGGCCTGGCTACGCTGCGGCCATGCCGGAGATCAGCCAGGAAACCATGGGGTGGCTGCGAACCGCGGTGGGGGCGGCGCTCATCGTTGCCCCCAAGGTACCGATGCGATTCTCCGGGCGGGAGGAGCCGACCGGCGCCTCGGTGCTGCTGATGCGCACCATCGGCATCCGTGACCTGGTCCTGGGTCTCGGCACCGTCACCGCGGCACGATCGGTCGAGGGGAGTGGCGGCGTCCGCGGCTGGACCTCCATGGCCATGACCAGCGACTCGATCGATACCGTCGTCAGCCTGGCGAGTTTCCGGTCGATCGGAAAGCGGGACTCGGTCGCCGCCGCGGTGTTGGCCTTCGTGTTCGTTTGCGGCGACTTCCTGGCGCTGCGACAGAGTCCTGGTGCCGGTGCTGAGCGCGAGTGATCGGCGATCGATGACCCTCAGCCGTCCAGGAACGGGACGACCATGGCCAGGAGCCGTTCCGGGCTCCGGGTCATGTCCATGTGGGTTGTGCCCGGGAGGACGGCGAGCTGGCCGTATGGCAGCAGGTCGGCCGCCTCGGCGGCATCCGTCACCCGGATGAAGTCTCGGTCGCCGACGAGGACCAACGTCGGAGTCTCCATCGCCCGGAGATCGTCGGCCGTCCAGCCGACATAGTCGTTGTTGACCATCGTCCCCACCTGCTGCCCGAGGGCGTCGAAATGCGAGGGATCGGGAGCCACGGCCTCGTAGGCAGCGCGCATGGCCTGAAAGTCGGCATCGGTTGGCATCGGCCCGGGGACCTCGTCAGGGTCGGCGTCGCGGCTCCGGTAGTCCGCCGACGCCACGACGAAGCGGCCGACCACCTCCGGGTGGCGCATAACCAGTGACCACCCGACCAACCCGCCGAGGCTGAAACCGAAGACGTCCGCCTGCTCGATCCCGAGGTGGGCGAGGAGGGCGGCGACGTCGTCGGCCAGCAGGTCGAACGACATTGCTCGTCCGGCGTCAGCCGTGCGTCCGTGGCCTTGGAGCTCGATGGCGATCACCTGGCCGCGAGCCGCCAGGGTGGGAAGCATCGGGGCGAACATGAAGTCGATCGTGAGCAGCCCGCCGTGGAGCAACACGAGTGGCCGCCCGCTTCCATGGATCTCGTAGTACAGCCGCAGCCCGTTGATATCGGCAAATGCACCGGTGGGGTCATCCATGCCGGTAGAGACGCTTCCGGCCGACCGAACTCATCGGTGGTCGAGCCGTCGAGAGGTGGTCATGGGGTCCAGGCCCTCCACCCGCCGATGTCGATGGCGATGACCGGACCGGGCGGCGGCTGGCGGGCGTATTGCTCGTACTTTGCCGTGAGCTCGGCGAGAGCCCGGTCGAACTCGGAGCCGGACCCGATGATCCGGGCGATCCCGTCGATCCGAACCCACCACAACGCCGACCAGTCCTCACCGTAGTGATCGACCAGTAGGGAAGCCGAGGGGTTGCCCCGTAGGTTGTCCAGGCGTCGCAACGCGGGAGTTGACTTCGGTTTGGCATCGACCGCCGAGTAGAGGACCTCGGCCTGACCGCTCAGGCTGAAACAGCACGGCACCACGTGAGGACGGCCGTCAGAGCGGACGGTGGTCAGATGCCCGACGCGGGCCGCTTGGACCCGTCGGCGCATGGTGGCCTCATCCATCTCTCTGACGTTAGATCCGTACCCAGGGGATGGCCCCCGGGACGTTGGCGAGCGCCGCAGCGCCAGACCGGCGACAAGGTATTCGGTCATCCGCCCACCGGGCCACCCGCATCGAGCCGGGAGTCAGCTGCGGTGCCGCCATGCAGCTCAACGGTAGATGGCGGCGTATGGCGGGTTTCTGCACCTAGCCGAGTTGCCACTTCCCGGTCTGCTGGAAGCTCTCCCGGCCCGCCCATCCCGCCGCCCGCCACGCGAGCACCGTCTCCGGCACCACCACGGTCAGACGGCCGTAGGTGTCGGCGTCGTAGGACCAGTCGTACTTCCGGTCGTACTCCGCCACCACTTCGGCATCCCGGGACGGACCGTAGGCCCGGCCTTCGACGATCACCACCTCGGTACCGCTGTCCAGGTGCACGGTCACGGCGGGGTCGGCGGCCAGCGCCTCGACGGTGACCGGGGTCCCGATGCTCAGGTAGAGGTGGTTGCCCAGCCACACCCCCCACACTGGTCGCGGATGCGGGTGCCCGGGCGTCCGGGCCGTCACCCAGTAGGTGCCGGCCTCCCGCAGCTGGGCATCGACCCAGTCCCAGCCCAGCGCCTCCGCGTGGCTGGGTTGGCCGTAGAGGCGCAGAGCCGTAAGCCCGTCCACGGCCCGACAGTAGCCAGTTCCGCGCCGGTTCCGCCGGCTCCTACACGAAAACGCGCCGCCGACCTCGGCTTGGCTCAGGTGGGACCGAGCAGCTCGATCCGGAGCTCCCGCTTCAGCGCCTTGCCCGCTGGGTTGCGGGGCAGCGGCTCCGAGCGGAACCAGAACCGGGAGGGCACGCTGAAGCCGGCCAGCCGTTCCTTCACGAACCGGGCCAGCTCGTCGCCCTCCACGTCGGTGCCCGGACGCAGCACGACCACCGCGCCGACCTCCTCGCCCAGGACGGGGTGGGGGACCCCGATGACCGCGCAGTCGGCCACCGCCGGGTGCTCGAACAGGGCCGCCTCCACCTCCACGCAGTAGACGTTCTCGCCGCCCCGGATGATCATGTCCTTGGCCCGGTCGACGATGTGGACGAACCCTTCCTCGTCGATGCGGGCCACGTCGCCGGTGTGCAGCCATCCCCGGCTGAAGGACGCCGCGGTCTCCTCCGGCCGGTTCCAGTAGCCGCGGACGACGTTGGGCCCGCGGATCCACAGCTCGCCGGTGCGCTCGGGGTCCACCGACTGCCCGGCCGGAGGCTCCTCGCCGGCGTAGTCCTCCGGGACCACGGCCACGTCGCACACCGGTGCCGGCGGCCCGACACTGGTCGGCTTGCGGACGTAGTCGGCCCCGTTGTTCATGGTGGACATGGCCGAGGTCTCGGTGAGGCCGTAGCCGTTGCCCGGGGAGCCGGCCGGGAAGTGCTCGGTGATCCGGCGGACCAGATCCGGCGGGCAGGGTGCGCCCCCGTAGGAGATCGATTTCACCGAGGAGACGTCCCGTTTGGCGAAATCCGGCGAGTCGATCACCTGCATGACCATGGTCGGCACGCCGCCGAAGATGGTGACCCGCTCCCGCTCGATGAGCTCGAGCGCCCGCTCCGGGACGAAGTGGTGCATCATCACCAGCTTCCCGCCGGCGGCGATGTTGGTCACCAGGATGGCGTGGCACCCGGTGGCGTGGAAGAGCGGCACCGACAGCAGGTTGGCGTTCTGGGTCCCGCTGGCGGTGTCCACCCCGCCACTGCGCCGCAGGGAGCCCACCGAGGCCACGAAGAACAGGTTCATGAGGTTGGAGGCGCTGTTGCGGTGGGTCCCGACCGCGCCCTTGGGGCGCCCGGTGGTGCCGGACGTGTAGAAGATGGTGGCGTCGTCGTCGGGGTCGATGTCGGCCGGAGGAAGGGCGACCCCCTCCGCCGGAGTGCCCACCGCGTCGGCGAACGGGACCACCGGCACCGGCTCGAGACCGGGGCGCTCCACCACCGACCCGACCGCCGCCCGACGCCCGCCGGTCTCCAGGTGCTCCTCGCTGGTGACGATCACCGCCCGCAGGCTGGGCAGCTCGCCGAGGTGGGGGCGGATCCGGGCCTCGCGCTCCTCGTCCACGAAGGCCACCGAGGTGCCCGAGTCGAGCAGCCCGTAGGCCAACTCCGGACCCGTCCACCAGGCGTTGATCGGGACCACCACCGCGCCCACCGAGATGGCGGCCCAGAACGCCTCGACCCACTCGGGCAGGTTCCGCATGGCGATGGCCACCCGGTCTCCCTTGGTGATGCCGAACCGCTCGGCCAGGGCGTGCCCCAGCGAGGCGACGATACCGAAGTGTTCGGCGAAGGTCACCCGCTCGTCCTCGTAGACCAGGAAGTCCTTGTCCCCGTGGAGGGCCGACAGCTCCAGCACCGTCCGGAGGGTGGCCGGCGCGCTCTTCCAGGTTCGGGTCGGGACCCCCCGGATGGTCAGCTCCTCGATCTCGAACATCTGGCCCGGCGCGGTGAGGGTGGCGGTGGCCTCAGCCAGGGTCGGCGCAGGGCCGGCCTCGGCGGCGGTGCCGGTGTCCTCGGCGGTATCGGTCATGACTGGTCCTCTCTCGGTTGACCGTCCGAAGCGGTTGGGCCCTCGGCCCCCCCGGCTCCTGGCGGTGTTCCTCCCCCCGAGTCCCCCCGGAAGACAGTCCTACGGTAATAGGCCAACTCGGCCACGCTTTCACGAATGTCGTCCATGGCCCGGTGGCCCCCGGCTTTGGTGGGGGAGGCCGCCAGGACATCCGGATACCACCTGGTGACCAGCTCCTTGACGGTGGACACGTCCACCGACCGGTAGTGCAGGTAATTCTCGATCTCCGGCAGGAACGCCGACAGGAACCGCCGGTCGGTCCCGATCGAGTTGCCGGCGAGCGGCACCGTCCGGGGCTTGGGCACATGGGTCTTGATGAAGTCGAGGGTGGTGGCGCCGGCCTCCTCCAGGGTGGTGGTGGAGGCGGCCATCTCGGCCAGGAGCCCGCTCTTGGTGTGCATCTCCCGGACGAAGGCGTCCATGCGCTCGAGCGCCTCGGCCGGGGTGGCAATGACCAGGTCGGGGCCTTCGGCCACCAGCTGGAGCTCATCGTCGGTCACCAGGGTGGCGATCTCGACGATGACGTGGCGCTCGAGGTCGAGGCCGGTCATTTCGAGGTCCATCCAGACGAGCACGCCCGGTGACGCTACCCGGGTAGCCGGCGGTCGGCCCAATCTGACGGACGGTCAGCGAAAATCGACCCGACCGGGGACGGTATCGTCGTGGGAACCGATCGGGGGACCAGGGGCAGGGGTCGACACGAGATGCCCGGACCGAGGGAAGTGGTGGAGTTGACGGTGAGCACGGCAGGCGACGGACCCGGCGGGGTGAGCCAGCTGGCCGCCGGGGCCATCCAGGTGCCCATCCTCCGCCTGGATGCCGAGCTGCCGTTGTTGACCTATGCCCGGGACGGGGACGCCGGTGCCGACTTGGTGGCCCGGTCGGGGGTGACCCTGGCCGCCGGCGGGGGACGGGCGACGGTGCCGACCGGGATCGCCATCGCCCTGCCTCCCGGCTATGCCGGCTTCGTCCAGCCCCGGAGCGGACTGGCGTTGCGGCACGGGGTGACCTGTCTGAACACGCCGGGGCTGATCGATTCGGGCTACCGGGACGAGATCGCGGTGTTGCTGATCAACACCGACCCCGACGCCGACTACGAGGTCCACCGCGGGGACCGGATCGCCCAGCTGGTGATCCAGCAGGTGGCCCAGGCGGTGTTCACCGAGGTCGATGAGCTGTCG
>DASZIT010000129.1:0-7032 GCA_035948855.1 Acidimicrobiales bacterium | reverse complement strand
GTCGAGATCGTGGTCATCGACGAAGCCGACCGCATGGCCGACATGGGATTTCTCCCCGATGTTCGCCGGCTGCTCGATCAGACCCCGAGCTCCCGTCAGACGCTGCTCTTCTCGGCCACCTTGGACGGCGACATCGACGTGCTGGTGAAGCGGTATCAGAAGGATCCGGTCCGGCACGAACTCGAAGCCGAGGAAGATGCCAGCGAGGCTGTCCATCTGTTCTGGAAGGTGTCGTCCGGCGACCGGGTGGAGACGACGGCCTCGATCGCCGCCGCCTCGGGCCCGACCATCGTGTTCTGCCGGACCAAGCACAGCACCGACCGGATCGCTCGCCAGCTCGAGCAACGCGGGGTTCGGGCGGCGGCCATTCACGGGGACCGGAGCCAGAAGCAGCGGGAGCGGGCACTCGAGTCGTTCATCCGGGGGTCGGTGGATGCATTGATCGCCACCGACGTGGCCGCTCGCGGCATCCATGTCGACGGGGTGAACGCAGTCGTCCACTTCGATCCGCCGACCGACGCTAAGGATTACGTGCACCGTTCGGGACGAACGGCCCGGGCGGGAGCCACCGGGGTGGTCATCAGTTTCGTGACCCCGGACAAGACCGGCGCGGTGAAGCGGATCCAACGGGACCTAGGCATCCGGACGGGAATCGACCACCCGGACATGGCCAAGATCTCCGAGGTGATCGGCGAACCCCCGGCCCGTCGTGCCTACAAGGCGCCGGTTTCGGCCAACGGTTCGGCCAACGGCTCCGGCCAGTACGGTTCCGACCGGCCGGCCCGGTCGAACAGCTCGACCCGCACCGGGAAGCCGTGGAAGCAGCGTCCGGCCTCCAGCCGCGGTCCGGCAAAGGGGCCGCGGGCCTACGGGTCAGATTCTGGATCGTCCAACGGAAACGGGAGCGGAGGCGGCCACAAGAAGAAGCTCGGGGCCACCGGCAGCTGGAGCAAGTCGGGCAAGCCTGGCTCTAAGCCATCGGGGGCGCGTGGCTATGCCGGCAACGGCAAGAACGGTGCAGGCAAATCCAATGGTGGATCTCACTCCCATGGCCATGGTGGACAGAATGGGGCCGGCAAGCAGGTTGCCGGGGCCGGTGGCCGCCGCGGTCGCTGACCCCGAAGCCGGCTGCATCGGAAAGCGCTCGAAAATCTGACTTGTCTTTCCCTCAGGCGATCTGCTCCGCCAGCTCGACGATCCTGGGTGACCCCTCCACACCATCGAGGTCAACCGTAGCTATCACCTGACCCCCAGCGGCCTACCGGTAGATGTTGTTGCTGGTGTGGTCGCCCGCCAGCCAGCGGGCCAGGTCCTCCCGGGCGCTGGCCTTTCGCACCTCGTTGATCCTCTCGGCGTCGGGGTGGTCCACGGTGAACTCGAGGAGCAGCCCGTTCGGGTCGGTGACGTAGAGAGAGACGCAGTAGCCGTGCTCGAGCACGAAGGTGTCGGGCGCGGTGATGCCGGCCTCCGAGATGCGCTCTCTGATCTGGTCCTGAGCATCCTGATCCACGGCCAGGGCGATATGACGGAAGGGGCTGGGCTCAAAGGCGGTCTTGAACAGGTCCCGGTCGGCGGGGTCGGCGAACTGGAAGAAGGCCAGAGCGCTCCCATCGGCCAGGGCGAAGAAGGTGTGGCAGTAGCTCCGCTCCGCCCCGAAGAGGACATCCTTCTCCGCCCAGGTGGCCACGAGGGGCATGCCGATGACGTCTTCGTAGAACTTCCGGGTGGCCTCTTGATCGTCGGTGATGAAGGCGTTGTGGTGGAGGCGCATGGGCGGGGTCGTGGACATGTATGCGCTCACCCTGATCAGCTCGTTGGCAACAACGATGACAAATCTTGCTCGACGCGGCCTCTCCGGATGGGGAGGCACGACTCCGGGAAGTCCGGCCGGACCTCCGCCTCCATCTCGGCTAGGGCATCCAGGAAGCGGGGGAGCTGCTTCATGGCTCCGGTGTCGACGTCGTGGAGGACGACCACCGTCCATGGCAGGCCGGCGACGTCGGCCAAGGCTCGCTCTGCCCACCCGTCGGGATCCTCCCAGTCGCGGGGCAGGCTGTTCCAGAGGACGCAGGTGTATTCGTGGGCAACGAGGTAAGAGACGGCGGCGGAGTTGAGCACCCGGTGGTCCAGCACTCCTCCGGCCGCGTAGGGGCGGAAGAGCTTTTCCTCGCCGTCGAGGCTGGCCAGCCGCGCCGCGGCTGGCTCGATCTCGGCGGCCACGGCGGCGGCCGCGTCGTCGGCTGCACCCAGCAGAAGGGTGTGGGTGTAGGTGTGGTTGCCGAGGCGATGGCCCTCGGCCACGGCCCGCCGGGCCAAGTCCAGTCCCTCGCCGACCAGACGGTCCCCGACCACGAAGAAGGTGGCGGGCAGGACTCGCCGCGCCAGCTCGTCGAGGACGGCGTCCGTCACCCCGGGCCACGGTCCGTTGTCGAAGGTGAGACTGACGACCGGTGGCGGCCGATCCTGGTTGGCCATCGAGGTCCCTCCCCTCGCCATGCTAGGCACCCGGTCCCAGCGGAGGAGATCGTATTGCGTATAGACACGCTGAGGTAATCGAGGTGCTGCCCAGTGCGGTCGTCCCGCCCGGCGCCACCAGGCACCCCAGGGCAATCAAGACGGCCAATAGTCACAACATCACCGCATCCTCGCGTCTCTCGAAGACGGTCATGCGACTGATCAGACCGCCATCGAATTGGTACCGGTGGTAGACGACCGCCGGCTCGATGAGCGGATTGCCAGCCAGGTCGAAAATGCGCTGGTCGATGACCGCAACCAGGTCGTCGTCGACCTCCAAGAACCCGGTTGGGACGACATGCGGAGCGGCAACGGCAAACTGGGCCTCCCAGTACCGCCGGATCGTCGCCTTGCCTTCGAGCACGATTCCATGAGCCACGTCGGGCCACCGGACGTCGTCGGTCATCATGGCGAGCAGGCCGTCGATCTTCCGATCGTTGAAGAGACGGTAGGCCCGCTCCAGACAGCCAACCTGCTCGGCGTTGTCCACCCCCAAACAGTACGTGACCGTGCGGGCTATGACTCGGGTACCCGAGCTCGTTCTCGCAGCATCCGCTGACGATCGTCAGCACCGAGATGAGCGGGATCCGTTGATTCGACGAAATCGAGGAGCGCAGCAACGAACTGCTCGGGCGCTTCGATCTGGGGGAAGTGCCCCACCCCCTCGATGATCACCAGTTGGCTCCCGGGTATGGCCTGGTGGGCGGCGTGGGCGTGACTCACCGGGATGATGTCATCCCGGTCTCCCCAGATGATCAAGGTCGGCATCGGAGTTGCCAAATAGAGCCGATCCATCGCGCTCACTGTCTGACCCCCGGGGTCGATGACGGACCGGATGGTGCGCGCGAACGCCTTCCGGTTCTCCGACTCGGCCAGCGACGCATAGGCACTCCACATCTCGCCGAAACGACCCAAGTGAATTCCGTTGTCGTTGATCTTCCGAAACAGACTGTCCCCCCAGTTGCGGACGAACCCGGGAAAGATCACCGGCATCACGTACTCGCTCCCTGGCAACGTCATGAACCGAAGCATCCAGCTCACTTCTCTTCCGAGGCCTCCGCTGTCGACCAGGACCAGACGTTCACATCGCTCGGGGTGCTGGTAGGCGAGCTGCATGGCGACCCCGCCGCCAAATGACTGGCCCACCACGGTTGTTCGATCGATGCTGAGGACTTCGAGCAGGTCGCGGATCCCGCTGGCGAACGCACCCAGCGAGTAGTCCCCGATTGGCTTCTCGGACTGGCCGTGGCCCATGAGGTCCGGTGCGATCACCGTGAAGCGGTCCGTGAGCCGGGGAATCACGTCTCGCCAGGTGCGGGAGCTGCCGGCGATGCCGTGGAGCAGTAGAAGCGGGGGCCCACTGCCCTCCAGTTGGTACGCCATGTCGTGACCGTGGATGGAGACGTGCTGGAGTTGACCTTCCATGGGACCATCTTCCCCCAACCGTGCAGCCCACATTTGCGTCGGCGGAGCCGCACCCCGGCTCGAGCTCGTATCTCCCTGCGTTTCGTGCTCCCAACGGGCTCGACCTCTACAGTCATAGCCATGGCCTCTGACACCAAACCCACCGTGACCATCCCCGACGGCCCACCCCCTGCCAAATTGCTGGTGGAGGACATCGAGGTCGGCGATGGCCCCGAAGCGGTGGCCGGCTCACCGGTCAAGGTCCACTATGTCGGCGTGTCCTGGTCGACCGGAGGCGAGTTCGACTCCTCGTGGAACCGAGGCCAGCACTTCTCGTTCCCCTTGGGCGCCGGCCACGTGATCACGGGTTGGGATCAGGGCGTCGCCGGGATGAAGGTGGGTGGACGCCGGCGCCTCACCATCCCGCCCCAGCTGGGCTACGGGGAACGAGGGGCCGGGGGCGCCATCGGACCCAACGAGACGCTGGTCTTCGTGGTGGACCTGGTCGGGGTTGGCTGATTGATCAGCGGAAGAGGTCTTCGTCCGGCGGACGGATGATCTCTTCGGCCACCGACGCGAATCGCAACCATCGGGGATCGACACCCCGGATGACCGCGGCGGGAATGCCGCGATCCTTGCCCATCACCAGTTCGGCGGCAGAGGCCAACTCGTCGGCAACGCATACTTCGGTGGCATCCAGGACCCGACCATTGGCGTCGGCAGTGCCGCGAAGGTCCACCACCCCGGCGATGCCGGCGATGCCGATGGCCACGTCGGCCACTCCCTTCCGCCAGGGACGGCCGAAGGTGTCCGAGATGATCACTCCCACCGACACCCCGTGCCGGTGCTCGAGGCCCTCCCGGATCCGTCGGGCCGATAGATCGGGGTCGACGGGCAGCAGCGCGGCGGTCCCCTCGTCGACGTTCGACAGGTCGACACCGGCATTGGCGCAGATGAACCCGTGACTGGTCTCGGTGATCAGCAGGTCTCCTCGACGCCGAAGCACCCGTACCGACTCCTGTTCGACCAATCGTTGCTTGGCGCCAGGATCATGGGCGTCGATATCGACCAGGCGTCCCTCAGCTTTCGACACCACCTTCTGGGTCACGACCAGAACGTCCCCTTCGGTCAAGCGGGGTGGAGTGGGATGATCGCCAGTGGCCACGTGGGTCAGGGCGGCCATCAGGAGGCCGGCGAGATCGTCTCCCGGCTTGACCTCGGCCAGTCCGGTGACCGGGTAGATGGCCAGGGCCCCGGGGCCGAGGGCCCTCCCGCCGTGGTCCGGGTCATGGAGTGGCATCGAGCACCTTCCGGGCCAGTTCGGCTGACCGTTCGCTGGTGGACATCACCGTGTCGGTCACGATGCACCGGAGCCCTTCCGCCTCTACGGCGGATTGCAGGCCGGCGTCAGCTTCATCGATGACCAGGGTCCCGACCCACGGTGCGTACCACCTGGCCACGCCGACCACCGACGGCTCGAACCCGAGCTCGGCCAGGAGCCGGTCGGCCGGGCCTTTCAATGCCGCCCCGGCCACGATGGGGGACACGACGACGATGTCGTTGCGCCGGTCGACGAGGGCGTCGAGGATGCCGGGAACCGCCAGCAGGGGGCCGATGGAGACCACCGGGTTGGACGGACACACCACGATGATGTCGGAACCGGAGATGGCGTCGAGCACACCAGGACCGGGCCGAGCTTCGGTTGCTCCGTCGAAACGAACGCTCGAGACCGCCACATCGTGATGGAGGTGGACGAAGTACTCCTGAAACGCGACTTCCGGCCCGTCGACCAGCTGGAGCCGGGTCCGGAGGTAGTCGTCGGTCACCGGCACCATGCGAATCCCGACTCCCCAGGTGTGGGCCAATTCGGAGGTGACCTGCCCGAGGGTGGCCCCTTCGCGGAGACGTTGGGTCCGATAGCAGTGGGTGGCGATGTCCTTGTCACCCAACTTGAACCAGGTAACCCCGCCGAGCTGTTCCAGCGACTTCATCACCTGCCAAGACTCACCGGCCAGTCCCCAACCGGTTTCTGCGTTGATGGCCCCGGCCAGCGTGTACATCACCGTGTCCAGGTCGGGCGAGATGTGGAGGCCGTGGAGGACGGTGTCGTCCCCGGTGTTGACGATGGCGGTGATCTCTTCGGGAGGCATGACCGCGACCAGGCCGCCGAGCATCCGGGCGGCGCCCACCCCGCCGGCCAACGCCGCGATCATCGGTGGCCGCCATGGTGCTGAGGCAACCGGAGGGAGGCGGGACCGCGCATGGATGGTGAGGCTACCTGGCCATCACGCGGGTATCGGCCGACCGGGGTCGATGTGCAAGGCTCCCCGGGTGCCGCCCGAGCGTTCAGCGATCGTTGCCCCGGATCGAATCGCGGTGGCCCTCGATGCCACGCCATTGCTCGGGCCCACCACCGGGGTGGCCGCCTTCTGCGCCGGGGCGCTGAGTGGACTGGCGTCCCGGGCCGACCTCGATGTCTCGGCGTTCGCCATCAGCTGGCGTCGTCGCCGGGGAATCGTGGCGAGGGTCCCCGCCGGGGTGTCGACCCGCCAGCGGGCCATGCCCGACCGCCCGTTGCAGGCCGCTTGGAATCGTTCCTCGCTTCCTCCGATCGAATGGTTCATCGGGCCCCAGCACGTTGTCCACGGGACCAACTTCGTCGTGCCGCCGACCAGGCGGGCGGCACGGGTCATGAGCGTGCACGATCTCACCATCGTCCAGTTCCCCGAGCTCTGCGACCGGTCGACCCTCGGGTACCCGGCGTTGATCCGGAGGGCGGTCGATCGCGGGGCGTGGGTGCACACGGACTCCGAGTTCGTGGCCGCCGAGGTCAGAGAGACCTTCGGAGTCGAGCCCGAGCGGGTTCGGGCCGTATTTCCCGGGGTGCCGTCGTTGGGAGCGGATCCTGGCCGGGGTAAGACCGACGACACCCCGCCCGTCGCACTGCCCGACGGAACGACCCGGTACGTGCTGGCCATCGGAACCGTGGAGCCCCGGAAGGACTACCCGACCCTGGTGGAGGCGTTCGGCTCGGTGAGCCGCGCCCATCCGGACGTCGCCCTGGTCATCGTCGGGGCCGACGGGTGGGGGGCTGAGCAACTGGCTGACGCCATT
>DASZIT010000128.1:0-23360 GCA_035948855.1 Acidimicrobiales bacterium | reverse complement strand
GGCGCCCTCGGCAGGAATTGAACCTGCGCACATGGCTTCGGAGGCCAATGCTCTATCCGCTGAGCTACGAGGGCAACCGGCGGGGCTGCAACCTGGCCGGATGACCGTGGAACCGCACCACCGAACCAATAACTGTAGTCGGCTGCCGCCGTCCATACCCCGTCGTCAACCGACCGACTCGCCCAACGACGTATTCTCCCTTACAGCATGCCCATCCGTGATCAGCTCGCCGAGTCCGTCAGTCGCGCCCTCGCGGCGGTCGCCGTCACCGACGGTTTGGAGGTGGCCGTCGATCCTCGGGACGTCTTTCTCGAGCGGCCGGCCCGTCGGGAGCACGGGGATTGGTCGACAAATATCGCCATGGTGACGGCCAAGCGTGCCGGGACCAATCCTCGCCAATTGGCCGAGTCCCTGGTCAAGGAGCTCACGGTCCATCTCCCGCCCCATACCGTCTCCGTCGAGGTCGCGGGTCCCGGCTTCATCAACTTCCGCCTGGACACCGAGTGGCTCCACGATGCCCTCGTCGAAGTGGTGCGGGAGGGCGAGGACGGGTATGCCCGTCCCGATGTCGGACACGGCGAACGGGTCCTGGTCGAGTTCCTTTCCGCCAATCCCACCGGGCCCATCCACGTGGGCAACGGGTGGTGGGGGAGCTACGGCGATTCGCTGGCCCGGGTGCTGTCCCGCGCCGGCCATCAGGTGAGCCGCGAGTACTACGTGAACGACACCGGGGGGCAGATCCGCACGCTGGGCCAGAGCCTGTTGGCCCGCCACCACGGCACGCCGGTCCCCGAAGACGGGTATCAAGGCGAATACATCACCGAGTTGGCCGCCGCCTACGACGGACCCGATGACGTCGTCACCGCCGGGCGATGGGCCGCCGACCGGATCATCGAGATGATCAGGGCCACCCTGGCCTCGGTGCACATCGAGTTCGACGAGTGGTACAGCCAGGCTTCCATCGAAGAGAGCGGCGCGGTGGACGAGACCATCGCCCTGCTGGCCGAGAAGGGCCTGGTCTTCGAACAGGACGGGGCCACCTGGTTCCGGACAACGGAATTGGGCGACACCCGGGACCGCGTGCTGCGGAAGTCAGACGGCGATGCCACCTACCTGGCCGGCGACATCGCCTATCACCGCGACAAGTTCCTCATCCGAGGCTTCGACCGGGTCATCGACATCTTCGGTGCGGATCACCACGGCCAGGTGGCCGGCCTCATGGCCGGGGTCGAAGCCCTCGGGGTCCCCCGGGGACGCCTGGAGGTGAAACTCGGGCAGATGGTCTCGTTGGTGGACGGGGACGAGAAAGTGAAGATGGGCAAGCGAGCCGGGACGGCCATCTCACTGGATTCGCTGGTGGCCGATATCGGCGCGGACGCCACCCGGATCTTGAGCCTCATGACCACCCTCGATCAGGCCACCACGTTCGACCTGGCCACCGTACGCGAGCAGTCGGTAGAGAACCCCGTCTTCTACGTGCAGATGGCCAACGCCCGGATCGGAGGGGTAGCCCGGAAGGCCATCGAGCGAGGGGTGGTCCGGGTGCCCCTCGAGGACGCCGATCTCTCGCTCCTCGTCCATGAGCGGGAGCTCGAGGTCATCCGGGCTCTGGAGGAGCTTCCCGAGGTGGTGGCCCTGGCCGCCGTTGATCGGGCGCCGACCAAGGTGACCACCTGGGTCCGTCGTCTGGCCGGGGATTTCCACGGCTTCTACCACGACTGCCCGATTTTGGCTGAGGACGTGGACCCGGCTCTCACCCAGGCCCGCCTGTGGCTGGTGGAAGGCACCCGCATCGGTTTGGCCATCGGTCTGGGCCTGCTCGGCGTGTCCGCGCCGGAGGTGATGTAGCAATGGGCCCCACCGACCCCGTCTCCCGCAGCCTCCTGTCCAGTACCGCCACCATCGACGGCGACGGCCGGCTGAGCATCGGTGGTGTCGATCTGGTGGAGCTGGCCGAAGACCACGGAACCCCGTTGTTCGTCTACGACGAGGACCACCTTCGTCTCCAGTGTCGGGAAGCGGTGGCGGCGTGGGGCGACGGAGTCTCATACGCCACTAAGGCGTTTCTGTGCGTGGCCATGGCCCGGTTGGCCTACGAAGAGGGCATGCACCTCGACGTCTCCACCGGCGGCGAGCTCCACGTGGCCCTCACCGCCGGAGTCCCGGCCGACCGTCTGGTGTTCCACGGCAACAACAAGTCGGAAGAGGAACTGGCCAGTGCCATGGCGGTCGGGATCGGTCGCATCGTGGTCGACTCCTTCGATGAGATCGACCGGATCGAGAAGTTGGTGGCGGCGAGGTCGCTCACCGTCCCGCCCAAGGTGCTCGCCCGCATCACCCCGGGAGTCGAGGTTCACACCCACCGGTACGTCCAGACCGGACAGGATGACTCCAAGTTCGGATTCGGCCTGGCCTCCGGAGCCGCCGGCCGAGCCGTGGAGCGGCTGACGTCCCTGCATGACGCGGGCGTGGTCGACTTCGCCGGTATCCACGCCCATCTCGGGAGCCAGGTGTTCGCCCTCGACCCGTTCGTCCGGGCCATCGAGATATTGGCGGAGTTCTTTGCCACCCTCGACCTCCCGGAGTTGGTGGTCGGCGGGGGCCTGGGCGTCGCCTACGTCAACGGCGAGGAGGCCCCGCCCATGGCCCAGTGGGCGGCACGGGTGAAGGCGGCATGTCGGAGTGCGGGGATCCCGGCATCGGTGCAGGTTTCGGCCGAGCCCGGGCGCTCCATCGTGGCGTCGGCCGGGACCACCCTCTACCGGGTCGGCACCGTGAAGGATGTCCCCGGGTACCGAACCTACGTTTCGGTCGACGGGGGGATGAGCGACAATCCTCGCCCGGTGCTCTACGGGAGCGGCTACGAGGTCTTTCTGCCCCGGGAGGTTGAGGCCGAGCGGCCGACGCCGATCCGCCTGGTGGGCAAACACTGCGAGACCGGCGATGTGGTGGTCTCCGAGGGTTTCGTTCCCGCCGATCTGAGAGTTGGCGACATCGTGGCCACCCCGGTCACCGGTGCCTACGGCTATTCCATGGCATCGAACTACAACAAGGTCCCGAGGCCGGCGGTGGTCTTCGTGTCCGGGGGGGTAGCCCGCACCGTCGTCCGCCGCGAGTCGTTCGACGACCTGATCCGGCTCGACGTCTGATCTTCCCTTGGTTCCCGGGCCAGGCGGTAGCGTGATCCGATGACCCCGGCCCGCTCCTCCGCGCCCGTGGTGCGTGTCGCCATTCTCGGCTGCGGCACGGTGGGTGCCTCCCTGGTGGCTCAGCTGCTTTCCCGGACCGACGATCTGGCCGTCCAGAGCGGGGCCCGGATCGAAATTGGCGGGGTGGCGGTGGCTGATCTGTCCCGGACTCGGCCGGATCACGTGCCCAAGGACCTACTCACTGACGATGCCGCGTCGTTGGTGGTCGACCCCTCGATCGACATCGTCATCGAATTGATCGGCGGATTGGCGCCGGCCGGCAGCTTGATCCGGGCGGCACTGGAGTCCGGAAAACCCGTCGTCACCGCCAACAAGGAGCTGTTGGCGTCGCCCGAGGGCATCGACCTGCGGGCGGTTGCCCACCGGCGCGGGGTCGACCTCCTCTACGAGGCCGCGGTGGCCGGCGCGGTCCCTCTCGTCCGGGTGTTGCGTGAGTCGTTGACCGGCGAGCGGATCCAGCGGGTGATGGGCATCGTCAACGGGACCACCAACTTCATCCTGACCAAGATGTCCGATGACGGAACCGAGTACGCCGAGGTCCTGGCCACTGCCCAGGAGCTTGGCCTCGCCGAACGCGATCCCACCGCCGACGTCGAGGGCCACGACGCCGCGGCCAAGACAGCCATCCTCGCCGGAGTAGCCATGGGCTATGACGTCGTCACCGCCGACGTGCCCCGAGAGGGGGTCACCCACATCGAATCGGTGGACATCGAGTTTGCCCATCGATTCGGCTATGTCGTCAAGCTGCTGGCCGTCGTGGAGCGGATAGGAGCCGACGAGATCTCCGCCCGGGTCCATCCGGCCATGGTCCCCACCTCCCACCCGCTCGCCGGGGTTCGGGATGCGTTCAACGCGGTGTTCATCGAGGGGGAGTGGGCCGGTGAGCTGATGCTCTATGGCCAGGGCGCCGGGGGCCTGCCCACCGCCAGTGCGGTGGTGGGCGACCTGATCGACGCCACCCGAAACCGGTTGGCCGGGACCACCTCGCTGGTCCCCGAGCGACGGCCCGGTCGCATCTATCCGGTGGCCGAGCTCCGTTCGGCGTACTACCTGACCATCGACGTGGAAGACCGTCCTGGCGTACTGGGTCTGGTCAGCACGGTGTTCGGTGACCACCATGTTTCCATCCGGTCCATGGAGCAGATCGAACAGGAGGGGCTCCTGGGCGGGGCCCGGTTGATCTTCTTGACCCACGCTGCCCGGGAGGGCGATATGAACGAGACGATCGACGCGCTGGGCGCCCTCGACGCGGTGAAACGGGTCGGCAGCACCATACGAGTCTTTGGAGAAGACAGCACATGACCGACCGATCCGCGACGGCCTGGCGCGGGGTGATCGAGGAATACCGCGAGTTCCTTCCGGTGTCGGAGACCACCCCGGTGGTCACCCTGCTCGAAGGGGGGACTCCTCTCCTACCGGCCCCCCGGTTGTCGGCCCGGGTGGGTGCGAGGGTGTTCCTGAAGGTGGAAGGAGCCAATCCCACCGGTTCGTTCAAGGACCGGGGGATGACGGTGGCCATCTCCAAAGCCGCGGAAGACGGCGCCAAAGCGGTGGTGTGTGCCTCGACCGGCAACACCTCGGCGTCGGCGGCCGCCTTCGCTGCCCGAGCCGGCCTCACCTGTGCGGTGCTGATTCCTGAGGGGCATATCGCGTTGGGCAAGCTGGCCCAGGCGCTCATCCACGGGGCTCGGGTCCTCCAGGTCCGCGGCAACTTCGATCAGGCGCTGGCCATCGTCCGCGAGCTGGGAGAGCGGGCGCCGGTGACGGTGGTGAACTCCGTCAACCCCTACCGGATCGAGGGCCAGAAATCGGGGGCCTTCGAGATCGTGGATGCCCTCGGTGATGCGCCCGACGTGCACTGCATCCCGGTGGGGAATGCCGGGAACATCACCGCCTACTGGAAGGGCTACCTGGAATTCAAGGAAGCCGGACGGTCGACCCGGCTGCCCCGGATGTTGGGGTTCCAGGCGGCCGGCGCCGCCCCCATCGTCGAAGGGCACCCGATCGAATTCCCTGAGACGGTGGCCACCGCCATTCGGATCGGCAACCCGGCCAGTTGGTACGGGGCCACCTCAGCAGCCAGCGAGTCCGGTGGCGGCATCGCCGCCGTCACCGACGAGGAAATTCTCGAGGCCTACCGGTTCTTGGCCAGTGAGGAGTCGGTATTCTGCGAGCCGGCGTCGGCGGCGTCAGTGGCCGGTCTCCTGAAGACCGGACTTCCCGACGGGGTCGGTGCCGGGGGCACGGTGGTGTGTGTCTTGACCGGCCACGGTTTGAAGGACCCGGATATCGCCATCAGCCAGATCTCGGTTCCCACCGTGATCGACGCCGACCTGGGCGCCCTCCTCGCCGAACTCGGCCTGTAAGCGGTCGTCACCAGGGTGTTGTTGCCGTTCGGCGTCCGGGCAGGTATCATGGGTGCACCTTCGCTTCCAGATGTGCCCGTTCGGGTACCTGGGCGGGATCCCCTGAATCGCACTTCTAGTGTGCGACCAGCCCCATACGGCGTAGGTGGGAGTTGTAGACGGGCTTGTCGCCCGACGTACTCAACTCCGCACCCCTGATTCCTTGGAGGATGGCTTCGATCCATTCTCCAAACGAGGACATTCGAAACGAGGAGGCCGATGACTGCGGAACAGCAGCTCGAGCGCTCGGTGTTGGAAGGCAAAGAACGCGATGAGCTTCACGCCATCGCGCAGGCATTGTCGGTGAAGACCACCACCCGAACCAAAAAAGCAGACATGATCGACGGCATTTTGAAGGCCACCGGAGTATCGGTGGACGGCGCCGGCGAGGGCGGTGACGGCCCGGCAGGCGGCTCCACCAACGGCAGCGGCAATGGCTCGTCGCCAAGTTCGTCGAGCAGCCCGCCGCCCGACCGGTCAGATCCGGCCGGTGACGAGACCGGGGACGGATCCCAGGTCAGCCGGGGATCCGGGCGACGCCCGCCGGTCACCCTCTCCTTCGGACCGGATGATGACGCCAAGTCGACCGATTTCGATGGGACCGAGCTCGATGACCCGGAGCCGGCAACCGGTGGCGACGAATCCGCCACCACGACCGGCGACGGGACGCCCGACGGCCGGCGAAACGGCCAGAACCCGTCCGGGCAGAACAACCAGAACCTTTCCGGCGGCCAGGGCGGCCGCCAGAACAACCAGAACAACCAAGGCAACCGCCAGAACAACCAGGGCGGCCGTCAGAACAACCAGAACAATCAAGGCAACCGTCAAGGCAACCAGGGCAACCGCCAGGGAACCCAGGAGCGGCAGGGCGGGAGCGATGACGCCGGCAACCGGCGCAACAATCGCCGGCGCCGGGGCCGTGATCGGCCCGGTGATGCCGGCGAGCGGGACCTGCAAGGGGCCGGCGGCAACCAAGAGCAGCAGTACCAGGGCGAGCTCATCCCGGTGCGGGGCCTGCTCGACCTCCGCGACGAGGGCTACGGGTTCCTCCGTTGCGATGGGTACCTCCCATCCTCCAAGGATGTCTACGTCTCCATCAGCCAGGCCCGGCGATTCGCCCTTCGCAAGGGTGACTATCTCGAGGGTGCCTGCCGCCCGGCGGGCAACACCGAGAAGTTCCCGGCCCTGTTGCGGATCGACACGGTATCGGGGCTCGATCCCGAGGTGGCGCGAAACCGGCCCCGCTTCGAGGACCTGACCCCGCTCTTCCCCGACGAGCGCCTCGACCTGGAGGCGCCCGGCGAGAAGGAAAACCTGACCACCCGGATCGTCGACCTGCTGTCACCGGTCGGCAAGGGTCAGCGTGGCCTGATCGTGTCGCCGCCCAAGGCCGGCAAGACCACGGTGATGAAGCACATCGCCCACTCCATCGAGGCCAACAATCCCGAGGTGCACCTCATGGTCCTGCTGGTGGACGAGCGCCCCGAAGAAGTCACCGACATGCGCCGGTCGGTCAAGGGCGAGGTGGTGGCCTCGACCTTCGACCGTCCCTCCGACGAGCACACCGCGGTGGCCGAGTTGGCCATCGAGCGGGCCAAGCGTCTGGTGGAGATGGGCCAGGACGTGGTGATCATGCTCGACGGCATCACCCGGTTGGCCCGGGCCTACAACCTGGCCCAACCCGCCACTGGCCGGATCATGTCCGGTGGTGTCGACTCGGGTGCCCTGTACCCGCCGAAGCGGTTCTTCGGAGCCGCCCGGAACATCGAAGAGGGCGGGTCGCTCACCATCCTGGCCACCGCCCTGGTGGAGACCGGCTCCAAGATGGACGAGGTCATCTTCGAAGAATTCAAGGGCACCGGCAACATGGAGCTCCGGCTCGACCGGCGACTGGCCGAACGGAGGATCTACCCGGCCATCGACGTCAATGCCAGCTCGACCCGGCACGAAGAGCTGCTCTTCGACCGGTCACAGCTCCAGCAGGTCTGGAAGCTGCGCCGGGTGCTCAACGCCCTGGCCAACGACGGCAGTGCCGCCGCCGGTCTCGAACTGCTGTTGGACAAGATCCGCACCACCAAGAGCAACGACGAGTTCCTGGCCGAGATCGCCAAGGGCCCGGCCGCCACCTGATCGAAGCCGCCCTCCAAACCGGTATGATCGGGGGGCTGCGAAAGCCGGTGCGGGCCGAAATCGCCGCCACCACCAGGGAGAACTCAATGAAAACCGATATCCACCCCAAGTACATCGAAGCAACGGTGCGCTGTTCCTGCGGCAATTCCTTCACGACTCGGTCCACCAAGGACGACATCCACCTCGAGCTGTGCAACGAGTGCCACCCGTTCTTCACGGGCAAGCAGAAGTTGGTGGACTCGGGTGGTCGGGTCGAGCGCTTCCAGAAGCGTTATGCGAAGTCGGGCGCACGGAAGAAGCCCACACCTCCGCCCGCCTCCTGACCGGGGCGCCTTGCCGGGCCCGGGATGACCGGCCGGCTTCAATCAACGTGGGGGCGGCACCCTCGTCGGCGGCAACTACCCTTGGGCCGTGCTGGCCGACCGTCTGAACGAACTCGAACGTGAGTACGAGATGGTCGTTGCCGAGCTCAACGACCCGAACGTATCGGCCGATCCGGGCCGACTGCGAGACGTGTCACGCCGCCACAAGGAGCTCGAAGAGTTGGTCGGCACCTGGCGGCGACTCCAGCAGGCGGAGTCGGACCTCGACACCGCCCGGGAGATGGTCACCGACTCGGCCGGCGACGAGCGGGACCTGGCCCGGACCGAGGTGGAACAGGCTGAAGCCGACATCAGCCGCCTCGAGGAGGAGCTCCGGCTCCAACTGCTGCCCAAGGACCCCAACGCCGGCCGGAACGTGATCATGGAGATCCGGGGGACCGAGGGTGGGGAGGAGGCGAACCTCTTCGCCAAGGACCTCTTCGACATGTACACCCGGTACGCCGCGGCCAAGGGCTGGAAGGTCGAGGTGCTGTCGTCCAGCCCCTCCGAGCGGGAAGGATTGAACGAGGTCACCTTCCTGGTCAAGGGGGAGGACGCCTGGCAGCGCCTCGAGCACGAAGGCGGTCCCCACCGGGTCCAGCGGGTGCCGGTGACCGAGTCCCAAGGAAGGATCCACACTTCGGCGGCGTCGGTGGCGGTGCTGCCGGAGGCCAAAGAGGTGGACGTGGACATCAACCCCAGCGATCTGAAGATCGACGTCTACCGGTCGACCGGGCCCGGGGGGCAGTCGGTCAACACCACCGACTCGGCGGTGCGCATCACCCACCTCCCGACCGGCATCGTGGTCGCCATGCAGGACGAGAAGAGCCAGATCCAGAACCGGGCCAAGGCCATGATCGTGCTCCGGTCGCGGCTGCTCAAAGCCGAACAGGATCGCCAGGCCGCGGAACTTTCGGCCGCCCGTCGCAGCCAGGTGGGCGGGGGCGGTCGCTCGGAGAAGATCCGGACCTACAACTACAAGGACAACCGGGTCACCGATCACCGGATCCACCTCACCCTGCACAAACTTGACCGCATCCTGATGGGGGATCTCGACGACCTGACCGACGCCTTGATGGCCGACAAGCGCGCCCGCCAGCTGGCCGAGGGTTGAGATGCCTTTGGTGGCGACGCCCGGTGATCGGGTGACGACGGGTCGGGATGACCCCCGACCGACGTTGCTGGCTTCTGCCGCAGATCGGCTGGGCTCGGTTCGAGAGGCCCGATGGATCCTCGAACACGTCGAGGCGGGAAACGCCGCGGGGTTGCCGGCGGGCGAGCGCGACCGGAAGGTGGAGGCACTGGTGGCCCGGCGAGCGGCGGGCGAACCGCTGCAGTACGTGCTGGGTCGCTGGCCCTTCCGCTCGCTGGACCTGATGGTCGACTCCCGGGTTCTCATCCCCCGGCCGGAGACCGAGCAGGTGGTCGAGGTGGCGCTGGCCGAGTTGGACCGGATCTGCGGACGACCGGTTGTCGGCCACGAGCCCACCGGATCCGCCGCCGGGTCGGGTCCCTCGCCGGTGTGCGTGGATCTGGGCACCGGCTCGGGTGCCATCGCCCTGGCCTTGGCCACCGAAGGCGGGCGCCGGTTCCCGGCCATCGAGGTCTGGGCCACCGATGTCTCGGCCGATGCCTTGGCGGTGGCCGGCCAGAACCTCGAACTGGTCTCGCGCCGCGAACCTCTCGTCGGCACCCGGGTGCGGCTGGCCCAGGGATCGTGGTTCGCCGCCCTGCCCGGCGACCTGAAGGGTTGGGTCGACCTGATCGTGGCCAACCCGCCGTACGTGTCGGCGTCCGAGTACGCCGACCTGGACCCCGAGGTCCGGGACTGGGAGCCCAAAGGGGCCCTGCTGGCGCCGTCGGGGACCGGAGGGGTCGGCGGGATGGCCGACATCGAGGCCATCGTGGGCTCGGCCCCCGGATGGCTCCGACCGGGCGGTGGCCTGGTGATGGAGATCGCCCCGGCCCAGGCCCCTGCGGCCATCGATGCGGCCGTGCGTGCCGGCTTTGCTCACGTCACCAGCGCCACCGACCTGGCCGGCCGGCTGCGCATGTTGGTGGCCAGGCGCTAACCGTGCTGGCGCGGTTGGATGCCGATGACCCGCTCGATGTGGAGCAGGCGGCCTCGCTCCTCGCGGCGGGCGTGGTGGTGGCCATCCCCACCGACACGGTCTACGGGCTGGCGGTCGACCCGATGCAACCCGGAGCCGTCGGTCAGATCTTCGCGTTGAAGCGGCGCCCCTCCGAGGTGGCGCTCCCGGTACTGGTGGGTGGCTGGAGCCAGGTCGAGGCGGTGGCGGGCGAGCTCGAGCCGGCCGCCCGGCAACTCGCCGACCGCTTCTGGCCGGGACCGCTGACGCTGGTTGTGCCTCGAGCCAGTGATTTCGGTGCCGACCTCGGGGGCCCGCCGGGGGCGAGTGGGACGGTCGGGGTGCGGTGGCCCGATCATCCGGTGGTCCGCATCCTGTGTGCTGCGATCGGGCCTCTGGCCGTGACCAGTGCCAACCGGCACGGCCAGCCACCGGCGACCCTGGCCCAGGAGGTCATTTCGGTGTTCTCGACTGATGACCGGCTGGCGGCGGTGGTGGACGCCGGGGTGTGCGATGGAGTCCCGTCGACAGTGGTGGAGTGCCGCGGCGAGGACGCCTGGTGCCTGCGAAAAGGGGGAATTCCCTGGAACGGTGCCATGAAGGCTCCGGAGGCCCCGGGTTGACTCCACCTGGTCGACCGAGGGACACTAGTAGTGATGTCGAACCGCGCGGCCTATCGCCACTACGTAATTATTATCGATTAGCCACATACCGAACCGGTGTGTGGCTCTTGGCCGTCCACTTGGTGGGCGGTTTTTCAATTTCACTTTTATTGACGGGACGAAACAGTGTCAGGGCAATGACAACACGGAAAGATCGGATGACAGGGTGAGCACCTACAAGGTTGGCCTCATCGGGGGCGACGGGATCGGGCCGGAGGTGGTGGCCGAGGCGTTGAAGGTGGTCAAGGCGGCCGGAGTGTCGCTGGCCACCACCGAGTACGACCTGGGTGCCGACCGATACCTCCGCACCGGAGACGTGCTGCCCGACCCGGTGCTCGAGGAGCTGCGCCAACAGGACGCCATCCTGCTCGGTGCCATCGGCCCCCCGGTGGGGTCCACCGACGTCCCCCCCGGGACCCTCGAGCGCGGCTTGCTTCTCCGCCTCCGGTTCGATCTCGACCTCTACGTCAACCTGCGGCCGTTCACCGGCGTGCCGGGAGCGTTGGCGCCCGACTGCGATTTCGTGGTGATCCGGGAGAACACTGAGGGGACCTACGCCGGGGAAGGCGGGTTCCTGCGCAAGGGGACCCCCTTCGAAGTCGCCACTCAGGGCTCGGTCAACACCCGTCATGGCGCGGAGCGGTGCACCCGATTCGCATTCGAGTTGGCGGCGAAGCGACCCCGGCGCCAGCTGACGCTGGTGCACAAGACCAACGTGCTCACCTTTGCCGGGGACCTCTGGAACCGGACCGTGAACGACGTGGCGTCCGACTACCCCGACGTGATGCACGACTACAACCACGTCGACGCCACTTGCATCTACCTGGTAGAGAATCCCGGCCGTTATGACGTCATCGTCACCGACAATCTCTTCGGTGACATCATCACCGACCTGGCCGGTGCCATCTCCGGTGGTATCGGCTACGCGGCGTCGGCAAATCTCAATCCCGCTCGCACCGGTCCCTCGTTGTTCGAGCCGGTGCACGGTGCCGCCCACGACATCGCCGGCACCGGCAGGGCCAACCCTGCCGCCGCCATACGGTCAGCTGCGCTTATGCTTGATCACCTGGGAGAGGTGGCCGCTGCCGAACGTGTCACCAAGGCGGTGCAGGAGTTCATCGCATCGACCCCCGATCCCCAACTTTCGACCGCCGCCATCGGCGACGCCATCGCAGAAAGGCTGTAGCCGTGCCCATAACCCCGACGGACAAGATCTGGATGGACGGCGACCTGGTGGATTGGGCCGACGCCACGGTTCACGTCCTGACCCACACCATGCACTACGGCTCGGGCGTCTTCGAGGGCATCCGCGCCTATCCGACTTCGAACGGAGTCGCGGTCTTCCGTTTGCGGGACCACATCGAGCGGTTGTTCTTCTCCGCCAAGGTCTTCATGATCGAGATTCCCTACACCGTCGATGAACTGGTGGCCGCCACCACCGCCCTGGTCCGGGTCAACGGCCTCGACGACGGCTGCTACATCCGCCCCCTGGTGTACCTGGGCTACGGCGAGATGGGATTGAACCCGATTCCCAGCCCGGTCAACGTGTCGATCGCCGCGTGGCCCTGGGGCACCTACCTCGGCGACGAAGGGGTGGCCAACGGCGTGTCGACCAAGATCAGCTCGTGGCGCCGTCACGATCCGAATGCGGTGCCGACGGCGGCGAAGGGAACCGGCATGTACGTCAACTCGTCGCTGGCCAAGGTGGAGGCGCTCCGCGCCGGTTACGACGAGGCAATCCTGCTGTCGCCGGACGGGAATATCAGCGAGTGCACCGGGGAGAACATCTTCATCGTCCGCAACGGCCTGCTGATGACCCCTCCGACCTCGGACTCCGGGGCCCTGCCGGGAATCACCCAGCGGTCGGTCGAGACCATTGCCCGTGACCTCGGCTACGACGTCGTCTACGAGCAGATGATCCGCACCGACCTCTACGCCGCCGACGAGGCGTTTCTCACCGGCACCGCGGCCGAGGTGGTCCCGATCCGGTCGGTCGACGACCGGGCGGTTGGCACCGGGAAGCCGGGTCCGATCACCCAGCAGCTGCAGCAGACCTACTTCGCCGCGGTGAGGGGTGAGATCGACCGCTACAAGGACTGGTTGGAATATGTCGAATGACGGTCCGACTCTGAACGACGGGCCTGAGCACAGTCACGGCCACGGTCATGCCCACTCGCATCCGCTGACCGCCGGTCAGCAGGCCCATGCCCACGAGAAACAGCGAGAGGTCGCCGGAGTGGCCACCGATGGGGAGGCACCGGCGGAGGGAACCGGCCATCAGTTCGAGCTCCCGGCCATGCCCACCGCGGTCGACGTTTTCGACACCACTCTGCGGGACGGGTCCCAGCAAGAGGGACTCTCGCTCACCGTCGACGACAAGCTGCGGGTAGCCGAACAGCTCGACCACCTGGGTGTGACCTTCATCGAGGGTGGCTGGCCGGGAGCAAATCCGAAGGACGAGGAGTTCTTCGCCCGGGCGCCGGCCGAGCTCCGGCTTTCCACCGCCACCCTGGTTGCCTTCGGGTCGACCCGTCGAGCCAGGGTGAAGGCGGAGGACGACGACACCCTCCGGCACCTGGTCAAGGCCCAGACTCCGGCGGTCTGCATCGTGGCCAAGTCATCGGAGATGCATGTGGTCGACGCGCTGCGAACCTCGCTTGACGAGGCGGTGGCCATGGTGGCGGATTCCATCGAGTTCCTCCGGTCCAACGACCTCCGGGTGTTCCTGGATGCCGAGCACTTCTTCGACGGGTACAAGGCCAATCCGGAATTCACCACCCGGATCCTGCGGGCCGCGGAAGAAGCCGGTGCCGAAACCCTCGTCTTGTGCGACACCAACGGGGGAACGTTGCCTCACGAGGTGCAACGAATCGTCTCCACCGTGTTCGGCGGGTTCGAGACCCAGGTCGGTGTCCATTTCCACAACGACAGCGGCTGCGCGGTGGCCAATTCGCTGGCCGCCGTCGGCGCCGGGGCGACCCACGTCCAGGGGTGCGTCAACGGGTATGGGGAGCGGGCCGGAAATACCGACCTGTCGGCCACCATCCCCGACCTCTCACTGAAGCTGCGGGTGAGGACCATCCCGGCCGACCGCCTCGAGCGGATCACGCCGGTCGCCCACCACATCGCCGAACTGGTGAACATCGCCCCGAATCCGCAACAGCCGTTCGTGGGCGGATCGGTCTTCGCCCACAAGGCGGGACTCCATACCTCGGCGATCGCCCGCCGCTCCGATGCCTACGAACACATCTCGCCCAATCTGGTCGGTAACGGAACCCGTTTCGTCGTCTCCGAGATGGCCGGCCGTTCCACCCTGGCCTTCAAGGCCGCGGAACTAGGTCTCGAACTCGACTCGGACGCCATGGGCTCGGTCCTCGACTCGCTGAAGCGGCTCGAGCACGAGGGGTACCACTTCGAAGTGGCCGACGCCTCGCTCGAATTGCTGCTCCGCAACTCGACCGGATGGGAACAGGAGTTCTTCGACCTGGAGTCGTACCGGGTGATCGCCGACCACAGCCTCACCCGGTCGACCGAGGCCACGGTCAAGGTCTTCGTGAAGGGCGACCGGATTGTCGCCACCGCCGAAGGCAACGGGCCGGTCAATGCCCTCGACGGCGCCCTCCGGGGGGCGATCGGTTCCCGCTACCCGCGGCTGGCCGACATCCACCTGGTCGACTACCGGGTCCGGGTACTCGATTCGGCCAAGGGCACCGGTTCGGTGACCCGGGTGCTCATCGACTCGACCGACGGCGATCGCATCTGGACCACCATCGGGGTCTCCGAGGACATCATCGAGGCGTCCTGGAAGGCCCTGTCCGACTCGATCGTCTACGGTCTGCTGCACGCCGCCGCGGTTGCCGTCGAGGATCACCCCGGTTCCGGCCCCGTCGGAGAAGCCAGACAAGGAATGAAAGCACCCAGCCAATGACCCAGCCCAGCTTTGTTCCCATCGTCGAGGCCGACCAGGTGCGGTCGACCTACCGGCTCCGGGTACCGGGGATCTGGACCCAGTCGCGCCCTTCCGAGTTGCGGGGGACGACGCCGCCGGCCGGCCCGTCGTTCGGGACCACCGGGCCTGACCAGGGCTTTGCCCTCAAGCTGGCCCGCCAGTTCGAGGACCGCCTTCAGCTGGCGGAGGGGGAGTCGACCGAGGACGTCATCGCCGGGTGTACGGCGGTGGCCATGCGCCGGGCGGCAAAATTCGGGCGGGCGCCGATCATCCATGACCTCGCCTTCGCCTTCACCCTGTGGGGCTTCCTCGGCGGGGCGCCTGACGACCTGGTGGCCGCCCGGGCTCCGCTCTTCCGTTCGGCCGCCCATCACTACACCGCCCAGCGGGCCATCGCCGACGCCGTCGCCGATGACACCTTCCGGCTGAGCCCGGATGCGGTGGCCGCCCGGCTGGGGGAGTGGCGACAGATGCTGGCCATCCCGGTCGTCACCTGATCTTTCGATTTCCCGCCTTGGGTGACCGCTGGCCGCTGAATGCGGCGGTCGGCGGGCAAGGTAACGTGCACCGGTGACCTCTCCCGTCTTCGCCCTCTCCGACACCCATCGGCAGTTCCGGGACACCATGCGCCAGTTCTCCGAGAAGCGGATCGCGCCCAACGCCGCGGCCGTCGATCGCGACGCGGTCTTCCCGCAGGCTTCGTTCGACGCCTGCGTGGAACTGGAGCTTCCGGCCTTGGGGGTTCCGACCGAGTATGGGGGGGCCGGCGCCGATCTGGTCACCCAGGCGATCATGGCCGAAGAGCTGGCCCGGGTGTGCGCCTCCACCTCGCTGACCATGTTGATCTCCAAGCTGGGGATGCTGCCGGTGATGAACTGGGCGTCGGAGGAAGTAAAGCGCAAGTACCTTCCCCGGATCGCTACCGGCGAGTCCCAGGCCAGCTATTGCCTGTCGGAAGCCGACGCCGGCAGCGACGTGGCCTCCATGCGGACCCGGGCGGTCCGGGATGGTGACGAATACGTGATCACCGGGACCAAGTACTGGATCACCAATGCCGGGGTGTCCGACGTCTACACCGTGTTCGCCGTCACCGACCCGGAGGCGCCGCGGGGGCGGGGCATCAGCTGCTTCGTGGTCGAGGCCGACTGGGGGGTCAAGGTAGCCAAGCTGGAGGACAAGCTCGGGATCCGGGGCAGCCCCACTGGCGAGGTGGTGTTCGATGAGGTCCGGGTGCCGGCCGCCAATCTGGTGGGCGAACTCGGGAAGGGCTTCACCATTGCCATGCACACCCTCGATCGCAGCCGGCCCACCATCGGGGCCCAGGCCGTCGGCATCGCCCAGGGGGCGACTGACTTTGCCGGCGGGTACATGAAGGACCGCAAGGCCTTCGGTAGCCCGATCGCCGATCTGCAGGGCCTGCGCTTCATGCTGGCCGACATGGCCATGCGGACCGAGGCAGCCCGGACCTTGATCTACCGGGCCTGCGCGCTGGTCGACAACGGCGACCCGGAAGGCGAGCTCACCAAGGTCGGAGCCATGGCCAAGTGCTTCGCCTCGGACACCGCCATGTCGGTCACCATCGATGCAGTGCAACTGCTGGGTGGGTACGGTTTCACCAAGGACTTCCCGGTCGAGCGCTTCATGCGCGACGCCAAGATCACCCAGATCTACGAGGGCACCAACCAGATCCAGCGGGTGGTCATCGCCCGGGCACTGCTCGGCTGAGGCTGATGGCTATCGTGACGCGGGAGAGCAGCCCCCGAGTGCCCGGTGGGGTGGTGCACAAGCTTCCCGGAGACCTGCGCCATGCGCTGATCGCCAACCCCACGGCGCTCGATGCCTGGAAGGACATCACGCCTCTGGCCCGCAACGAGTTCATCTGCTGGGTGGAGGATGCCAAGCAGGAGATGACCCGAGAACGCCGCATTCGCCGGACCCAGGAGGAGCTGGAGGAAGGCCAGCGTCGGCCCTGCTGCTGGCCCGGGTGCAGTCACCGCGAGCGCACCGGCAGCTAGCAGACGGTTGCGTCCGGTCGGGGGTCAGGACTCGGAATGGGCTGACCGCTCCCGGGCCACCCGGGCACGGAACCGGGAGACGAGAACCGCGATCGCCGCCGCCAGCCCCAACAACGCGGCAATCACACCGATGCCGGGGGACCCGCCCAGCCAGAATGACGCGGAGACCGCGGTAGGTAGCACCGGAGCCTTCGGCACCGGGAACAGCGCCATGGTCACGATGGGGAAGTGGTAGACGCAAGTGCCCCCCAACTGGTGGATGGAGACGGCGGCCGTGATGTAGCCGCCACCTTGAACCAACGGGATGCCGTTTTCGTCGGCCAGGGTCAGGGAGACCACGTTGTCCGAGACGGTGGCGTTGGCGGGGATGACCGGAAGTGGCACCAGAGGCTGGTTGTTGGTCTCGACGTCGATCGAGGAGACTCCGATGCCGCCTTTCGGTGTGCCCGAGGTCTGCACCACCAGGGTGCTGAAGATGGCGTTCTGCGCGCTGGAGTCAGGTCCGCCACCCTCCACCGTTATCCCAGCCGTCACCGGCATGGAGAACACCACGTTCTCCTGATGCACCGATGGGGTGTAGGTGAACCAGAGCGGGATGTTGCCTGCACAAGGGTTGGATGACAGCGCCTGCGACCCGAGGAGCCGGCCCTGCCACGGACCGATGATCTGGCTTCCGCTCCCCAGGCCGACCAATGACCCGATGGCGTAGGGGTTCGAGATGTTCTCCTCGCCGCTCCCGTCGGCCGCCCGGGTCATGAACCCCGCCTGGACGTCGGTTCTCGGGTCACCCAGCACGTTCTGCGCCACCGGGGTCAGGGCGGAGATGTCAATGGCGATCGAGACCACATCGCCGACAACGGTGACGGTCGCCGGTCCGGCCGGCCCCACCAACCCGTTATCGACGAACTCGTTGAGCACCCAGCCGGACGGGGTCTGGGTCAGGTTGAAGGTGCAATTGTTCCCGCAGGTGTCGGTGGAGGAAGCCGCGGCCAGCGCCGGGTCCTCGACCAGCTCGAGCTCGGGCGTGATGGTGCGGTCCGGTGGGAGCCGGGGGAGTCCGACCGAGCCATTCGACCCGGTGATGGTCAGCGAAAAGACATCAATCCGGCCCTTCGAGCTCAGCTGGATGCGCTGCAGTTGGTACTGCGCCACCGACGGCTGCCCGGTGGCCACCGGTAGCCGGCCGGGTCCGTAGAACGTCGGCTGGTTGTAGGCCTGGGCAAAGATACGAACCGGCGTGGAGGCACCGGCCGACGGGGCGGGAACCATCCACATCTGCAACCCGACAAGGACACCGACCGCGGCCGCACTCACCGCGATCCGGGTGCTCAAGGCTCGGAGAGGTGCCCGAGAGGTGGCGGTCACGTGACGGCGGTGGCTCGAGCGTGCGTCGCTCCGCCCGGGGATCGAACAAGGATCACTTTTATGGGTCCGACCTGGTCCACATCACGCACGCGCCGCCGGTGACCCGTACCCCCCAGAACGGGACCATGTGCTTAACTTTCCTCGAGCTATCCATCGGCAGAGAAAGTGTAACCAGATCGGCGCCATGAAAAATCCCGGTGTTTCCTTGACGTATTCGCCGGGCGGCCGCTCAAAGCCGCACTCGTGCGATCACCGGGAGCGCCGGTCGTGAGGACCACCCTCTACCCGCTCGTCGACAGCATCGAGGCCGCCATCGACCTTCCGGAACCCATCGTGGAGTTCGGGTCGTTGCGGGTGGACGAACAGTCGCACCTCCAGCTGCTGAGGGACCGCTTCCCCGGGAAGAGTTACATCGGCACCGATTTCCGGACCGGTTCGGGCGTCGATCAGGTCCAGGATCTCCATTCGCTCGGCTTGGCCGACGAGTCGGTGGGCACCGCCCTGATGCTGGACACCATCGAACACGTGCGCGAGCCCTGGGCGGCCATGCGGGAGATCCACCGCTGTCTCAAGCCCGGCGGCCTGGTGCTGATGACCTCGGTGTTCTTCTTCCCGATCCACGCCTTCCCGGACGACTACTGGCGGTTCACGGCTTCGGCGATGGACGTCCTGCTGCAGGACTTCGATCTCGTCCACAGCGGCATGGCCGGACAGACCGACCTTCCCCATACGGTGCTGGGAATCGGGGCCAAGGAGCCGTTCGATGCGGGGAAATGGTCCCGCGCCGTCACCGCCGCCGACGCCTGGCTCGAGGGTGGCGCCACCTCCTGGAAGGAACGCGCCCTGGTGGCGTTCCCCCCGGTGGTGCTGGTGGCCGGGTACGACGGCTTCCGGGCCGCCACCTCGTTGTACAGCCGGCTCCGGAAGCGTGACCGCACCTCACGGCTCAATGGTCACTAAGGATGCGCACACCAGCACCGGTACGGGTCGACAACATCTCGTCGCCTTTGTCTTACTGCTGATCGCCACCGGCGCGTTCTTCTTCCCGGTCCTCTTCCAGGGCCAGAGCCTTACCGCCGTCCGCAACGACGAGACGATCGTGCACCCGTGGACGCCGCTGCTCCCGACCCTCGGGGTGGGGCCGGTCCAGAGTGATCAGGCCGACCTCAGCTATCCCTGGCAGGTCGACCTCACCCAGGCGGTCGATCAGGGCACCCTCCCGTTCTGGAATCCCAACGCCTTCATCGGCGGGTACCCCCTCTACACCAATGGCTCGAGTGCGCAGCTGTTCCCCCTCCACCTGGCGGGGGCCCTCCTGCTCTCGCCCACCGCGGCCCACGATGCGCTCTGTTTCATCGAGGTCCTGTTCGCCGGGTTCTTCACCTATCTGCTGTTGCGGGAATTCAAGATAGGAATGGCCGGCGCCATGCTCGCCGCCATCGCCTGGATGTTCTCCACCTTCAACATGGCCTGGCTCAATTTCGAGGTTGTCTCGCCGATCCAATTCCTGCTGCCACTCGGTCTCTTGCTGGTCCACCGGGCCTGGCGAAAATCCACCTGGACCGCAGCGCTGATGGCCGGGCTCTGCCTGGGGATCACCATGCTCGCCGGTCACGTGCTGTGGATGGCGATCACCTGTGTGGTCGTGGGCCTCTACGCGGTGGCCTTGGCCGCGCCGCCGGCCTGGGAGGCCTGGCACGCCCACGACCGGGATCGGCTCCGCCATACCCTGGCCATCCCGGTGGTCATGGTGGTGAGCGCGGTCGGCGTGGCCGCGGTGGAGCTCTTCCCGCTGGCGTCCTCGCTGGGGAGTTCGCAGCGCCAGTCGTTCTCGTATTCCGACCTCTCCAAGTTCATTCCCGGTGAGGGGTCGAACGCCCTGTCGACGCCCTCCACCCTGGCCCACATCTTCTATCCGATTTCCTATCCGCTGTCCGTTTCGAACATCAACACCAGCATGATCTTCGCCGGGACCCTCACCGCCCTCTTCGCCATCGTGGGCATCTTCACCCGGCGGCCCGGGTCCGGGTTGGGCAAGTGGATGCTCTTCGGGTTCGCCCTCATCGCGGTGGGGAGCTCGTGGACCTGGCTGGCCTATCACTTCATCCCCATCTTCCGGGTCTTCTGGCCCTATGGCCGGCTCTTCCAGTGGTCCACCTTCGGGCTGGCCATCCTGGCCGGGATCGGGCTCGACGAGTCGGTCAAGGCGGTGGCCCGCCGTCACTGGAAGATCGATTACGGGAAGGCGACGGTCATCGGGCTCGGTCTGGCCGGGCTGACGGCCGCCCAGCTCATCCCCATCGGGCGCAGCATCAACCCGCCGTTCGCCACCATGAACGCCGCCACCACCTTCCCGACCACCGGGCTGATCAAAGCCATCGAGACCTACCAGAAGCAGTCAACCTGGCCCGCCCGGGTCGTCCCGGTGTCGTCGACGTCTGCCCAGTTGCAATCCGGCCTGCTCCTCAACCCGGGGAACTACGACCTCCTGTACAACCTCGACCTCGTCTCCGGCTATGACAGCGTGATCCCCCAGCGGACGGTGGTGGTCGCCAAGTACATCGAAGGCCAGCCTCTCCAGACCCTCACCTCCGATCAGTCGCAGGCGTTCTGGCTGCTGCCCAACGAGGCCAGCATCCGTTACGGCGAATTGGCCCGGTTCGGCATCTCGGCCCTGGCCACCCTGCCCAAGTTCACCATGCAGGCCGACTGGGGTGGCGCGGCCCGGGAGAATCTCGGGCAGTCGACCCTCTATACCGGCAGTGACGGGAATCTCATCGGCCTCAATGGTCAGTCGGTCGGCCCCCGGGTGGTGACCAAGGTGGACTTCGTGAAGAGTCCAACGTCGGCCTTCCAGACGTTCGTGGCCCCGAACTTCCCCTGGCAGCAGGAAGTGGTCCTGGAGAGCAGCCAGCTGACGTCACTCTCCACCAGCCAGAAGGAAGCCATCGTCGAAATGGCGGTGGGCAAGCCGGTGACCGCCACCACCTCCAACATTCAGCCCGGGATCAATTCGCTGTCGATGACCGTGCACAGCAGCGGGCCCGGGCTCCTGGTCATTCCCGAGAATTGGGACAAGGGTTGGTCGGCGGAGGTCAACGGTCAAGCCGTGCCGGTGCTGCAGGGAAACTATGTGCAACAGGTGCTGCTGGTACCCGGAGGTACCTCAGACGTTGTCCTTCGCTTTCGGCCGCCGAACTTTGACCTCGGAGCCGCCGTCACCATTGTTTCGCTGGTGGTCATCGGCGTTGTCAGCCTCGAGGGCTACCGACGCCGTCGCCCCGTTGTCAGCCGCGAGATCGCCGCCGGCACCGAATGAGTCGGGATTGAGCTGGGTACTTCCGGCCAGGACGACGTCGGCCCCCTCGACCACGGTCACCACCTCGGACTGCACCGGGGGCACCAACTCGCAGAGGAACTGGTAGGCGAACAAGGTCGGGTAGATCTTGAGGCCGACCTTTTCGAAGGTCTGGATGAGGCGAACCACGAACGGCGGGTCGTCGCTCATCCCTGGCCCCAGGGCTTCAGCCGGAAATCCGAGGGGCGTCTCCACCTTGAGGTGGTAGCCGCCGATCCGGAGGAGGCGGCGGAAGCTGCGCCGGTTGTAGAACCGGAGGTGGGTGCTGTCGAGGATCCCGCGCTGGTCGTACTCGAAGGTGCCGATGAGCGACCGGAGCCTCGGATACCAGTGCCCTACGTTCGGCACGCTCACCAGCATGAACCCGTCGGGGTTCAACACGTCCTTGAACTGGGCCAGCAGATGCTCGGGAGTGGCCAGGTGCTCCAGAACGTCGGCCGCCACCACCACGTCGTACCCGGTGCCAACCTTGTTCGGTAGCCCCTTTCCGAGGTCGGCCTTGATGAACTCCGACATCCGGTCGGTGACCCCGGGGTGGGCGAACTGATCGACACCCACCACGGTGTGCCGGCCGGCCAGGATCTCTGATGTCCAACCGGCCGCACAGCCGACGTCGAGGATCCGGGACGGCTCTTCCTGGGCCAGGCGGGAAATGATGGCCTGGTGGGAACTGGTGGCCGCGTCCCGGATGGCGTAGTCGGTTCCGACTGATGCCAGGTGGCCGGCGCCGAACCCCTTCTGCTGGAGGCGCCAGGCGAGCGAGTCGATGACAACGTCCTTGGCGTACTTCATGCCGTTCACGTAGGAGACTTCGTCGCCGTAGTAGGTGGGAATGGGAACTTCCCCGATGTGCCCGCCGGCCGAGAGCACCTGGAGGAGTATCTCGGTGTCGAAGTCGAAACCGTCGCTGTTGCCGTTGAAGTCGATCTTCTTGAGCACATCCACCGCGTAGGCGCGGTAGCCCGAATGCCATTCGGCGAGGTGAATGCCGGTGATCCAGTTCTGGAACGTGGTGAGGATGCGGTTCCCCACGAATTTGTAGAGGGGCATCCCTCCCCGGCGGGCCCCCCCGGGGGTCAACATGCGCGATCCCAGCACCGCCTTGGCCTCGCCCCGCTCGATGGGGGCGATGATGTCCTCGATGATCTCGGGCGCATATTGACCGTCACCGTGCAGCAGCACAACGCAGTCGAGGTCATTGTCGATGGCCCAGTGGTACCCGGCCTTCTGATTTCCCCCGTATCCGAGGTTCACCGGTTGCCGCACGATGGTGAGCGGCAGTTCGGGGTGCAGCAAACGCCACTCGACGGCCATCTTGTGGGTGGCATCCCCGGATCCGTCGTCGCTCAGCCAGACTCCGGCGCAGCGATTCCAGAACGTCTCGGGGATGCGGTCCAACACCGCGTTGATGGTGTGTTCGGCGTTGTAGGCGACCAGGATGATGCCAACCCGGAAATCAGCCCCGGTGCGTTTGGCCGAGGCCGCCGCTCCCGCCTTCTTCCGCACCATCATCGTGGCATCCCCGTCAGTCTCGAAGGTTCGAGTCCGAACCGCTCCGATGCGTTGGCATCGCCGCCGGTTCCCTCGTTCACGAACGTCAAGAGTAACCCCTCAACCACCGGACCCACCCGCGGGGCCCGGGTCGGCGCCTCAGCCAAACACGCAGGTGAAGGGGTTGCTGCCCTCCGAGCCCCGTCGGCGGACGCGCCGATACGGATCGGCCGGCCAACACCGGTGGGGAGAGCCGTTCCTGAGTTGGGCCTTCCCCCCGGGGCTGCCGGGGCGGGCTCGGCCTCAGGAGGAAGGCAGACTGGG
>DASZIT010000127.1:0-8006 GCA_035948855.1 Acidimicrobiales bacterium | reverse complement strand
GGAACCCCACCCCCCGTACGGTCATGATGATTCGAGGCGAGGACGGATCGATCTCGAGTTTGGACCGCAGCCGGTAGATGTGGGTGTCGAGGGTTCGGCTGTCGGTCAACTCGCTGTCCGGCCAGAGCAGGTCGATCAGTTCGTCCCGGGTCCTCACGGTTCCGAGCGGCGACAACAACGCGGCCAGGAGGTCGTACTCACGTCGAGACAGGTGTACCTGGGCCCCATCGACGGTGACCTGACGCCGGGCGAAGCTCACCATCACCCGCCCGAACCGGATGTCGGGTCGATCGGCGGCCATGGCTGCCCGGGCCTGGGCGGCGATCCCCCGATCGGGAGTACGCCGGTGAGCCGGGGGCTTGTCCGCCCCTTCGTCGGGCGGGGAAACCCGCCGGAGGATGGTATGCATCCGCGCCACCAACTCGCGTAGTCGGAACGGCTTGGTGACATAGTCAGCGGCTCCGAGCTCGAGGCCGAGCACCACATCCAACTCGGCGTTCACCGCGCTGATGATCAGCACCGGCACCGGCGCGATGGCGTGCATCCGGCGGAGGAGATCGGTCCCGTAGGTGTCCGGGAGCAACAGGTCCAGCAGCACGATGTCAGGGATGTGCTCGGTGAACCGGGCGATCCCGTCGGCCCCGTCGGTCGCCACCTCGACGTGGTAGCCCTCGAGCCGGAGGGCCGATTCGAGGGCCAGGCGGTAGGACTCCTCGTCTTCGACGACCAGGACCCTTACCTGGTCTTCAGCTCCCGGTTCGACCGGTTCGACCGCGTCGGTGTCGTCCTCGTCCTGGTCCTCATGGCCATCAGAGTCAGACGTGCGGTCAGATGTGGTCGGCATGACGACGGGGCGACCTCCTCACCGCATCGTACGAAGGGCAGGTGAACGGGAATCGACAATCCAGCGACCTGAAGGTGATCGTTACGTGAACGTTTCGCGACAAAACCAGAAACGACGTTGAAATGAACAGGTTGTCCACCGGCGAGCACCCAGTTCCGCCGGTCGATCCAGGTTCTACCTGGTCAGGGCATGTTTCGAGCGAGAGCCTCGGGGTAGGCCGAGGCCGGATCCGAGCCGGGGTCGGCGGAGGTGGAGATAGCCGGTCAGGAGAAGAGGCCGCTGGCCGGCGCTAGCGAACCGCGATCAGCGACTCACGACCGTCGGACGCGCTTCCGATGTCCGTGGTCAGATTGCTCAGGTCGGCGGTCGACCGAGGAGCGCCAGGATCGAATCGGTCAGCAGCGCGGTGATCTCCGGCATCCCGAGACCTTGGTCCCCCCGCCAGAGGTGATACGCCTCAAACGAGCAGAGCGAGTCAATGGCGGCCAGGACCGCCGGTCCCCGGGTCGTGCCCAATTCCTTCAGCTCCCCGGAAAACAGATCCTTGATCTGGGCCCGCAGCTGGGTCCGAATCTCGGTGAGCTGGCCGGCGATCACCGGTTCGAACGGCGCCCGTAAGCGGGCCACCAAGCCGACCTTGCCCGCAATTTCAAACACATTGACCCGCCGATCAGCCAAGGACCTCGCCCGCTCCTCCAGAGGAGCGTCCAGGTCCAGAGCGATCACCGCGATGGGCATCAAGATCGCATACTGGCGGGCAATCGCCGCCCGGGCCAGGTCGTCGACATCGGTGAAGTAGCGGAACAGGGAACGGGGGGAGAGCCCGGATCGCTCAGCTACGTCGGCCGCGCTCGGATCGAGGTTTCCCTCGCTGTACAGCGCCAACAATGCATCGACCACTGCCTCGCGGTTCCGGCTCCGCCGGAGCCGCCGGCCGTCGGACTCGAGGTCATCCTGGCCGTCAGCTACGTCCGGAGTATCCGGCCCGCCGGTGGAGTCCTCCGATTTCTGGGCCAGGCCCGATTCCCGTTTGAGCCGACCGGTACGTGCACTACCGAAGGTTCCTGCCCCCGTGTTTGTCCCCATACCCAGAACATACCGGGTAGTCGCGGTAGCCGAGCCCCACGGCCACTATCGCCAGTCGTTGCTTGGTGGCATGGGGTGCCGGAAGAGGCGGGCGGCATTGCCGGCGGCGATCATCCGCAGTTCGGCGTCGTCGAGCCGACCCAGCGTCGACTGCACCACGGCCTGGGTATCGGGCCAGGTGGAGTCGGCGTGGGGATAGTCGCTCTCCACCATGATGTGGTCGACGCCGATGACGTGCCTCAGCTCCACCAGCGAAGGGTCGTCGATGGTGCAGAACCAGAAGTTGCGCTTCAACACCTCGCTGGGCCGAAGGTCGGACGGCCAGGAAATGCTTTCGGCGCCCGACGCCGAATGGGCAAGCACGTAGTCGACCCGGTCGAGCAACATCGGCACCCAGCCGATACCACCCTCGGACATGGCCACCGCCAGGTTGGGAAACCGCAGGGGGACTCCGGACCAGAGCCACTCGGCCGCGGCGATCAGCGCGTTCACCGGGAACAGGGTGGGAAGGAGCTCGAAGGGAGGCGAGGGCGACGGCAGCGGTGCCCAGGAGGAGGCACCGGTGTGCAGACACACCACGGTGCCGGTTTCCTCGCAGGCGGCGAAAAACGGGTCCCAATGGTCGGTGAAGATGGAGGGCAGACCGAGCTGGGCGGGGAACTCGGGGAAGCTCACTGCCTTGAAACCGCGTTCGGCATTGCCACGCACGTCGGCCGCGGCCACCGCGACGTCGGCGAGCCACGGGAGCTGGAGCGGGATGATCCGGTCCGGGAACGTCCCCGCCCACACGTCGGCGTGCCAGTCGTTCCAGGCCCGCAGACAGGCCAACCCGAGCTCGGGATCATCGGATCGGAAGAACACCGAACCGCAGAAACCGGCCACCAGCGACGGGAAGCACAACGACGCCCACACGCCGTTGATGTCCATGTCGGCGATACGGGCGTCGATGTCGAAGCAGCCGGGCCTCATGTCCTCGAAGCGGGCGGGATCCATGCTCCAGGCTTCCTTCGGCCTTCCGATCACCGCGTTGAGACCGATGTTCGGGTAGCGGCGGCCCTCGTAGAGCCAGTACTGGGAGCCATCGTCGCCTTCGACGATCCGGGGCGCCCGCTCGGCCAGGCCGGCGATGACCCGCCCCTCGAAGAGGTCGGGCGGCTCGATCAGGTGGTCGTCGACCGAGATGATCGGCACCCGGATCGGGCGGGGCTCGGGGTCGGGCAACAACGCCGGACCACGAGCTGACTCACTCCTGGCAACCTGGTCGGCCATCGGACCCGCAGGGTACCATCGGCCAACCGCGCGATTCCTGGGGGAGGCGGTGGAGGAGGTTCTGTCGTGATCGATCTGGTCATCCGCGGCGGCACGGTGGTGGACGGCACCGGGGGCCCGTCACGCCAAGCCGACGTCGGTGTGCACGAGGGCCGGATCGTGACCGTCGGCCTCGTCGAGGAGCCGGCCACCACCACCATCGACGCCGACGGTCTGATGGTCACCCCAGGGTTCGTCGACATCCACACCCACTACGACGCCCAGCTGACGTGGGACCCGTCGGCCAGCCCCTCCCCCCTCCACGGCGTCACCACCGTCATCGGCGGCAACTGCGGTTTCTCGCTGGCGCCGGGAGGACCCGAACACTCGGACTATCTGGCCCGGATGATGGCCCGGGTCGAGGGGATGCCCCTGGCCGCCCTCGAACACCTGGACTGGAACTGGAGCTCCTTCGGACAATGGCTGAGCCGCCTCGACGGCCACATCGGCGTCAACGCCGGCTTCCTGGTCGGGCACTCGACTCTTCGGCGATCGGTCATGAGCGAGGACGCGGTGGGCACAGCCGCCTCCGACCAGCAGGTCGCGGCGATGGTGGCGCTGGCCAAACGATCCTTCGCCGAAGGTGCCCTCGGGTTCTCCACCTCCCAAGCGCACACCCACAACGACGGCGACGGACAACCGGTGCCCTCCCGGGCGGCCGGACGGTCCGAGCTCGAAGCGCTCTGCTCGGCGCTGGCCGAACACGCCGGAACCACCCTCGAGCTCATCGTGCCCGGCTGCCTCAACGGGTTCACCGAGGACGAGGTCGACCTCATGGCCTCGCTCTCCCTGTTGGCCAACCGACCGGCCAACTGGAATGTGCTCGGGGTGTCGTCGTTGAACCCGGGCGCCTGCGAGCACCAGCTCGAGGCATCGACCGCCGCGGCCGAACGGGGGGCGAAGGTGGTCGCCCTCACCCTCCCCCACACCATGAAGATCCGGCTGTCATTCGAACACGGCACCATCATCGACGGCCTGCCCGGTTGGCGCGAAGTCTTCGCGTTGCCGATACCCGAGCGGATGGCGCAACTGGCCGATCCCGAGGTGCGGCGGCGCCTGGACGTCGGGGCCCGCTCCAAGGAGGCCGGCATCCTGGGGGCTCTGGCCAACTGGCGGAACCTGATCATCGAGGAGACCTTCAGTCCCGCCAACGCCGGGCTGGCCGGACGCACCGTCGGGGACATCGCCGCCGAGCGGGACCAGGAGCCCTTCGACGCCCTGGTCGAGGTGGTGCTGGCCGATGACCTCCGCACCGGGCTCCGGCCCCCGATCGGGGAGTCGGAGGCCGACTGGGAACTCCGGGCGAAGGTGTGGCAGGACCCCCGCACCGTGGTCGGGGGCTCCGACGCCGGTGCCCATCTCGACACCATGTGCGGAGCCATCTACTCGACCTCGATGCTCGGCGACGGGGTGCGCAAGCGGGGGCTGCTGAGTTGGGAGGCGGCGGTGCACGAGCTGACCGAGGTGCCCGCCCGCCTGTACGGCCTACGCGACCGGGGCCGGGTGGCGCCCGGATGGTTCGCCGACCTGGTGGTGCTCGACCCCGCCCGGGTGGGGCAGTGCCAGGAGTACACCCGGACCGACCTTCCCGGTGGGGCCAGCCGGCTCTATGCCGAGGCGGAGGGGATCGAACACGTCTTGGTGAACGGTACGGAGATCGCCGGATCCGGCGAGTTCACCGGGGCGACACCGGGAGCGGTGCTGCGGTCGGGCGTCGACACCGACACGGTCACCGTCCCCGGGGGTGGTGGAGCGGCGGGCTGAGGGCGAGAGCCCACCCGGTTTGTCCATCGACATGAGCGGTGCTTGCCCTCCGGAGGTGCAGCCAAGTCAGATTCGGCTGATGGACACTCGCCAGGCGAACGCACCGTCGGGGTCGATGTTGATGACGAGCTTGGCGGCTTCGATCGAGTCCACCTGCCACCCATCACCGAAGCCGGCGTTGATCTCGTCCTGAGTGACCCGCCGGGGTCCCCAGTCGCCCGGTTGGCGGTCACTGAAGCAAAGCATGTACATGTGCCCGCCGGGCGGAAGAACGGTCCGAAGGCTGTCGACATACCGGACCCGGTCACCGTCCTCAAAGACATGAAAGAGTCCGCAGTCGAGCACGCTGTCGAACTGCCCGTCGAGATCAGAGAGCTGCAGGGCGTCCCCAACCAGGAATCGGGCGGTCAGGCCCCGGTCCCGGGCTTTGCCTTGGGCGATGGCGATCGCGGTCGGGGCGATGTCGATGCCGGTGGACTCATGGCCAAGGCGAGCAGCCATCAGGGCGTGCTCTCCGGTCCCACAGCCGATGTCGAGCACTCGACCGCGCAGAACGCCTCCCTCGGCGAGTTCAAGGAAAGCCGGCTGAGGTCGGCCGATGTCCCAGGGAGGGGTGCCGGCATAGGACGCATCGAAGTCCTCGTGGCTCCGTCGATTCGGACCCGGCACATCGTCGCCTGCCTCGGTGTGGTCGCTCACCCACGTTGTGTAGCACGATGTTCCCGCAGGCGCGCTGCACTACGGTGACGTCCGTGAGCCCCCAGGTCTTCGAATCGGCGAAACTCGGTCCGGTTACCCTCCGCAACCGCATCATCAAGGCAGCCACCTTCGAGGGGGTGATGCCCAAGGGTCTGGTCACCGAGCCATTGATCGACTTCCACCGGCGGGTGGCCTCGGGCGGGGTCGGGATGACCACGGTTGCCTACCTCGCGGTCTCCCCCGAAGGCCGCACCGACCGGCACTGCATCTCCCTCCGCCCGGAGGCACTTCCCGGGCTGCGCCAGCTCACCGAGGCGGTGCATGAACAGGGAGCCGCAATCGCCGCCCAGGTCGGTCATGCCGGCCCGGTGGCCAACTCCCGATCAAACCGGGCGCCGTCGCTGTCCCCGTCGAACGGCTTCAGCCCGATGGGCACCCGCCTGCGGGGCGTCACCGAGGCGGACATCGCCCGGATCACCGAGGACTACCGGAATGCTGCCCTCATGGTGCTCGACGCCGGCTTCGACAGCCTCGAGATCCATCTGGGTCACAACTACCTGTTGAGCGCCTTCCTGAGTCCGAAGCTCAACCGGCGGACCGACCAGTGGGGAGGCAGCCTCGAGAACCGGGCCCGGTTCCCGCGCCGGGTGGCCGAAGTCGTTCGGGAAGCGGTGGGCGATCGCATCGCCGTCACCGCCAAGCTGAACATGGCCGACGGGGTCCCGGGTGGCTTCTGGCTCGACGAAAGCGTCGAGGTCGGCCGAATGCTCCAGTCCGACGGCGCCCTGGATGCGCTCGAGCTCACCGGGGGAAGCTCGCTGGCCAACCCGATGTACCTGTTCCGGGGCGAGGCGCCGCTCAAGGAGTTCGGCGCCACCCTGCCCCCCGCCATCCGGCTGGGGTTCCGGGTGTTGGGGAAACGGTTCATGCCGGCCTATCCGTTCGAAGAGGCGTTCTTCCTGCCCTACGCCCGGCAATTCCGGGACGCCCTGGACATGCCGCTCATCCTCCTCGGCGGCATCAACCGGCTCGACACCATCCAACACGCCGTGGATGACGGATTCGATTTTGTCGCCATGGCCCGAGCGCTGTTGCGCGAGCCGGACCTGGTCAACAAATTCCGCAAAGGAACCGCCAGCGAGTCGCTCTGCATCCACTGCAACAAGTGCATGCCGACCATCTACCGGGGCACCCGTTGTGTCCTGGTCGATCCGGTCGGACCGGTCTGAACGGCCCCGTCGCTCAGTTCGGCGGGTCGAGCAGCACCCCGGGATTCAGCACGCCGGCGGGATCGAGCGACGCCTTGGCCGCCCGGAGGGCTTCGGCAAACGGATCCGGTTGTTGGCGGTCGTACCAGGGTCGGTGGTCGCGGCCCACGGAATGGTGGTGGGTGATGGTTCCGCCGGCATCGAGAACCGCCTCGGACACCGCGGCTTTGATCTCGTCCCACTGCGACACCTGGGAGCCCCACCGCCCGGGGGCGTAGACGCTGTAATACGGAGCGGGTCCGTCGGGATAGACGTGGGTGAACCGGCAGGTGACCATGCCGGCCCCACACACCCGTTGCACCACCCGGTTGGCGGCTTGGGTCACCGAGGCGTGGAACTCCGGGAACCGGTCCCAAGTGCAGGAGGTCTCGAAGGTCTCCACGATCACCCCCATCCGGACCAGGGCGTCCCGGGTATACGGAGCCCGCAGGAAGGTGTTGCGCCAGGCACCGGACGCCCCCTCCCGGCTGGCCGGGCCGGCCGGCTCGCCCTCGGGGGTGGCAGCACCGTCGTCGGAATAGCGGGCTCCGTCGGGGAGGGTGCCGCCGTGATCCCGGCACAGTTCGAGGGCCCGCTCGAGCCAAGCCCCTACCGGGTGGTCGGCGGACTCGAAGCCCAGCACCAGTAGGCCGCCGCTCACCTGGGTGCCGGCCGACAGCAGCGCTTCCCCGGCGTCCAGCAGGCGGCAGTTGGTCGGGAACAGCCCCGCCTGGGCGATGGCGCGGGTGGCCTCAACTCCTTCCGCGTGAGTGGAGAAATGCACGGAGGCGGCACCGCGCCAGCGCGGTCGATCCTGGAGTCGCATCCACGCCTCGGTGATGATCCCCAAGGTGCCCTCGGAGCCGAGCAGCATCCGGTCGGGCGACGGGCCGGCACCCGAGCCCGGGAGCCGCCGGGATTCCAACAGTCCGGCCGGGGTGATCGCCCGGATCGACTCCACCAGGTCATCGATGTGGGTATAGACGGTGGCGAAGTGGCCGCCGGCTCGGGTGGCCAACCAGCCACCCAGGGTCGAGAACTCGAAGGACTGCGGGAAG
>DASZIT010000126.1:0-30279 GCA_035948855.1 Acidimicrobiales bacterium | reverse complement strand
TAACCGAGCGACACCAGACGCTCGAACCATTCCCGGTGCTCATGGAGCGGGATCCCGTCGAAGGGGATGGTGATCCCGTACCTGGCCACCGGGCCCGATCCGGGTGTTGACGTCGGCTCTGGACTCGTCGGTGTCGTGCTCACGGCCCCAGTGATACACCCTTCCGCGAGGCTTGGCCCATGGAGCAACAACAACTGCCGCTGATAGAGACCTCGGACCCGGATACCGGCCACGCCTCCCCCCCACGAAAGACGACCCCTGCCGCCGGCACTTCTCCCCCATCACGTCCCCCATCACGCCGACGCGGCGCCGGCTCGCCGCGGCCCTCGCCGGGCACGCCAGGCACGGATTGGCGCCTGGACGAGCACACCCGGGCAGTCGGGCGCGAGGGGGTCGCCGCCGCTCGTGCCCTCCTCAATCGGGACAATTGCGCTGCGTGACCAGCCGCGGCGCTACCGTCGGAGGCATGTCGACGGTCGCTGAGCGCCTGGGCTATTCCCCCGACGCCAGATTGCTCATCTTGAACTGCGCCGAATTGGGCTTCTGCCACGCGGCCAACGTCGGCGTGTTCGAGTCCCTCCGGGACGGCATCGGGACCAGCGCCTCCCTCATGGTCCCCGCTCCGTGGGCCCGGGAGTCCGCCTCCCGGTACCGTGGCGAGGACGTTGGGGTCCGCCTGACCCTCAATTCGGAGCACGAGCTGTACCGGTGGGGGCCCATCACCCAGGCTCCCTCCCTCCTCGACGGCGACGGCGGCTTCCCTCGGACGCTGACCGACGTCTGGGACCACGCCGATCTCGACGAGGTCCGCCGGGAGTGCCGGGCCCAGATCGAGCGAGCGGTGCTGTGGGGGTTCGACATCAGCCATCTCGACTGCCATCTCGACGCCCTCATCCTCCGGCCGGAGTTCTTCGACGTCTATCTGGAGTTGGCCCTGGATTTCTCGCTGCCCCTCCGGCTGCTGGGGGCGGACGCCGAGCCGAACATCGGGTTCCCGTTCCGCCAGCTGGCCGCCGACGAAGGGGTGCTGTTCGCCGACCACCGGACGGCCCTCTCGACGACGACCCATCCCCCCCGGCAGGCCCTGGTCGACCTGCTCCCCACCCTCGAGCCCGGGGTCACCGAAGTGACCCTCCGGCCGGCCGTCGATACCCCGGAACTGCGGGCCATCACCCTCGACTGGAGGTCCCGGGTCTCCGACCACATCCTGATGGTGGACGAGCGGGGAATCGGCGACCTCATCGCCGAAGCCGGGGTCACCCTCATCGGGTACCGGCCGCTGCGTGACGCCATGCGGCGTAGCTGACCACCCGCCCCCTCGCCGCCGGCTTTCCCACTCCGAGGCCGGTGGAAACTATCGTGACCCATCGTCAACGGGAGCTGCCATGGTCGGAGAAGGCGAGTCGAGGGTCACCACGACACCGGAGACCTCCGGTGACGTGGCCACGCCCTCCGAGCCGGAGCCCTTTACCCTCGATGGTCTGGTCCTGCTGAGCAGTGACGGCAATGCCCCCCAGCCGGTCGACGGGATCCGCCTCACCTTCGACGACCAGGGCGTCGGCGTCGTCCACAGCCCCGAAGAGCCGCCCCGGCTCCTACCCTGGCCATCCCTGATCGCCCACTCGGTCGAGCCCTGGAGCGGCGGGGTCACCCCGGAATGGTGGGTCGACCCGGAGTTCAACCGCACCGGCGAAGGCATCGGTGACGACCACGACGTGATCGATCCGGTCGCCACCGAACGCTCGTCCTCCCTGACCCGGGACGGGGCGCTGATCAGCCTCCGCACCGTGCTCGCCACCTACCGGTTCTTGCTGCCGGACGGGAATGTCGACGAGCTCCGGCCCCAAGTCGGGGCGTTCGCCCTCCGTCACCAGGGCCCTGCACGGGGGTCGTCGTCAACCGCCACCGTGTTCGCCGGCCGGTCGCCGGCCACCGGTGGCCGCCCCTCCCCGAAGCTCACCTGGATGAAGGTCCGACCGGCGCTCACCGTCGTGCTGATCGCCTTCCTGCTGACCGCGGCCATCCTCATCGTGCTCCAGAGTGCCGGCTCCATCCACCTCCCGTTCCTGGGCGGGGCCAACTCGGGAACCATCGACCTTGGCGGCCTCAGAATTCGGTGATGTCGGCGATCCGTCGACGCAGGTCCTGGTATTCGGGGGTATTGGTCACCGGGAGCAGCCGCATCATGATGCCCATGGAGCCGGCCACCTTCATCCGGCCCTGCATGAAGGCCACGTTGGGATCGAGCTCCCCCTTGGCCATGGCGACGGCGTCGGGGCGAGCGGTGGTGAGGGTGACGTCGGGGGCGTCCACGTCACCGACCGCGCTCTGGCGGAGGTGGCCGTCTTCGAGGACCCAGTAGTAGCGCACGTCGCCGTCGGGGCCGCCGGTGACGATGAACTGCATCCGGGCCGAGAGGCCGGGACGCTCGGGTTGGTCGGCGGCCAGCTCCCGGGTCTGGTCGAACCACTCGTCAGTCAGCCAGGTGCTCACAGGACGTTGATGCTATCGGGACGCTTCGGGTCCTACTTGGCCACCGAGTTGGCCGCGGCCGTCCGGATCCCGGCGAACAGGTCGGTCTCCAGTCCGGCGGGCCCCTTCATGGAGTCGGGATCCACGTCGGCGATCGACACCCCGTTCCCGGTCACCGATGCCTCCTCCGCCAACTGGTAGTCGTCCCGGGGATGGATCCCGTCCATCACCTCGGGTGGGAGTCCGAACCAGAACCGCGAGGTCGGATCCACCTGGGTGGCATGGGCCAACAAGGCCTCCCGGCGGATGTGGCCGTAGGCGGAGACGTCCACCTGGGTGGTGATGGGCGCTTCGGTCATCCCCTCCCAGCGCTCCCGCCAGGTCTCGTCGAAGGGGGACTCGAGGCCCAGCTCGATGAATTTGAGGTGGATCTCCCGGAAGCGGGCCACCGAGAAGGTGGTGTAGTAGAGCTTGGTCGGCTGCCACGGATCGCCGGACTCCGGGAACCGCTCGGGGTCGCCGGCCGCCCGGAAGGCCACGATCCCGACGTCATGGACCCGGAGATGGTCGGGGTGCGGGTAGCCGGACTGCTCGTCCCCGTAGATGACCATGACCTGAGGCTTGGTGCGGCGGACGACCTCCACCAGCCGCCCGACCGCCTCGTCGAGCGGGGCCTGGGCAAACGAGTCGGGGTTGGCGTTGGACTCGGTGCCGGCCATGCCCGAATCGCGGTAGCCGAGCATGACCACCTCGTCGTACCCGATCACCGCGGTGGCCTGGGCCAGCTCCTTCAGGCGGACCTCGGGCAGGTGCTCCCGCACCTCGGGGGTGTCCATGGCCGGATTGAGGATCTCCCCCTCCTCCCCTCCGGTGCAGCAGACCAATACCGTGTGAATGCCCTCGTGGTGGTAGCGGGCCACCGTCCCGGCCCCCTTCGACGACTCGTCGTCGGGGTGGGCATGGACGGTCAACAGGCAAAGCGATTCGGACACGCCGATCACGCTACCGGGCGGGGAGCACCTAAGCTCCACTGACGAAGAGTGAGGGAGGAACTATCACTATGAGCGTCATGAAGCGCCTGTCGGGAATCGTGCAGGCCAAGACCAATAAATTGCTCGACAAGGCGGAGGATCCCCGGGAATCCCTCGACCTGTCCTACCAGAAGCAGCTGGAGAGCCTCCAGAAGGTCCGGCGCAGCGTGGCCGATGTCACCACCGCCAAAAAGCGGATCGAGCTGCAGGCCAACCAGCTGCAGCAGTCGGCCGACAAACTGCAGCAGCAGGCCAAGGCGGCCCTCGGCCAGGGCAACGAGGACCTGGCCCGGGAGGCGCTGGCCCGGCGGGCGGCGCTGGCCGAGCAGCTCACCGATCTGAAGACCCAGCACGACCAGGTGGCCGGCCAGGAAGTGAAGCTGGTCGACACCGCCCAGCGGCTCCAGACCCAGGTCGACTCCTTCCGTACCAAGAAGGAGACGATGAAGGCCACCTACACCGCGGCCGAGGCCCAGACCAAGATCGGCGAAGCCGTCTCCGGCATCTCCGAGTCGATGAGCGACGCCGGCATGTCGATGCAGCGGGCCCAGGACAAGATCGACGGGATGCAGGCCCGAGCCGGGGCCATGGACGAGTTGCTGTCGTCGGGGGCCCTCACCAATCTGGCCGCCCCGGTCGACGATATCCAGGCCGAGCTGGACAAGGTGGGCAAGACCGACACCGTCGATACCGAGTTGGCCGCCCTCAAGGCCGAAATGGGGGCGAGCGGGCCGGCCGGCGAGCTGTCCTCGGCGCCCCCGGCCCCGGTCAGCCCCGAGCCACCGGCGTCATGATCGTCCGGATTCTGGGAGAGGCCCAATACGATGTACCCGAGGACCAGCGGGCCACGCTCGACGATCTGGACAAGACCCTGGTGAAGGCCGTCGACGCCAACGACGAAGCCGCCTTCACCTCGGCCCTGGTGGCCCTCACCGCCGAGGTACGGCGGGTGGGAACGACATTGCCTGACGATGCGTTCATCCCCTCCGAACTGGTCGTTCCCTTCGCCGACGCCTCACTGGAAGAAACCAAGCGGTTGCTGGCCGACGCCGCTCCCGCCGACGAAGGATGACCCAACACCGATGACCACCGCCAGCAAGATTCCGCCCGACCACGGGCTGACCGTCCGGATGTTCACCACCGGGCTGATGCTCGTCATCCTCTACGGGGCGGTGGTCGGCCTACTGATCGCCTTCGGCATCTCCTATGTGGTGGTGCTGGTGATCGCCGCCATCCTGCTCTTCTGCCAGTACTGGTTCTCCGACAAGATCGCCCTGTTCGGGATGGGCGGTCGGGTGGTCACCCCCGAGCAGGCCCCCCAGCTCCATGGGGTCATCGACCGGCTCTGTGCGCTGGCCGACATGAAGAAGCCGCGGGTGGCCATCGCCGACACCGATGTCCCTAACGCGTTTGCCACCGGCCGGAGCCCCAACAGCGCGGTGGTATGCGCCACCTCCGGGTTGATGCGCCGGCTCGACGAGTCCGAGCTCGAAGCCGTGCTGGCCCATGAGCTCTCCCACGTGGCCCACCGGGACGTGGCGGTGATGACCATCGCCAGCTTCCTCGGTGTGGTGGCCGGCCTGATCACCCGGATCATGTTCTGGACCGGGATGATGGGCGGCTTCGGGGGCGGCGGCAACAACAACAGCAATGACGGCGGCGACAACGCCGCCCTGGTCGAGCTGGGGGTGCTGGTGGTGTCGGTAGTGGTCTACGCCATCAGCTTCCTGCTCACCCGGGCCCTCTCCCGCTACCGGGAACTGGCCGCCGACCGCTCGGGGGCGCTCCTGACCGGGCAACCCTCGGCCCTGGCCTCGGCCCTGGTGAAGGTCACCGGCGAGATGTCCCGCATCCCCACCCGCGATCTCCGGTCGGCGGAGGCGTTCAACGCCTTCTTCTTCACGCCCGCCATCGCCTCCAAGGGGGGCGTGAGCCTGTCCACCATTTTCGCCACCCACCCGACGCTCGAGAAGCGTCTCGACCAACTGGCCAAGATCGAGGCCGAACTCGCGACCCCGGCCTGATGGGCCTGCTCAACACCCTCATGGGCCGGACCAAGCCGGTCCAGGCCAACCTCGACTCGCTGTTCGGGCTCCCGTCGGCCGCCATCACCCTCCAGAGCGCGGCGGGAATGACCCTGTCGGGGCGGGCCGGGGTCTGTTACAAGCCGCCCACCGGGCAGGGGTTCGGGGACATGCAGGCCGAAGTGATGAAGCTGCTGGACATGGAGGGCGACTGCAAGCTCCGGACCGCCGAGGACTCCTACGGGTACCACTGGGTGGTGGTGGAGAACCCCGACATCGAGGCGCTGGTGACCGAGACCCACCTCATCAATTCGTCACTATCCGACGCCGGGTGGGGACCCCAGTTGCTGTGTTCGGTCTTCGGGGTGGCGACCCTTCCCGATGGCAGCACCGCCTCGGAGGCGGGTGCACCCCCCGGACCCACCACCGTGCTCACCTCGACCGGGTTCCTGGTCTACCTGTTCAAGCGGGGCACCTTCTACCCGTTCGTGCCCGACGGCAAAGAGCACCGGAACATCGAGCAGGAACTGAAGCTGAAGAGCCTGGTGGCCAACGACCTGTCGCTCGAATCGGATCTCGACCGGTGGTTCCCGCTGTGGGACCTGCCGGTGGGCTGAAGTTCCTGACCTACCTGACGTTCGCCCTACTTGACGCCGACCGTGACCCCGTCGATCTGCTTGGCCAGGCCGATGTCCTTGTAGGTGATGCCGCCCGAGTCGTGGGTCATCAGCGCCAGGGTCACCCGGTTGTAGCGGATGTCGATGTCGGGATGATGGTTGGCCGCCTCGGCCAGGACCCCGACCTCGTTCACGAAGGCCAGTGACCCGACGAAGCCTTCGCACTCCACCGTCTTGACCAGGCGGCCGCCGACCAGTTCCCACTCGGGACCGCCGGCGCCGAACAGTGCCTCGCCGAGTTCATTGTCACTGAGTACCGGCTCGCTCATGAGCTGACCTCCTGTCGCTGCCCACAACCTACGCCGGCGCAACCAACCGCGCGGCGGGGGTGAAGGTCACCGGCATGGTCTCGTACCCGGACACGAAGTTGGCCTCCCGCATCGGCGGCTCGGCGTCGTCCACCAACGCCAGATCGGGGAGCCGGTCGAGGAGCCGGTCGAACATGATCCTCATCTCCATCCGGGCCAACCGGTTGCCCAGGCAGAAATGGGCGCCGAAGCCGAAGGCCACGTGGTCGTTGGGGCTCCGGGTGATGTCGAAGGTGTCGGGATCGTCGAACACCCGCTCGTCCCGGTTGGCCGACGGGTAGAGGAGGAGGAGCTTCTGACCCTGGCGCAGGGTCTCGCCGTGGAGTTCCACGTCCCGGGTCAGGGTCCGGGCCATGTTCTTGATCGGGGTGACCCAGCGCAACATCTCCTCCACCGCGGTGGTCATCAGGGACCGATCGGCCCGGAGGGCCTCCAGCTGGTCGGGATGCCGGAGCAGTTCGTACATCCCGCCGGTGATCACGTGACGGGTGGTCTCGTCCCCGCCGATGAGGATGAGCAGCGACTCGTAGATCAGCGACTGGTCGTCGAGGCGGTCCCCGTCGATCTCGGCGTGCACCAGGGTCCCGATCAGATCGTCGGACCGGCCGTCCTTCCGTCGCTGTTCGGTGACCGCGGTCAGGTAGCCGGCGTACTCGATGGCCGCGGTGGCGGCCACCTCCATCAGGCCGGGATCCGGCGAGCCCAGCGCCTTCAACATGTCGTCGGACCAGCGCAACAGGTCATCGCGGTCCTCGGGGGCGACGCCCAACATATCGCCGATCACCACCATCGGCAGGGGCGCGGCGATGTCCCGGACGAAATCGGCGGAGCCCGTTTCACACACCTGGTCGATGATCTCGTCGCACACCGCCCGGATGCCCGGCTCGCTCTCCCGGATCCGGCCGGGCGTGAATCCCTCGCTCACCAGCCGGCGCCGACGGACGTGCTCGGGGGCATCGGTGTCGATCATCATCGGGAGGGCATCGGAGTCGGGGCGGATGCCCCCGGCGTTGGAGAAGGTGTCGGGATCCTTGGAGATCTCCTTGATGTCCGCGTAGCGGCTGATGCCCCAGACCCCGCCCGACTCGTCGAAGTAGGCCGGAGCATGCTCCCGCATCCAGGCGTAGGCCGGGAACGGGTCGCCGCCGTAGAACGCCCCGTCGGTCAACCCGATGTGCAGGTCGGTCGGATGGGTGGTCATGGATTCCTAGGAAAACACACAGCTGGACACCTGTCCAACTGTTAACCGGCGGACAGTGGGGCGGTGCGGCGCCGGAAGGTCATCGGCAGGTGGCAGACACCGGCGTGCTTGTTGGTCCGGGCCCGCTCCACCGGTCCGGCCACCGCGAATCCCTCGAGCCGGTCGAGGAGCTCGTCGAGGATACAGCCGATCTCCATCCGGGCCAGGTTGGCTCCCAGGCAGAAATGGGATCGGTAGCCGAAGCTGAGGTGAGGGTTCGGGTCCCGCCGGATATCGAACCGGAAGGGATCCTCGAACACCGTCTCGTCCCGGTTGGCCGAAGGCCACCAGAGGGTGACTTTGTCGCCCCCGCGGATCGGTTGGCCGCCCAACTCGGTGTCCTCGGTGGCCGTGCGCCGGTTGTAGAGGGTTGCGCTGGTCCACCGGAGGATCTCTTCCACCGCACCGGTCATCAGGGCCCGGTCGTCGCGCAGCGCGGCCAGTTGCTCGGGGTGATCGATGAGGGCGACCATCCCGAGGGCGATCGAGTTCCGGGTGGTCTCGCTCCCGGCGATCACCAGCAGGTTGAAGAACATCAACAGTTCGAGATCGGTGAGCGGTCGAGGCGTCCCGTCATCGTCCTCGATGCCGGCCGCGGCCAACGCGGAGATGATGTCCGGGCCCGGGCAGCCCTTCTTCTCCTCGATGAACCGGGTTCCGTAGGCCGCCATCGCCGATGCCGCCCTCGCCGCCACTTCGGTGGCCTCCCCCAGTTCCCGGCCCTCATGGTCGAGGGTGGCGTTCGACCAGGCCATCAGGTCGGCCCGGTCGGCATCGGGGACTCCCATCAGCGCGCCCACCGCCTGGAGGGGAAGCTCGACGGCGACTTCGGACAGGAAGTCACACGACCCCCGGTCGGCGACCCCGGCCACGATGGCCCGGGACCGGGAGCGGAGCTCCTCCTCCATCAGCGCCAGGGCCCGGGGAGCGAACGAGGGGGTGACCCGCCGGCGGATCCGGTGGTGCCGCGGGTCGTCCATCATGTTGAGCAGCACCCCGGAGGCGTACCCGTAGGGGAGATCCTCGATGATGGTCCCGCCTCCCGCGCCCCCCGGCGCCCGCTCGGACGAGAAGAGCTCGGCGTCGGAAACCGCGGCCATGATGGCGTCGTAGGAGCTCAGGACCCAGAATCCGACCCCGTCCGGGGTGTGGGGCGTCGGGGGGTGCCACCACACCGGCGCTTCGGCCCGCAAGCGGGTGAACACCGGGTCGGGAAACCCACCGGCGAACAGGTCGAGGTCGGTGAGGTCGACGTCGGGTGGTTCAGGGATTCTCGATGCCACGCTCCCCCATTCTCGTCTGGTTGCTCATGGCCGTGCCTCCGGGACCGCCCACAGGGCCGGCACCGGATGGCCTCAAGGGTGGGTCATCGACTCCGGACGAACCGCCTGGTCGAATTCCTCCGCGGTCAACAACCCGAGCCCCACCGCGGCTTCCTTCAGGGTGATTCCCTCGGCGTGGGCCTTCTTGGCCACCTTGGCCGCATTGTCGTAGCCGATCAGCGGGTTGAGGGCGGTGACCAGCATCAGCGAATTGTCGAGGTTCTGGCGGATCCGGGGTTCGTTGGGCTCCAACCCGTCCACGCAGAACTCGGTGAACGAGGTGCACGATCCGGTCAGCAAGGTGATCGAGTGGAGCACGTTGTAGATGATGACCGGCTTGCACACGTTGAGCTCGAGATTGCCCCGGGCGCCGGCCATCCCCACCGAGGTGTCGGCCCCGAACACCTGGATGCAGACCATGATCATCGCCTCGCACTGGGTCGGATTGACCTTGCCGGGCATGATCGAGGAGCCGGGCTCGTTCTCGGGGAGGATGAGCTCGCCCAGCCCGCTGCGAGGGCCCGACCCCAGCCAACGGATGTCGTCGGCGATCTTGATCAGCGACACCGCCAGCGTCCGCAGTGCCCCACTGGTGGCCACCAACGCGTCGTGGGCGGCCAGCGCCGCGAACTTGTTGGGGGCGGTCACGAACGGGAGGCTGGTGATCTCCGCGATGGCCGCGGCCACCCGCACCCCGAACTCGGGATGGGTGTTCAGGCCGGTGCCCACCGCGGTGCCCCCGGCGGCCAGCTCGTAGAGATCGGGCAGCGAGACCTCGATCCGCCGCAGGTCGGCGTCGAGCTGGGCCACGTAGCCCGAGAACTCCTGGCCCAGGGTCAGCGGCACCGCGTCCATCAGGTGGGTCCGGCCGATCTTGGTGATGCCGGCGAACGCCACCGACTTGGCGGCCAGCGCGTCGCGGAGCCGGCGCACCGCCGGGATCAACCGGTGGGTGAGCTCTTCGACGGCGGCGATGTGCATGGCGGTCGGGAAGGTGTCGTTGGACGACTGGGACATGTTCACATCGTCGTTGGGATGGATCGGCGACTTGGAGCCCATCTCCCCGCCGGCCATCTCGATGGCCCGGTTGGAGATCACCTCGTTGACGTTCATGTTGGTCTGGGTGCCGCTGCCGGTCTGCCAGATCTTGAGGGGGAAGTGGCCCTCCAGGGCGCCGGAGGAAACCTCCCGGGCGGCGGCGATGATCAGCTCGGCCTTTTCCGGGGGCAGCTTGCCCAGATCGGCGTTGACCCGGGCCGAGGCTTCCTTCAGGACTCCGAACGCCCGGATGAGCGGAGGCGGCATCTCGTCGATGCCGATCGGGAAGTGGTGGAGGGATCGAGCCGTCTGGGCCCCGTAGTACTTGTCGGCGGGCACTTCGATGGCGCCCATGCTGTCGGTCTCGATGCGGGTGATGGTAGTGATTGCCAGCTCCTCTCGGTGTCGGATCCAACCAAGCGTCCCCCGACCATTCCGGGCCGGAACCCTACCTTGCGCCGCGGTGGGCGGCGGGCGGCCGTCAGCTCCCCAGGGTCTGGCACGACGGGCACAGCCCGACCAGGTCGAAGTTGTGATCGGTGACCTCGTACCCGTGCTCATCGGCCACCACCCGGGCGGCCTCGGCCATCGCCCGCTCCAGCCGGGGCGACGGGGTCACATCCTCGACCTTCCCGCAGGTCCCGCAAGCCAGGTGGTGATGGTGGCCGGCCAACTCCTCAGCCAGTTCGAAGCGGGCATGGTCATCGGTGCCGGTCACCCGGCGAACGACTCCGGCGTCGATCAGGGCGGTGACGTTCCGGTAGGCGCTGCTCTGGGGCAGTTCATCGGTACGGGTCAGGATCTCGGGAATGGAGAGCGGCCGGCCGGCGGCGGCCAGGGTCCCGACCAGCGCCTGGCGCAGCGGCGTGTAGCGCTGCTCCAGGGCCGCCAGGCGGAGGGCGACCAGATCGTGGACCGACGGGCTGATGATCAACGATCCTGACACTACGACAGCACCTCGAGGGGGGCGGGGGCGCCCGGGCGGACGGCCCGGTCCCGTCTCCAGGTGACCACGAAGGCGAGCAGGTAACTGGCGGTGGCCACCGACAGGATCCCGAAGCTGGGTGGGATCCGGGGGAAGGCATAGGCCAGCGAGAGGCCGACCCAGACCGACACCACCGCGATGCCGGCCGACAGCCAGAGCGCCCCGAACGGCCGGGGCGACAGCCGCTGGGCGGCTCCCGCCGGTGCCGCCAGCAATCCGAGCAACAACAGGGCACCGACCGCCTGGGTGGCTTCGCCGGCGGTGATCCCCACCAGCACGAAGAAGGCATAGCCGAGCGCCCGCACCGGCACCCCCCGGGCCGAGGCCACCGCCTCGTCGAGGCTGGCGAACAGCAGCGGTCGGGCGATGAGGATCACCGCAGCCACCACCACCAGGGCCAGGATCGCGTCGGTGGTGGCCTGGCTGGAGGAGAGCCCGAAGATGGAACCGAACAGCACACTGACCCCGGCGTTCCCGGAGGATCCCCCGCTGCCGCTCCGGCTGGTGGTGTAGATGGAGAGGAACAGGGCCCCGAGCCCGAGCACCCAGGCGAAGACGCTGCCGATCACCGTGTCGTCGGCGTTGGCCCTTCGTCCCAGAAACGCCATCAGCAACGCGAACACCACGGAGCCGCCGTAGAGCCCGACCCGGAGGTCGATCCCGAAGGCCAGCGCGGCCAGGGATCCGGTGAAGGCGACGTGCGAGAGCGCGTCCCCGGTGAACACCTGGCTGCGCAGCACCACGAAGTACCCGATGAGCCCGGAGGCCAACCCGATGCAGGTGCCGGCGATGAAGGCATAGCGGAGGAACGGATGGTCGAGCATGTGGAAGGCGCCCGCCAACGGATTGGCCACCAGCCAGGTCATCGGTCCACCGCCAACCGGGGGGCCAGCTCCGGGCGTCCCCGGGTCCCGATCCATTCGGCCAGGGACCGGCCGGCCGCCGACAGCCCGTAGACGGCGAACCCGAAGGTGGTGACGTAGAAGCCCACCGGGTAGCTGGAGAAGTAGGCGGCGGCCAACCCGGCCCAGGTCACCACCAGCGCCAGGAGGATGCCCAGGACCAGGCTCCACACCGGTCGGGCGGTCAGCTGCTGGGCGGCGGCGGCCGGCATGACCAGGAGGGCAAAGACCAACAGGACCCCGGTGATCTGGCTCACCTCGGCGGCGGTCGCCCCCAGCAGCACCAGAAAGACGATGCCGAGCAGCCGCACCCGGACCCCCCGGGCCGAGGCCACGTCGGGGTCCACGCTGGCGAAGAAGAGCGGGCGGCCGATGGCGGCCAGGACGGCCAGGACCGCCGCCCCGACGACCAGCAGGGTGACGACCTGGGAATCGGAGATGCCGAGGAAGGTGCCGAACAGCAGGCCGGTCACGCTGTCGAGCAGCCCGCCGTAGAGGCTGACGAACAGCACCCCGCAGGCGAGGGCGAAGGCCTGGACGGTGCCGATCACCGCCGACTCCCGGCTGGTGCCGCCCCGGCTGGTCGGCGGCACCATGGCGATCACCAGGGCGGCGGCGATGCTGGCGGCGAAGTAACCGGCGGTGATGCTGATGCCCAGCCAGACGGCACCGGCGGCGCCCGGGAAAGAGACCACCGCCAGGGTGTGGCCGGCGAAGCTCGCCCGCCGCAGCACCATGAACCACCCGACGGCGGCCGCCACCACCGCTACCACGGTGCCGGCCCGGAAGGCGTTGACCATGAAGTGGAAGGCGAACAGCTGTTGGAGATCGCTGGAGAGGTTCCAGGTCAGCCGGGTGACGGCTTCCATCATCCGGATGCCTTCGAGGAGTGGTCGGCGTGGCGGTCGGCGTGGCGGGCCGGGGCTTCCGGCTCCCCCACCACCACCAGGCGGCCGTCAGAGGCGGACAGCACCTCGATCGGGGTGCCGTAGAGGGACGACAGGGTGGCCGAGGTGATCACCTCGGCGGGGGAACCGGCCACCGCCCGCCCACCGGCCAGGTACACCACCCGATCGAGGTAAGAGAGGATCGGGTTGGCGTCGTGGGCCACGATCATTACCGTCACCCCGCGTTGTTGGCAGAGGCGGGAGATGAGGGCGGCCACCGACGCCTGGTTCGGGAGGTCGAGGCTGTCGAGGGGCTCGTCGAGCAGCAGGAGCTCGGGCCCGCGCACCAGGGCCTGGGCGATCAGCAGGCGCTGCTGCTCACCCCCGGACACCTGCCCGATGGGGCGGGAGGCGTAGGCGGTGGCGCCCACCAGTTCGATGACCTCGTCGACCCGCTGTCGCTGTTCCCTCCGGGCCGGGGACAGACGGCTGCCCCCCGGGATCGGGAGGCCCCATCGGTCCCCGTCGATGCCCAATCGCACGATGTCGATGCCCCGGACCCGTAGACCCGGGTCGAAACTCCGGCGCTGGGGGAGGTAGCCGATGGCCCGGCCGGCGTCTCCGGGTAGGCGTCCGAGCACGGTGGCCCGACCACTGGACAGTGGGACGATGCCGAGCAGGGCCTTGACCAAGGTGGACTTGCCGGCACCGTTGGGTCCGAGGACGGCGACGAACTCCCCGCGTCCCACCTCGAGGGTGGCCCCCGACCAGATGGTCCGGCCGCCCAGCCGCACTGCGGCGTCGACCAGCTGCAGCGCCGGCGGTTTGCCGTTCGCAGCTCCGGTAACCGGCGGCCCGGCGAGGTCCGGGTCGGTCATGATCGGCTATCCCGTCGCCTGGGCCAGGGCCGACTGGATGCCGAGCAACTGCCGGGTTTGCCAGGCCTGGTAAGTGGAACTGGCCGGCTGGAGGGACTCGGTGATGGTGGCATAGGGGATGTGGGCCGCCTTCACCTCCTGGAGCTGGGCCTGCACGTCGGGGGTCACGTTCTGACTGTTGTACACGTAGATCTTGATCTGGTGTTGCTGGATCTGGGCATCGATCGTCTGCTTGTCGGCGGCGGTCACCTCGGTGCCCTCACTGATCGCCCTCAGAAACGAGTACGGGGTGATCAGGTTGAGCCCCAGTGCCGGCGCCAGCATGGAGAATATCGATTCGGAGGCGCCGACCAGCGTCCCGCCATAGGTCGCCTTGATCGAGGCGATCAAGGAGTCGTACTGCTTCAACGCCACCGTGTTGAAGGCGGACTGCTGCTGGGCGAAGTAGGCGGCGTCAGCGGGGTCGAGCTTCTGGTAGTCGGCAGTGACCTGGGCGATGACCGTCTGGGTGTCGGTCGGGTTGTACCACCGGTGGGGGTTGCCGCCATCGGCCACCCCGAGGAGATCGCCGACGTTGAGGACGGTGGCCTTCGATCCCGCCGACTTCAACAGCTGGGGCACCCAGGGGTCGTAGCCGATGCCGTTTTCGATCACCATCTGGGCGCCGGCCAGGGTCCGTCCGTCAGACGCGGTCGGCTCATAGACGTGGGGGTCGGTGTTGGGATTGGTAATGATACTTACTACGTGCACATGCTGGCCGCCGATCTGGGCGGCGATGCTGCCCCAGAAGTTCTCGGCGGCCACCACCTCGATCACCCCCTTGCCCGACGATACCGAAAGGCTTCCCCCACCCGGAGAGGCCGAACTGCTGCAGGCGCCGAGCAGAAGGGCGAGCGTCACCAGGACAGCTGCGGCGATGCCCACTCGGGGGAACCGGGTCAACGGAAATGGTCTCATGCGCACAATCCTTTGGTCGGTCGTTCGCCTCCGACCTTATACGAGAATGATTCTTATTCCAAATTCCCGTCCCTCCGGCACCGGACGTGTGGGTGAGAATTAGAGCCGGCTCGGTAGTCTCGTTTTTGACGACAACCAACCCGGGAGAATCGAGCACATGAGCACTACGTTGACCAAGGCAGCCCGCGCCCTCATCGAACGTCCGGTCCTCGCCAACGTGGCCACCGTCGATCACCTGGGCCGGCCCCAGCTCACCCCGGTGTGGATCGACATCGACGGCGACGATCTGGTCTTCAACACGGCCAAGGGACGGGCCAAGCAGGCCAACCTCGACCGCCAACCCTGGGTGGCGGTGTCGGTGGTGGATCCCGACGACCCCTACCGGGTGGTGATCGTCCGGGGCAAGGTGGAAGAGACCGAGGAGGGCGCCGACGCCCACATCGACAAGCTGGCCAAGAAGTACCTCGGCCTCGACGAGTATCCGATGCGCCGTCCCGGTGAAGTCAGGATCATCTATCGGGTGAAGGCCGACCACGTGGTGATGCAGCCCGCCGACGAGTAGGTCGAGCGGTGGCCGGCCTGGTCAGAACGGCAGGCCCTGGACATGCAGATCGGTGGCCGGCAGCGAGGCTCCTTCGACCAGTGGCGTCCAGCAGGTGACCATCGGCACCACGATCGATCCGGCCGACTGGTCGGCGGTGACCACCTTGTCGATCGGCAACCAGCCCATCTCCTGGTAGAACCGCACCCGGGCCGGGAGACAGAACAACATGCCGATGGTTCCGCCGACGTCGGCCATCTTCGTCATCGCCCCCAACACCACCTGGCGACCGGCGCCGCTGCCCCGGTAGTCGCGATGGAGGATCACTCCTCCGAGCCCGAGGACATCGACAGTCCGTCCGGTCGTCGTCTCCACCTCGACCGGAACCCAGGCGGCATGGCCAATGAGCCGACCGGCGTCGGTGAGCCCGATATGACCGGTCTTCTCCCGCCACACGATGCCCAAGTCGGCGGTGGCGAAGGGATCGCTCTCCCCATCCACGATCTGGGCGAAGTCGTCGGGACCGAAGTCCGGAAGGTCGATCAACTCCACGACCGTCAAGGTAGCCGACCCCGGACCGCCGTCCCGAGCGGTCAGCCTTCGCCGAACGCCACCGCGGAGACCGCTTTCCCGGCGGCGGTGATGGCATCGGGGTGGTAGCCGTCGGCGAGGGAGACCACGCATCCGGCCACGCCGATCGCGGCCAACGACCGGAGATGGTCGCCCAAGCGGTCGGGTCCCCCGTCGACTCCGCCGCTCCAGATGACCCCGACCTCACCTCGGTCCCGCCCCACCGACTCGCACTGCCGATCCAGCGCGGCAATCATCGCCACCACCCGGCCGGCATCCCCGCCGACGACGACTCCATCCGCCCGGCGGGCCGCCGGCTCGGCCACCGCCGGATCATCGGCCACCACCAGCAGAGGTATCCCCCCGGTCCGCACCGGCCGGGGTCGGTTGGGGGCGTGATCGAGCTGGTAGAAACGGCCGCCATAGGAAGGCGCCTCCTCGGTCAACAGCGCCCGGCAGACGGCCAGCTCTTCGCCGAGGCGCGGGATGGCGTCCGCGCCTTCGCCGGGATCGATCCCCAGCGACAGCAACGCGCGTCCGTGGGAGATCACATCGACGCCGGTCACGATCTTGGCCACCATCGACGGCAACCGCACCGTCGGTCCGCGGGGGATCACTCCCAGCCCCACCGAAGTGGTCCGGCTGGCCAGGGCCCCGAGCAGCGAGTAGGCCTCGAACAGCAACTCGAACCCGCCCGGCTGGCCGAGGACGGACCCGGCGTGGTCGGTGACCCACACCGAGTCGAAGCCGCTCTCTTCCGCCCGCCCGGCCATGGCGGCCAGGCGCTCGAACTCCTCACCGGTATCGGGGTTGGAGGCCGGGTCGGGCGCCGGGTCGGGCAGCCGCAACCCCCATCGGGGGAGCCGCATACCGCCGTTCGAACCGATCACCGGGCCAGGGTACCTGGCGGAGCGACTCCGTCCCCGGAGCGCGGGCCTCAACTGCCGGGGCGAAATTGTCGATGTATCACCCGTGGACCGTCGAGATTCCTGGCGACGCACCGAGGCCGGCTTCACCATGGTGGCGACCATGGCCAGCTTGGTGATTGCCGCGGCCCTGGTCGCTTTGGTGTTGACCAGCACCCTCTCCTCCCACGGGAAGGCCCAGACCGGCACCGCCAATGCACCCGGCGTGGGCTTGGCGGACAGCCTGCAAGCCCAACAGGCGTTGTCGACTTCGCTGACCGCCGCCACCACCGCAGTGAGCGGAGGCGGCGACTACAGCACCATCACCACCGATGTGCTGTCGGCTTCCAACCCTTCGATCACCTACGTGAACGGCCCATCGTCCAGTTCGTCGGTGGTCAGCGTGGCCACGTCGTCGGCGACGGCGAGCGTCACCCTGGTGGTCCGGTCCGCCGGCGGCACCTGTTGGGTGGCGTGGACCGGGACCGGTGGCACCTGGTACGGGGCGCAGACCAACCAGTCCTCCTGCACCGCGCCGTCGCTCGACGTCGCCCCGGTGGCCTCGCCGGTGTCGGCAACCGCCATCGGCTGGCAACGGAACGGCTTCCCGGCCGGCTGAGGGGCTCACCGCCTCGACCACCACCCGGCGCTGGCCGCGCTCTCGTGATCGCGGATTCCCGTCCTGAGGACGTGGCCCCAAGGGTCTTTGGGTGGTCGTCAACGGCCATCGGCTGGCAACCAACGGCTTCGCCGCCGCCTGAGGGGCTCATCGCTTCGACCACCACCCGGCGCCGGCCCGCAACAGACCACCGTCCACCAGGTCCTCGCAGGCCTCCGCGGCCTGGGCGATGGCCAACCCTGTTCGCAGCAGAATCGTCTCGAAGGTGGTTGGGGTGTCGTCGACGGCTTCCAGCACCGATCGGCCCGCTCCGGAGACGGCGCGCGCCGAACTCGGGTTCGCCGGCCCCGGCGAGGACGCGGCTCTGGACTCCGACCGCCTACCCCGGGCCGCCACCAGGGTGGCGGTGTCCGGAGCCGGAGCCGGGGCCTGGCGCCCGGATCGCGCCAGCGAAATGGCCACCAGGACATCAGTGGCGTCGCGGACCGGGATGCAGCCGTCGACCAGGAGCCCATTGGTTCCCTCGGAAGCTCGGCTCCGCACCGATCCGGGAACCGCGGCCACCGGGATACCCCGTCGCGCCGCCGCCTCCACCGTGTAGAGCGATCCTCCCCCGTGGTGGCTCTCGACCACCACCACCACGTCGCTGAGGGCGGCAATGATGCGGTTGCGGGCCGGGAACACCTTGGGACGGGGCCGGGTCCCCAATGGTGACTCCGAGAACACCACGCCCCGGGCGACGACCTGTTCCCAGAGCCGTGCGTTGGACGTCGGGTAGACGACGTCGAGCCCGGTGCCCACCACCGCGGCCGGCGCCCCCGCGCCCCCGTCGGTCGCACCAAGGGCACCGGCGTGGGCGGCGCCGTCGATCCCACGGGCGAGGCCCGAGATCACCGCCACCCCGGCGGAAGCCAGATCCCGCCCCAGGTCGGCGGCCACCCGGCGCCCGTAGGGGGTAGCCGACCGGGTCCCGACGATGGCCACCCGCCGCCGATCCTCCAACACCGACGGGTTGCCGTGGGCGAAGAGAACAGCCGGCGCCCCGGGGTCGCCGATCAACCCGGAGGGATACCCCGACCGGTTCGGCAGCAGAATCTGGACACCCGAGCGCTGATAGCGCTCCCCCACCTCGGCGGGATCGGTGGCCCGGGCGCCGGCGGCAAACCGACGCTTCGGATCGCCCGGGTTGGTTCCCCGGGCCAGCGCCGTCCACGCCTCTACGGGGTCGAGCGTGCCCAAGACGTGAGCCAGGCGTACCGGCGTCATCTGCCGAAGGCCGGCCAATGCCGCGGCGTAGGCCAGCGCGGCTGCAGTTGAAGTCACCGTCGTTCCTTTCCCAGTAGCAGATCTCGTTGGCATCGGAGCAGCAGGGCCTCGTGGACGTGAAGATCGGCGATGTCGTCGGCGCCATCGAGATCGGCGATGGTGCGAGCGATCCGGTGGGCCCGGTGCAAGCCTCGGGCGCTGAGTGCGCCCGATCGCATCCGAGACTCCAGCAGTTTCGAAGCCTCTTTGGTCATCGGCGCGTCCCGTTGGAGAGTGGCGCCCGGCAGTTCGGCATTCACTCGAACCCGACGGACGGGCGCCCGGAGTCGAGCGGCGAGAACCCGCCCGGCCACCGCCGCAGTCGTTTCACCGGGAAGAGATCCGAACAGGTCGTCGACATCGGGACGATCGATCCGGATGGCGATGTCGAAGCGGTCGAGCAATGGCGCCGACAACCGCCGGGCGTAGCGTTGGCGGGCCGCTTCGGAACACTCGCACATGCCCGGCGCCCCGCCTTGCCCGCAGGGGCACGGGTTCATGGCTCCCGCCAAGATGAACCGGGCCGGGAAGGCGGTTGAGCCTCGGGCCCGACTGACCCGGACCAGGCCCTCCTCCAACGGTTGACGCAGGGCGTCGAGGACCTCCGGCGGAAACTCACCGAGTTCGTCGAGGAACAACACCCCGCCATGGGCCAGGCTGATCTCCCCCGGCCTCATCCAGTGGGTCCCGCCGCCGATCATCGAGACCGGGGAGGCACCGTGGTGCGGGGCGCGGAACGGCGGGCGGAACATCAACCCGCCGGGAGGCAACGGGAGCCCGGCCACCGAGTGGACCCGGCTCACCTCCAGGGCGGTCGCCCGGTCCAACGCCGGGAGCAGATCGGGGAGCCGGTTGGCCAGCATGGTCTTCCCCGACCCAGGTGGCCCGACCAGGAGCAGGTGGTGGCCACCGGAGGCCGCAACCTCCAGGGCTCGGCGGGCCCAGCGCTGGCCCCGCACGTCCGACAGGTCCCCGGTTGTTGGAGATCGGCTCCCGCCTCGATCGGCGGAGTCCGACGACGGGTGTGAATCACCCGGTGCGGGCGGCGCCCACGGCTGACGGCCGTTAAGGCGCTCGACCAGGCTGGCCAAGGTCGGCGCCGACCTGACCGGGCGGATTCCCGGCATGCCGGCCAGGCTGGCCTCCCGGGCGCACGCCTCGGACACCACCAACACGTGGTTGCCGAGCGCCTCGGCCAACACCACCGTGCCCGGCACCCCGCGAAGGGACCCATCGAGGCCCAGCTCGCCCACGAACGCCATCCCGTCGACCGCCTCAGGAGGCAGTTCCCCGGACGCCACCAACAGCCCCACCGCGATCGGCAAATCGAGCCCCGCCCCTCCCTTCCGCATCCCGGAGGGGGCCAAATTGACGGTGACCCGCCGGCGGGGCCAGGACAGTCCACTGGACAGCAGGGCGGCCCGGACCCGGTCCCTCGACTCTCGCACCGCGGCGTCGGGGAGGCCGACCACCGTGAAACCGGGAAGCCCGTTGGAGACGTGGACCTCGACCGAGACATATTTGCCGTCGACCCCGATAAGGACGGCGGACGGAATAGTGGCGATCATCTCGCCTCCGATCGGCATGAACCCGATCCCGCCTTCCCAGACAATCTGGGCGCGGAATGGGTGGCTGACGATGGAGGGTCACGAGAGGCGGGGTGCGAGCGACCACTCGAAGCACCACCGCCACAGTACGTCGGGGGTGTGTCAGCCGGCTACACCGAGCCGAAACTCCCTCGGCGAGACCGCCGAGATTCTCGACAAGGCCGCCGACGTGACCAAGGCGGGCAATCTCGGTCCGCCCGACGAGGTGGCTGGACTCGCCTCCAGAGCGCGGGAGGCGACGGATAAAATGAAGCCTTGACCCGCCTACGGATCTTTTTTTGTAGCTTCGTGCTTCTAGCGGTCGGGTCCACAATCTCTGGCTGTACAAGTGGCTCCAGCGCCGCCAAGGCCCCAAAGCAACATTCGACTACAACCACGGCGGCGTCTTCGAGTGATCAACCGGTCGGTCCACGGCAGTTCACGATCACAGGAGTGACCGCCTCTTTTGCGAACTGGTTGACCGTCGAGCTGCACCCTACGACCCAGCCGATTCAGTTGCAGGCGATGTCAACGTCACCTCTCGAGGTTTGCCCGGCAAATTTGGATGGCACGATATCCGCCAGCGGCTCATGGCCTGCGAGCTCCAAGTTCGTATCCTGCCTCCCCCTCGATGGTGCGGGAGGAGCCGCTCTCCCCGCCAGCGATGGCAATTCCCACGTCGCGTTTGCCTTACGACCGCTTGCCAAAGCTCTCAGCGCCTCGGTAAGGCTCACGGTCAGTTACAGCCCCGCCGACACATTCGTTGCCGTTATCCCCCCCCGCCGGTACCGGGAGGGTCGACATGACGGTTACCTACGTGCCCGGATCCTCGACTACTGGAGTGGCGGTCTCGCCGGAAGGCATGGCTGACAGCGTTGCGGCCCCGGGCTTTGTTATTGCCGCCAGACAAGGTGATCGGACTCTACGAAGTCCATCCTCGTGCGATTTCGCCACCGAGTTGAGCAGTTGTGTTGGAGGCATTATCGCGAGGACGCCGCTCTCCGTAAATCTAAGTGGTCCGGGCACATCGAAGGTGACGCTGTCGCTCGCCTGGAAATAATTGCGCGCACCGATGCACCACCACCGCCCTTGCGTCCCGGGTGTGGCTGGGGCCATGCCTCGCGGCACTCCCCTCGGAACTACCGGCCTTCGAACGTAGGCTCCCGCTTCTGGATGAAGGCGGAAATGGCCTCGGCGGTGTCGGCGGAGGCGAAGTTCACCGACTGGGAACGGGCTTCATCCTCCAGCGCCTGGTCCAGCGACACCGCGAACGAATTGTTCAGCATCGTCTTGGTCATCGACAGGGCCAGCGGCGGGCCCAGCGCCAACCGCGCCGCCCATTCGTCGACGAACACATCGAGCTCGCCGGCCGGGACCACCCGGTTGACCACTCCGAACTCCTGGGCCTGCTTGGCGTCGATGATGTCGGCGAAGAAGGCCAGTTCCTTGGCCCGGTGCATCCCGATGAACCGCGGCAGCAGCCACGACGCGCCGAAGTCCACCGACAGCCCCCGCTTGGAGAAGATCTGCGAGAACCGGGCGGTGTCGGAGGCCACCACCAGGTCACAGCCCAGGGCCATGCTCATGCCGGCACCGGCGGCCACCCCGCCGACCTTGGCGATGGTCGGCTTCGGGATCCGGTGGAGGGCGAGGGCCACCTCGCCGAGCGCCCGCATCTGCACCAGATAGGGATCCCCCGGGAGCCCGGCCACGTCGGAGGCATCGCCGAGATCCGCCCCCGAGCAGAAGGCGTCCCCGGCCCCGGTGAGGATCATCACCCGATCATGGCGGTCGGCGGTCACTTCGCCGAACACGGCCAGCAGCTCGTTCCACATCGTCCCGTTGGCGGCGTTCTTGCGGGCCGGCCGGTTCATGGTGACGGTGACCACGCCCGCGTTCCTGGCCACGATGATGGTCTCGAACTCAGTTGCCATGGGGCGCAACCTACGAGATGCCCCGTCGATCACGCCAGCCCGAAGGCCGACGCCACGGTCAGAAGGCGTCCTCGATGACTTCGACCTGCCCGGCCACGATGGAGACCACGTCGAACCGCACCTCCACCAGCTCGCGCCCCGAGGCGGGGGTGAGTTCCGACAGCCACCTCTCCGCCAGTCGCCGGATCCGGCGTTGCTTGGGCACCACCACTGCCTCCGCCCCGGTGCCGAAGCGGTCGGAACTCCGGGTCTTCACCTCGCAGAAGGCCACCGTCCGCCCCCGGCGCACGATGAGGTCGATCTCGCCCTCCCGGCGGCGCCAGTTCCGTTCGAGGATCTCGTAGCCCTGAACCTCGTACCACGCCGCCGCCAACGACTCCCCCTCCGCCCCCAGCACCTGGCGCCGATCGGGCCCGCCCGGCAATCAGAGCTCGGTTTCGGGGAGCCGCTCGATGTTCACGTCACGGAAGGTGAGGATCCGGACCGAGGGCACGAAGCGGGCTGGCCGGTACATGTCCCATACCCAGGCATCGGTCAACGCCACCTCGACGCAGGCCGGCGAGGAACCGTCCCGGATCGAGACCTCGACGTTGTTGGCCAGATAGAAACGCCGCTCGGTCTCCACCACATAGGAGAACATCGGCAGGACGGCCCGGTACTCCTGGACGAGCGCCAGCTCGATCTCCGACTCGTACCGCTCGAGATCCTCTTCGCTCATGGTGAGCGGTGTCCGCCGGGGGTCACGACGCTACCCGACCCAACCGAGCCCGATCAGGGACGGGTGGACCGCTTCTCCCGGATCTTGGCGGCCTTCCCGTGCAGGTCCCGGAGGTAGTAGAGCTTGGCCCGCCGCACGTCGCCCAGGGAGACCACCTCGGTCTTGGCGATGACCGGGGAATGGACGGGGAAGGTGCGCTCGACCCCGACCCCGAAGCTTACCTTGCGGACGGTGAACGTCTCGCGGGCGCCGGTCCCCTGGCGGCGGATGACCGCCCCCTGGAACACCTGGACCCGCTCCCGGGTACCCTCGACCACTCGCACGTGGACCTTGACGGTGTCTCCGGGACGGAACTCGGGGATGTCGTCCCGGAGGCTGTCGCGGTCAATAATGTCGGTCGGGTTCATGGGACGCGTCTTTCCACGGATCGTTCAGGCTCTCCACTCGCCGGGCACCCGACGCCAGCGGCCCCAAATGGCCACCTCTGACGCGGGCCTCCGTCACGAAGACCGGGAGAACCGGCCCCAACGAGGCTCACCAATCGTAGCCGTGATCGCGGAGGAGGTGCACCTCGTCCATCTCGACCAGGAGGGACACCTCGTCGGCGGTCAGCCCCCCTCGGGCGTCGATGAGGTCCGGGCGCTGCCGGAGGGTCCGGATCAGCGCTTGCCCGTGCCGCCACCGGGAAACCCGGCCGTGGTCCCCGGACCGCAGCAGGGGGGGCACCTCCCACCCCCGGAACTCGGCCGGCCGGGTGTAGTGGGGGTATTCGAGCAGCCCACTGGAGAAACTCTCCTCCTGGCTGGACTCGTCGTTGCCGAGCACCCCGGGCAGCAACCGGGCCACCGCCTCCACCACCACCAGCGCCGGCAATTCGCCGCCGGCCAGCACGAAGTCGCCCACCGACAGCTCGCCGTCGACCAGGTGATCGGACACCCGTTGGTCGACGCCCTCGTACCGCCCGCAGACCAGCGAGAAACCGGTCGGGAGCGACGCCAGCTCGGCGGCCACCGACTGGTCGAAGCGACGGCCGGAGGGGGCCAGCAGAAACAGCGGACGGGGCAGGCCGTCGTCCGAGGACGCCACCGCCTCCACCGCGTCGAACAGCGGTTGGGGGGCGAGCACCATCCCCGCCCCACCCCCGAAGGGGGCATCGTCCACCGAGTGGTGGGGGTCGGTCGACGCGGCCCGGATGTCGTGGGTCCGCAGGTCGAGGTGGCCCAGTTGCCGGGCCCGTCCCAGGATCGAGGCGTCGGCATAGTGGTCGATGACCTCGGGGAAGATGGTGAACACGTCGATGCGCATGGACCCGGCCGATCAGGTCAGGTCGAGGAGGCCGTCGGGCACCTCAACGGTCACCCGCACCCCGGGTTCGAGGCCGACGACGAACCGCAGCGGGATGAGTGCGCCACCGGCCAGCACCAACAGGTCGCTGGCCGGGTTGGCCTGCACCTCCTCGACCCGTCCGAGCTCGCTTCCGGAGGTGTCGACCACCTGGGCCCCCACCAGCTCGTGGACCCACAGCTGGCTGGGATCGTCGATGGGCGGGGCGAACAGCTCGGTGTCCCGGAGCTCATCGGCGGCCTCGATGCCGTTGACCCCCTCGAAGGTCACGATGAACCGGCCCTGGTGGGGTGAGGAGCGCACCACCTCGAACTCCCGCCCGTCGCCGGAGCGGAGCCTCGACCCGCCGGCCACCCGCTCGTCCCGGTTGGTGGTGAGGGAAACGATCACGTCCCCCCGGAGACCGTGGGGCTTCACGATGCGACCGACCGCCAACATCGGACCGGAATCCTCCGGTCCGCTCAACTCCGCGGCCAAGCTGGCTCAGTCGTCGGCGATGTCGACGTTGGTCTGCACCCCGTCGCGAGCGCCGGCCGCCGCCACCACCGTGCGGATGGCCTGGACCACCCGGCCCCGGCGGCCGATGATCCGGCCCATGTCGTCGGGGGCCACGTGGATGCGGAAACGGATGGATCCGCTGCGTTCCTCGGTGTTGATCACCACCGAGTCGGGCTCGCCGGCGATGGAGTTGACCAGGTAGGTCACCACCGCCAGGGGGGTGCCTCCCGAGATCCGGTTGCCGGCATCGTCGTCGTCGTGGCTGCCCACCTCGTCGAGGGTGTTGACGTCCTCGGCGGAGTCGACGGCCAGGTCGTCGTTCACCTGGCGGCCTTGGCCGTGGCGAACTCGTCGAGGGCCCCGGACTGCTTCAGCAGCTTCTCGACCCGCTCGGTGGGCTGGGCCCCCTGCGACAACCACTTGACCGCCTTGGTGTTGTCGATCTCGATCACCGCGTCGGGTTCGGCCAACGACTTGCCGCGGGGCGCGTAGGTGCCCACGATCTCGATGAATCGGCCGTTGCGGGGCGAACGGCTGTCCGCCGCCACCAGCCGGTAGGTCGGCTGCTTCTTCTTCCCGATCCGCACCAGGCGGAGCTTGACTGCCACGATTGACTCCTTGATTGTGTAGATAGCGCCCGACAGTCTCCCACCAACCGCGAGGTCGGCGTGCAATCAGGCATTTGCGTCCTGCTCAGCGGGCTTTGGGAGTCACCCGACCTCCACCTTTGCCCTTCTTCCCGCCTTTGGCTCCCTTCGATTTCGAGGGCCTCCGGGCCGACCCCCCCGCCCCGGCCCCGGCCCCCGCGAACGGATTGCCCGCGCCCAAGGCCTCCGGGCCGCCCCCCAGCTCGCCGAATCCGGCGGCACCGTCCGCTCCGCCGGCCATCTCGGCGAGGTCGGCCATCGCCTTCGGCGACATCCCCTGGCCCCGCCCGAACAGGCCACCGAGTCCCCCCATGGCTCCGCCGATGCCACCCTTGCCGAAGCCTTTCATCATCTTCCGCATCTCTTTGAACTGCTTGAGAAGGGCGTTCACATCGGAGGTGGCGGTACCACTGCCGTTGGCGATGCGGACCCGGCGGGAGCCGTCGATGACCGACGGGTCGGTGCGCTCCGCCGGGGTCATCGAGCGGATGATGGCCTCCACCTGGCCGATCTGGCGGTCGTCGATCATCGACGAGGCTTGCTTCAGGTCCTTGGACACCCCCGGCAGCATCGACAGCATCCCCGAGACCGAGCCCATCTTCTTCACCTGCTGGAGCTGCTCGAGGAAGTCCTCGAGGGTGAAGCGGCCCTCCATGATGGCGGCGGCGCCCTTGCTGGCCACCCCGTCGTCGAAGGTGCGCTCCGCCTGTTCGATGAGGGAGAGCACGTCCCCCATCCCCAGGATGCGGTCCGACATCCGGTCGGGATGGAACAGGTCGAAGTCGTCGAGCTTCTCACCGGTGGAGGCGAAAGCGATCGGCCTCCCGACGACCTCTTTCACCGAGAGGGCGGCACCCCCGCGGGCGTCACCGTCCAGCTTGGTGAGGATGACCCCGTCGAGGGTCAGGGTCTCATGGAAGGCCACCGCGGTCGCCACCGCGTCCTGGCCGGTCATGGCGTCGATGACCAGGAAGGTGTAGTCGGGGGTGACCGCCCCGGCGATGTCCCGAACCTCGGCCATCAGTTCCTCGTCGATGGACAAGCGGCCGGCGGTGTCCACGATGAGCACATCCCGGCCCAGACGGCGGGCTTCCTCCAGGCCGGCGGTGGCCACCGCCACCGGGTCGGTCGGCTCGCTGAACACCGAGATGCCGGCTTGGCCGCCCAGCACGCGGAGTTGCTCGACCGCCGCCGGACGTTGGAGGTCGGCACCGACCAACAGGGGGTTGCGCCCCTGCTGCTTGAACCAACGGGCCAGCTTGGCCGCGGTGGTCGTCTTCCCCGAGCCCTGGAGCCCGGCCAGGAGCACCACCGTCGGCGGCTTGCTGGCATAGGAGATCTTGAGAGCCTCGCCACCCAGGATGGCGGTCAGCTCCTCGTTGACGATCTTGATGACCTGCTGGCCAGGGCTCAGGCTCTGGGACAGCTCGAGGCCGACGGTTCGGCCCCGGACCGCCTCGGTGAACGCCCGAACCACCCCGAGCTCGACGTCGGCTTCGAGGAGGGCGGTCCGGATCTCCCGCAGTACCTCGTCGACGTCGTCGGGACTGAGCCGCCCGCGGCTGCGCAGGCGGCTGAGAATTCCTTCGAATCGGTCGGTCAGGCTGTCGAACATGGGTTCCTCAGGCTACCGGACACCTGGTCGGTCCGGACCACACCGGGACCCGAATGTTGCGGCCGACACCGGCCCAGCTGACCAGGCTCTCCCCTGTCCGGCCCGGCACCGACAAGGTCAGAACCGCGTGCTCATCCCCACGATCGGCTGGTTGAGGGTCTGGGCCCCGGTCGATCCCATGAACGGGGCGTCGCCGAAGCTGAAGATGCCTCCGTCGGAGGCCACCAGCCAGTAACCCCCGCCGTCGGGGGTAGACGCCATGGCCACGATTGGCTTGTTCAGCTTCTGGGCCCCAGTCGATCCGAAGAACGCAGCGTCACCGAAACTGAAGATGCCACCGTCAGCGGCGACCAGCCAGTAGCCCCCACCGTCGGGGGTCGAGGTCATGGCCACGATCGGACTGTTCAGCTTCTGGGCGCCGGTCGAGCCGAAGTAGGAGGCGTCCCCAAAGGCGAAGGTCCCACCGTCGGCGGCGACCAGCCAGTAGCCCTGACCGTCGGGAGTCGACAGCATGCCGACGATCGGACTGTTCAGCTTCTGGGCGCCGGTGGAGCCGAAGAACTGGGCATTCCCGAAGCTGAAGATGCCTCCGTCAGACGCGACCAACCAGTAGCCACCGCCCCCGGAGCTGAAGTCCATGCCCACCACCGGCTTGTTCAGGGTCATCGCCCCGGTGGATCCGAAGAACCCGGCATCCCCGAAGGCGAAGATCCCCCCGTCGGAGGCGACCAGCCAATAGCCCTGGCCGTCGGGGGTGGAGGCCATCCCCACCACCGGCTTGTTCAGAGGCTGGTTGCCGGTGGAGCCGAAGAACTGGGATCCTCCGAAGGCGAAGATGCCGCCGTCGGAGGCGACCAGCCAGTAACCGTTGCTGAAGGGCGGGAACGGCGGGAACGGGTTCGTCCCGGTGTAGGTGAACTGGTCAGCCGGGGAGAGCACGCTGGTGCCGCCCGGACCCTTGACCGTCACCGCCACGGTGCCCGTCCCGGGAGGGGAGGTAGCCGTGCATTGGGTGGGGGTACAGCTCACGTTGGTGGCCGGCGGGTCTCCGAAGTCGACCTCGGTAGCCCCGGCGAAGCCTTGCCCGGTGATGGTGATGACGGTGCCACCGGTAGAAGGACCACTGTTGGGGCTGATCCCCTTCACAAAGGGAGCCTCGGCTCCCGCCGTGTAGGTGAAGAGGTCGGCTGGACTGGTCGGTGACGTCCCTCCGGGGGTGGTGACGGTGACGTCCACCACCGATGCAGGCGCACCCGCCGGGGAGTTGACCGTGCACTGAGTGGCGCTACAGGTGAACCCCGGAGCCAGGGTGGCCCCGAAGTGGATCGAGGTAGTGGGGCCGAGATTGGTCCCAGTGATGGTGACCGAGGTCCCGCCGTTGAAGGACCCGCCTACCGGGAGGATGCCGGTCACCGTGGGTGCCGGAGTGTAGGTGTACTGGTCAGCGGCGCTGGTGGCCGAGGTGCCCCCGACCGTGGTGACGGTCACGTCCACCACACCGGCCGCCCCGGCGGGGGCGGTGACGGTGCACGAGGTGCCGCCCACGTTGCAGCTGACCCCGGAGGCCGGGTTGGCCCCGAACTTCACCGTGGTGGCCGGACTCGAGGAGGGATTCAGGTTGGCGCCGTTGATCGTCACCGAAGTACCGGCCCCGAGTGGACCGGCCGTCGGGCTGATGCTGGTGACCGTCGGGAGGGGCACATAGGTGTACTTGTCATTGGCGTTGATGGCCGAGGTGCCCCCACCGGTGGTGGTGACCGTCACGTCCACCGTGCCGGCCACCCCGGCCGGAGCCGTGACGGTGCACGAAGTCGCGCTACAGGTGACCCCGGTGGCCGGATTGGCCCCGAAGTTGACCCCGGTGGCCGGGCTCAGGTTGGTGCCGGTGATGGTGACCGGGGTGCCGGCGGTGAGAGGGCCCTGGTTGGGGCTCACGTTGGTGACCGCCGGTGGGGTCACGTAGGTGTACTGATCAGCCGGGCTGAGCCCCGAGGTGCCACTGGCAGTGGTGACGGTGACATCCACGGTGCCGGCCGTTCCTGCCGGGGCGGTGGCCGAACACAGGCTGCCGGCATTGTTACAGGAGAAGCCTGCCGAGGCGGTCCCGAACTTGACGGAACTGACATTGAGAAGATTGGTGCCGGTGACGTTGACCGTGGTCCCGCCAGTGGTCGGACCGGTGGACGGGCTGACGCCGGTCACCGTGGGCGGGGGTGGCCAGACATAGGCCAGGGCGATCGCGGGTCCGGAACTCGACCATCCCGCCGTACAATTGTTACCGCCGTTCTGGGTCGCATTGATGACGATGTAGTTGGCTCCCAAACTCGGCGGCACCAGCATGTTGAAGGTGAACGTGCCGCTTCCATGCGGCCCGTCGGCATAGATGCAGCCGAATTGGGCGGAGGATCCGGCCCATCCGATCTGGATCTGTTGGCCGCAGCCCACACACCCCGCGTTCATCAGGTAGTTGCCGGCCACCGTGACACTGCTCCCCGCGGGAGTGACCACCGAATTGCCCGGACCCCCGTTGACAGTGACACCGGACACCGACGCGTTACCCTTCGACCCCGAATTTGGCGGCGACACCGCCACCTCGGCAATCGACGGTCCGGCGTTGCTGCTCCACCAATGCGTGGGATTACAAGCGAAATCCTGAGCGAAATTAATGATGACTTCGTTGACGCCTGGGTTCGGTGCCGGGCCGAGGTCCTGGGTGAATGAGCCGTTCCCGATCGCCACGCCCGAATAGATGCAGGCGACGGGGGCGGAGGACCCGGCCCAGCCGATCTCGATCTGGTCGCTGCACAGTGGACACCCGGTGTCATTGACCGCATAGTTGCCAGCCAGGGTGACGTGGGCCGTTGGCGAAACGAGGGCGTAGTTGTTGCCGGAGCCGTTGACGTTGACACCGGAGACAGGGGCCGCTCCGCTGCTCACGCTCGTTGGCGGCGGAACCGCACTTGCCAACCCCGACATCCCGACGAGCAGTCCGACGATCAAGGCCGTTGCTGCCAGCAGAGTGATACACCTGGCGAGTAGTTTCATGGTCATCCATTCCCGTCTTCGACGAACCCCGAGGCATGTCCATTGTCATTAATTTCCATGCTTTTTTAAACGCAATTCAAACCCACCTCGTCAAGCTATAGAGCGAGAAGATTGGACCGCAACTCCTGGCATTTGTTATTGCAGTGCCAGTGACAGTACCTCGTACAGGCGAAACAGCCAGAACCATTTGGACAATGATGTGCTCGTTACTTCCTATGCATTTCTACCCAA
>DASZIT010000125.1:0-7150 GCA_035948855.1 Acidimicrobiales bacterium | reverse complement strand
GAGCTCGGCCTTGACCTCGCCGGCGGCGACCGCCGAGGCGATGGTGCGGCCGGAGTCGAGGATCTCCCTGGCCTTCTCGGCCTCCCTCACCGCCGGTATCAGATCCGCCTGCTTCCGGGCCTCCTTGGCCAGCTTGACCAGCCGGCTGTCGATCGTCTGGAGATCGGCCAGCATCAGCTCGGTGTTGATGGTGGCAATATCGTCGGCCGGGTCGATCCGGCCGTCCACGTGGATGACGTCGGGATCGGTGAAGACCCGCACCACCTGGCAGATGGCGTCGCTCTCCCGGATGGCCGCCAAGAACTTGTTGCCGAGACCCTCACCCTCCGAGGCCCCTTTGACGATCCCGGCAATGTCCACGAAGGTGACGGTGGCCGGGACGATCTCCTTGCTCTCGAACAGCTCGGCCAGGCGATCGAGGCGGGGGTCCGGCACCGCCACCACCCCGACATTGGGATCGATGGTGGCGAACGGGTAGTTGGCCGCCAGCACGTCGTTGCGGGTCAGGGCGTTGAACAGCGTGGATTTCCCCACGTTGGGTAGGCCGACGATGCCGATGGACAGTGCCATTGGCGCACCCTACCCGAGCGATTTAACCCCCAGCGCGTCCGGTAGCGGCCCGACCCACCCGGACTTCTGCTTCGTTGTCCCCCTCCGCATGATGGGATTCCCTCTCCACCAACTCTCGGCTCTCCCTATTGAGATCCGGCAGACAGAGAAACTAGCGGAGCGACTTCACCAGGTATTCACTCATGGTGGCGCTGCGGAGCCGGTCGAGGTCGAGGCAGGCGGTGACGCTCTCGAGCATCCGGGAGATGTTGGCGTTCATTTCCTCCGGCGACCCGGCGTTGAAGAACAGCATCGGGTCGGCGACATGGCCGGCCGACGGCCAACCTTCCTCGACGATGCCGTCGATGGGAGGGGCACCGACGGTCACCGGCCGCACCACCTCATTGCGGACGTAGCGGGTGCGGGGCTGCAGCTCGCCCGAGACCGGCGACTGGGTTCCGTGCCACCGCCGGATCCATTCGGCATAGGCGAGCCCGGCGGGGCGGTGGATGAGGGCCACCGTCAACACCCCGGGCGACCGCTTCCCGTCCTCCCAGTCCCTCGGCCCGGCATGGGGGGTGGTGCCGTAGTCGTCGTAGATCGATTCGACCACCAGGTAGCCGGCGGACGGCAGCCCGACCTCGGCGATGGCGGCGTCCACCCCGTCCCGCCGCTCGTAGCAGTCGAGCCACACCGACACCTCGGCCACATGGGGCGCTTCCCCGTCCGGCGCCGGGGCAGGAGACGGCGCCAGCGCGGCGGCTCCGTCGTGCACGTTGATCCCCAACCCCCGGATGCCGCTGTCCAACAGGCGGTCGGCAGTCTCCCCGAGCAATCGGGACCGCAACCGGTCGCCGGATTCCGGGGCGACGCCGCCCCACAGCAGGTAGATCAGCTTCTCCATCGGAGCTCCTCCGGTTGCCGGCCGGTCGGGCCGCTACTGATCAGTGGGAGGAGCCGCCGGTTCATCGAGAGCCAGCGCCGGTATCCGCCGGGCCACCCGTCCGGCCAGGCCGGAGATGAACTGGGCCCAGATCCGGTCGCCGATCAACCACAGCCAGAGCTCGCGGCGGTAGTCGGTGACCAGCTCCACGAACTGGTCCCGGGTGAACCCGGCCGGCTCCAGGGTCGGCTGCCATTCGCCCCATAACCACACCCCGATGCAGACATCGTCGCTCAGACCATCGCGCCAATCCTGGCCATCGAGCAACGCATCGCGCAGACCGACCTTCAGTTCGACCGGCTCTTCCGGCAGAGCCAACCGAGCGCCCCCCGCTAGCTCGACGATCGTCATCGGCACAACCCTATCCACAACGTCCCCCGCCTGCCGGGTGATTGACGGCGCAACGGATGACAATTCTGTGTTCGCTGGTCAACGGTCGATTTCCACCGGGGCACGGTCGGTGCCGCGGTAGTTCGAGAGATGCTCCTCGTAGTCGATGAACAGCGGGGCGTCAGGGTCGAACTTCCGCTGCAGGCTCTTGAAGGCGATCCGCTTGTCGAAGGCGTCCAGCTTCACCAGGGCGTCGGGATTGTCGAGCTCCCGCAGGTCGAGGCGGCCCCGGGCATTGTCCACCGCCGTCCGGCCCCGTTCGGTCCGCACCAGCAGGCTGCTCCACCCTTCGATGGCCCCGACGCTGCCCACCGAGAGGTCGGCGCCCCGGCCGAGGAAGTCCGCGCATTCGTCACAACCCTTGAGGGCGGCGCCGTGGAAATTCTTCACCGGCTCGTCCACCGCGACTTCGCCGTCGCGGTACTCCACGATCATCCGGCCGTGGATGACGTCGACCTTGCTCACCCGGTCGAGGTCGATGCCCCGGTCGTCGCGCAGCAGCTGCAACATCAGGCCCTGGTAGTCGAAGCTCTTGGTGCAGAGCAACGCGATGGTCAGGACCACCGCGTCGACCCGGTGGGCGCCCGACTCCCACCGGCGCGACTGCATGGCCCGGATCCCCTGGATCTCACACGGGGTCCCCACCACCGCGATCCGCGGATTGCGGGGAAGGTCGTAGCTGGAGAGGTCGAGCTCGGCCAGGGCCATGGTCTGGTTGTAGTAGCTGCCGGCGGCGTCGACGATCTCCTTGGCCGTGGTGGCGAGGTGGGACACCCCCTTCCACGGCTCGTCGGGATCGGAACTGGGCTTGGTCACCAGGGCGCCGTCGATCTCCCCGCCGGCCAGCGCCGCCAGCAACAGCGCCGAGACCACCCCGCCGTCCTGGACGAACTCGGAACGGCTGCCGGCCCGGGCCGCGTAGGACTCCAGCACCGCGCCGAGGCCGTCGCCCGGGGGACCGCCGGTGATCTTCCAGTAGGGATCGGCGGCGTCCGGCCGCTCGACGAAATTGACCGGGGCCTCATCGGCCATCGGGGTCGACGGCGGCCAGGCGGATTCGTAGCGGAGCCCGCCCCGGGGGCAGAAGTCCCAGCACAGCGAGCAGCCGGTGCACATCTTGACCAGCTCGGGCAGGAAGGTGTCCTCACCGATGCCGATCGAGTTCGACGGGCAGACGGCCACGCAGGTCCCGCACTGGATGCACCGGTCAGCCTCGATGACCCCGGCCTCGAGCTCCCAGAACCAGGTCTTCCCCGGCGGTTCGGCGATCCCGTTGATCTCGTCGCGGATTCGATAGCCGTTCACTTGACCCGCGCTTCCGGTTTGGTCGTCAACATGACGGGGGTCCCCGTCCCGGCTTCGCCCAAGGTGACCCGGAGGTCGTCGTTGGGGACCCGCCGGGCCCAATTGTAGAACGGCTCGTCGGGGCGACGCTCGGACTGGTAGCGCCGGACGATGCGCAGCAGGGCGTCGGGCACGTCGTTCACCGGGCGGGAGCCCTCCACCCAGTCGATGAACCCGGGGGCGGCCCCCAACGATCCCCCGAGGCCGATGTCGACGGCTTCGGCCAGGTGGGTCCCCACGTGGGTCACCGCCCCCCGGAACCCGATGTCGGCGATCTGGGGCTGGGCGCAGCTGGCCGAGCAGCCGGAGAAGTGCATCCGGATGACCCCGGCGTCCTCCCGGGGGCCGGACCACCCGTTCGGCGTCGGGGCGGCACCGACCGGTTCCCCGGCCAGCTCCGCATCCAGGAAGCGCGCCCACTTCACCGCCCGCTCCTTGGTCTCGACGATGGCGTAGCGGCAGAACTCGGTGCCGGTGCAGGCCACCACCCCGCGGGAGAAGGGGCCCGGATACGGCGAATACTTGGCCAGGATGTCCTCGGCCAGCAGCTGCTCGACCTTGTCGCCGGGGACCCCGGTGAGGGTGAAGTTCTGGTCGGTGGCGATCCGGATGGTGCCGTCCCCGTAGGTTTCGGCCAGCCGGGCGACTTCCACCATCTCCGGGCCGTTCATCCTCCCGACCGGGACCGAGCACCCGACGTAGAACAGCCCGTCCTCCTTCTGGGGGTGGACCCCGATGTGGTCGCCGCGGTACCGCCGGGTGAGCGACTCCCCGGCCGGGACCAGGTCGAAGGCGGCCCGGGCGGCCACCTCGGCCCGGAATCCCTCCGGGCCCAATTCCTGCACCAGGTAGCGCATCCGGGCCAGCCCGCGGTTCTCGCGGTTGCCGAGCTCCCCGAAGGTCTGGGCAATGGCCCGGCAGATCTCCAGGGCCTGCTCCTGGCGGACGAACACGTCGAGATCCGAGGCCATCCGTTCGCCGTCGGAGAGCCCCCCGCCGGCCAGCAGGTTGAACCCCAGGGTCCCGTCGTCGGCCCGGGCCGGCCACAACCCGATGTCGTTGATGTCGGCCTGGGCACAGTCCTCCACGCAGCCGGTGATGGAGATCTTGAACTTGCGGGGGAGGTTGGCGTACTCGCGGTTGCCGGTGAAGAAGTCGGAGACCTGCTTGACCACCGGATAGGCGTCGAAGGCCTCGTCGGCGTCGACCCCCGACACCGGGCAACAGAGGACGTTGCGGGCCCCGTCCCCACAGCCCTGGATGCTGGTGAGCCCGACCTGGGCGAACCGGCGCCAGATGCGGGGGACGTCCTCGATGCGGATCCAGTGGATCTGCACCGACTGCCGGGTGGTGAGGTCGGCGTACTTCGAGCCGAACACCCGGCTCTCGGTGCCGTCCGGACCCTCGCCGAAGGCGTCGGCCACCACCCCGATCTCCCGGAACTGGGCGGCGGTGAGGTGCCCGCCGGGAACCTTGATCCGCATCATGAAGGCGTCGCCGCCCTGCTTCTGCGGGTAGATCCCGGCCCACTTCAGCCGTTCCATCTCGCCGGGGATCTTGGCGATGGCCGAGGGTCCCTCTTTGGAATAGACGTTGATGATGGAGTCGACGCAGTCGAGCGGCGGGCGGTCCAGCTTCTGCTGCTCGACCACGCTGAGCTCGCCGTGGGTCCGGTAGGGGTTGATGAAGGGCATCACCCGGTCGGTGCCCCGAATGGTCAGTCCGTAGAGCTCGTCCTGATCCTTGGCCATCTCAGAGGTGCAGCCCGCACTCGACCTTGTCCGAGTCGGACCAGCGCCCGGCTCTCGGATCCTCGCCCGGTGCCACCGGGCGGGTGGTCGGCGCGCACCCGATGGACAGGTAGCCCTGGGACAGCAACGGGTGACGGGGGATACCGTGGTCGGCCTCGTAGCCGGCGATGTCCTGGTCGGTCCAAGTGGCCAGGGGATTGATCTTGACCATCCCCCAGTTCTCGTCGAAGGAGACGATGGGGGCCGCCGCCCGGGTCGGGGCGTCCACCCGCTTGACCCCGGTCATCCAGGCCTCCTGGCCCTGCAACGCCTGCTTCAGGGGGAGGACCTTGCGGAATTCGCAGCAGCGATCCGACCCGCAGGGCCAGTCTTCCGCCCCCTCCACCGGGTGGGTGGTGGTCAGGTTGAGGTTGTAGCGCTGGCGGATGGTCTCGACGTAGGCCAGGGTCTCGGGGAAGTGCGCCCCGGTGTCGAGGAAGACGACCTCGATCCCCGGATCCGCCGCCACCGCCAGATCGACGATGACCGCATCCTGGAACGAGCAGGCCAGCGACACCTTGGACCCGAACCGCTCCAGCGCCCAGGCGATGACCTTCCCGGCCGGCGCCGACTCGAACTCGTCCGAGACCTCAGCCAGCTCTTGGTGGAGGGTCGTCAGTTGGGGCTGGGTGGACAACGTGGCTCGCTCTCGTCGCGTGGATCGTTCGGTGCCCCGGGACCTTGCAGGTATCCGGCCCCGCTAGTATATATGACTAATCGGATCATCTTTTGGTGGAATCACCTCGGGCTTCCCGATGTTGTACACAACCGAGCCGACCTACCGGCCTATTCCACACTTCTGCAAGCCGCCACTGACCAGGGACAGGAACGATTCCCACCATGACAACCACCCTCGATCCCCCCACCTCTGGATCCCTGGAGGCTGTCACGGGGAGGAACCCCCGGCCGACCGTCGACCACCTCGATCTGCTGGAAGCCCATGCCATCTTCATCATGCGGGAGGTGGCCGCCGAATGTGAGCGCCCGGTGCTCCTGTTCAGCGGGGGCAAGGATTCGGCGGTGCTGCTCCGGCTGGCCGAGAAGGCGTTCCGTCCCGGACGCTTCCCGTTCCCGGTCATGCATGTCGACACCGGCCACAACTTCCCCGAAGTCATCGATTTCCGGGATCGGCGCATCGAGGAACTGGGCGAGCGGCTGCTGGTCGCCTCGGTGCAGGAGTCGATCGACACCGGCCGGGTGGCGGATCCCGGTCACGGCGGCATGCGGAACCGCCTGCAGACCACCGCCCTGCTCGACGCCATCGGTGCCCACGGGTTCGACGCCTGCATCGGCGGCGCCCGGCGGGACGAGGACAAGGCCCGGGCCAAGGAGCGGGTGCTGTCGTTCCGGGACACCTTCGGCCAGTGGGACCCCAAACGCCAGCGGCCCGAGCTGTGGCAGCTCTACTCCGGCCAGGTGCAGCCGGGCGAGAGCCTTCGGGCCTTCCCGCTGTCGGACTGGACCGAGCTGGACATCTGGCAGTACATCGAACGCGAGTCGATCGAGCTGCCGTCCATCTACTACGCCCACCGTCGCTCGGTCATCGAGCGGGACGGGATGTTGTTGGCCGAGTCCGAATGGGTGGTGCCCGGCCCGGGCGAGACCGCCGTGGAGGAGACGGTCCGGTTCCGCACGGTGGGCGACGCCACCTGTACCGGGGCGGTGCGCTCGGAAGCCACCACCCTGGCCCGCATCATCCAAGAAGTCGCGGTCTCGCGGGTGTCGGAGCGGGGGGCCACCCGGGCCGACGACCGGTTCTCGGAAACATCGATGGAGGACCGCAAGCGCGAGGGCTACTTCTAAACCGTGGCGGCAATTGCAGACGGCACCGGCACCGTGGTTGGCGTCGGCCCGGTTCCGGCCGACGACACGGATGTTGCCGGCGATTCCGGCTTTCCGGGCCCGGAGACCGACCCGCCGGTGATGGACCTGTTGCGGTTCGCCGCCATCGGATCGGTGGACGACGGCAAGTCCACCCTCATCGGCCGCCTGCTCCACGACACCAAGCAGCTGTTCGACGATCAGATCGAGGCGGTCGAGGCGGCCTCCCGCCGGCGGGGGGTGAACGGCATCGACCTCTCCTTCGTCACCGATGGGCTCCGGGCCGAGCGGGAGCAGGGGATCACCATCGACG
>DASZIT010000124.1:0-3210 GCA_035948855.1 Acidimicrobiales bacterium | reverse complement strand
GCTCCGGGGGGAGCTTGGCCGGCGCCCCTCACCCCGCCCGGGAAACGGCTGGCTCCACCCGCGGGGGCGGTCCCACCGGCAAAGGCGGGACGACCGCCGGTACCCAGCCCGCCCGGGGGTCCGCCCACTCCGCCCGGTCGGCCACCGCCGGGCCCACTGAAGAGCCCGGCGGTCGCGGGTCCGGCCGCGGAGATGGCTCCGGAGTGAGGGGTGACGATGGTGTCGACGGCGTAAGCCGCCGGCCCGATCGAGGCGACGATGAGCGCGGCGGCACCCACCCCGAGCGCCAGCCGGCCCCGTAGACGAGGTGCGACCGCGATCCCCAGGCCGATCCCGATGCCGGCGAGCAGGACGATGATCCGGAGCCCGGGCAGCCAGTCCGGGGTGCGGTTCAACAGCACGTAGCCCCAGATCCCGGTCATGGCCAGGGTGGCGCCGAGCACGATGCGCACCCAGACCTGGCTCCGGCGTTCCCACAGCATCACCGATCCGATACCGACCAGGGCGGCAATCGCCGGGGCTAGGGCGACGGTGTAATACGGGTGGATGATGCCGGCGGCAAAGCTGAAGGTGGCCCCGGTGAGCAGCAGCCATCCTCCCCAGAGGACCAGGGCGGCCCGGGTGCGGTCGGTGCGGGAGGCCCGCAGGGTGACCCACAAGCCGGCGCCGAGCAGGATCAGGGCGGCGGGGAGCAGCCAGGAGATCTGACCACCCATGTCCGACCCGAACAGCCGGCCCCAACCGGTGGCCCCCCAGCGGGATCCGGTGGCGCCGGCACCACCAACGCTCCCGGCCTCGTTTCCGGTCAGGCGGCCGAACCCGTTGTAGCCGAAGATGAGGTTGAGGATGCTGTTGTCCTGGGAGCCGCCGATGTACGGCCGGCTGGCGGCCGGGGTCAGGGCGACGGCGGTCACCCACCACCCGGCCGACACCACCAGGGCGACGGCGGCGAGGAGGAGTTGTCGGATCCTTCGGCCCAGGGGAGTCGGCGCCAGCAGCAGGTAGACCAGGCCGATCACTGGCACGATGACGAAGGCCTGCAGCATCTTGGTGATGAACCCGGTGCCGACGCAGGCCATGGCCACCATCAGCCAGATGGTCTGGGCCCGCTCGAGGGCCCGAACCGTGGCGTAGGCGGCGACGGTGAGCAGGAGCACCAGCAGCGCGTCGGGATTGTTGAATCGGAACATCAACACCGCCACCGGGGTCATGGCCATGACCGCCCCGGCGAGGAGGGCGGCGCCGGGACTGAACCAGCGCCGAACGGTGGCGTAGAGCACCCCGACGGTGGCCACCCCTTCCAGGGCCTGGGGGACGAGGATGCTCCAGGAATTCACCCCGAAGACCCGGGCGGAGAGCTCCATCACCCAGAGAGAGGCGGGAGGCTTGTCGACGGTGATGAAGTTCGAGGCGTCGGAGGAGCCGAAGAAGAACGCCTTCCAGCTCTTGGTGCCGGCCTGCACCGCTGACGAATAAAAGGAGTTGGCCCATCCCGAATCGCCCAGCGCCCACAGGTAGCTCAACCCGGTGAGGGCCAGCAGCGCGAGCAGGGTGGGCCGGACCCAACGGGGATCGTCAGGCTTCCCGCTGACCAGGCGCCCGAAGAGGTTCCGGCGGGCGGCCGGGGGTCCGGTCGGGCGGAGGTCGGGTTCGGTCTCGAGCGCCGACTTTTCCAGCACGGTGGTCATCATCGGATGCTGGCGGCGAGACGGCCGTCGTGGGTCATGGCTCTCACTGTGGCCGAACTCCACGGGGACCAGCTGGGAGCTTGCTGTGGGCGAGGTGTGAATCCTCCGGGCGGAGTGAGATTGAGGCAGACCGGCTCCGCAGGATCGACACTTCGACGGCGGATGTGGCTTCAGCCGCCGGTCACCCGCCGTTTCTCAAGGTCTCGACCAGGTCGCAGGCTGCCGTCGCGCTGGAGGGCAGATCGACACTCGACACCGAGGGCTTGGCTCCGGGCGGGAAGTCCTCCAGCCGGTGGAGCATGGCTTCGAGCTCGGGGTGGGCCGCATAGGCGCCACTGGCCAGGACCCCCTGTCGGTGCGGATTGAACACCGCGATCGTCCACCCCTGGTCGAACTGCTGGGTGAGCAGCGAGGCACAGGCCAGCTGAGCCGACATCAACTTCGCGCCGGCCAGGGCCCGGGGTAGGTCAACCAGGACCAGATGGTGCCCGAAATCAGGCAAGGCGAGCGAGGCCACCGATTGATAGAGCTGACGGAGGTACTGCTTCAGGAACTCCGAGGTGGCGAGACCGGTCAGCGGGTCCTGGACGCACTCCCGATGCTGACGGGCCAGATCCTCCTCGTACCAGTCCTCGAGCAGCACGGCCGCGTCGAGGCTGTCGAGGGCCCTCGTCCCTCCCGTGGTATCAACGTCGCGGAGAGCGCCGAGGTCACGGACGACCACCTGGATGCTCATGCCCGCCCTCGATCGGGCCCGCACCAGCGCCCGCAGGGAAAGCCAGGGGTCCCGGCCGGCGGTGACATCGTCAATCACTTGGTCAACCGCCGGGTCGTTCCACTCCGCCCAACCCAAATTGGTGCGTTCGTAGCTCTGAGCCTGCCACCGGCGCCGCAGCGGTTCCGGACCGGAGGATCCGCCGTTACCGGGGTCGCGTGGTCCCTCCATGACGGACACCACCCCCCCTGTACGTTCGTCGCACCAATTCGTCTCCGATCGTCCTCGCCACTGAGCCGCCCATTTTCGAACCGGACGACCCAAGGATGACAAGGTACGCGTTAGCTCATCATCGGTTGCTACCAGCGGTAACTTTATAGGTTGTCCCGGCGTCACTCCCTGGCACCACCCCGGAATCGCCCTTGCCGGGCTCCGGGACCAGGTGCACGGATTGGATCACGGAATATGAGCACTTATGAGTGTCATTGGGATTCCGGTATTGCATTTCAGCCAATTCCGAGTAACCTAGTGCGCCGGCAGGATTACCTACTCGTAATACCCACAGCAGTCAGGGTGGCAATCATGAGTGATGGCAAGCCATGCTCGGCTCGGGAAGAATCCGAATCGAACCAGGCGGATATGGAGCTGGTCGTCAAGGTCCGGGACGGCGACCCGGTGGCCATGGCGGAGCTTTGGCGCCGGCACTTTCCGAGCGCCTGTGGTGCCGCCCGCCGGATCACCGGCTGTTCCGACCCGGGTGACGCGGCCAGTGAGGCATTCCTGGCCACGGTGCGAGCCATCCGTTCG
>DASZIT010000123.1:0-35901 GCA_035948855.1 Acidimicrobiales bacterium | reverse complement strand
TAGACATTGTGGTAGCGGGCCACCCGGGTCTCGAGGCCGAAGTCCTCGTAGAAATGCCGGGCCATCCGCTCACTGAAGAGCTTCTCCCAGCCGTAGCCGTCCTCGGGCATGGCCGGGTAGGCATCGCTCTCCCGCAGCGGCTCGACCTCCGGCGATTCCTGCTTGCCAGCGGCGTAGACGCACGCCGACGAGGAGTAGAAGAACCGCTGCACCCCCGCATCCCGGGCGGCGAGCAGCATGTGGGTGGAGATCAGTCCGGAGAGCATGCAGAGGGCCTTGTTGTTCTCGATGAAGCCCATGCCCCCCATGTCGGCAGCCAGGTTGAAGACGGTGTCGATGCCTTCGCAGGCGGTCCGGCACGGGTCCAACTCCTGGAGATCGCCGACCTGGTTGTCGACGTCGGAGAACGTCTGGTGCCACTGGTCGATCGGCGTCTGGTCAACCGACCGAATGTGCTCCACGCCCTGCTCGCGCAGTCGGGCGACCAAGTGGCCGCCGATGAATCCTCCACCGCCCGTCACCAAGACGTTCTTCATCGGCATCTCCCTTGTCTTCGCCGGCACCAACCGCTGCCCCGAATATCAGCCCGGTCGGGTGCCGTTTCGCATTTGCCGGCAAAATGACCCCCGGAGGACCCCGTTACCTTAATCGGCCCTGGCGGCGGTGACCAAAATACCGCCGAAGGTCGTGAAGCGAAGCACACATCCCGGTGCATCGGTCACGAAGGGCGGCGCCGGTCGATCTCCTCGTGGAGGTTGCGGGCCCAGCCCGATGGGCTCAGCCGGGTGGAAAGGGCGTGGCTGATGGCGGACATATCCCCCAGCCGCTCCGCCGATAGTCCCGCCATCCTCGTCATCGCCGCACTCCAGGCGGCGACGTCACGTTCGGGAACCGACCAGCCGTTGTAGCCGTCCTGGACGAGTCCAGGCACCGCGCCGGCGGTCTCCGAGACCAGCAACGGCAAACCGGCGGCCGCCGCCTCGTGCACGACCAGGCCGTAATGCTCGCCGTTGGAGGTGAGCAGCAAGCACGAACTCTCGTGCATGAGGGTCGCGACCTCGGTCGGCTGGAGGAAGCCGTGCATCGTCACTCCCTCAACATCCTTGAGGTGGCGTTCCTCGGGGCCGAGACCGACGATGTGGAGTTCCCAGGGATCGGGCACGTTGGATCGGTACCGTCGGTAGGCCTCCGCCATTACGTCGAGGGCTTTGAACGGGATGAGCCGACCCACGAAGAGAAATCGACGTCGGGAGGCCAGTTCAGTGCCAGAACGGGGACCGGAGTCGAACATCGGGGTGTCGGCGGTGTTGGCGCCCCGGATGATGCTGCCGGGGCCGAAACCGATCCGCCGGGCCAGGAACTCGGATCTCTCGCTGGGCACCACCACGACGTCGAACAGCGGTTTGATCAGCCACGGGTGAAGTCCCCGTCCGATCCACTGCTTCGGGGTCGAGCGCCAGATGCTGTCGGTGAACATCATCCGGAGGACGTGGGCCGGCTGTCGCTTCATTACCTTCCGGTAGCTGGACGGGATGTTCCACCCGCCGCACATGATGGCGTCCGGCTGAAACGCCTCCACCCGGTCGATCAGCACTTGGGCATCCTGGTGCTCGTCCCAGGCAAGGATCTCCGCGCGCTCCAGCGTCTGGAGCGGTTTGAACTCGGTGTTCTCGTCGGTTGACGAAATCACGATCATCAAATGGTCACCGAGATCGTGGAGCGCCCGCATCATGGTTTCGGCATTGCCATTGACGCCGCCGCCCAAGGCAATGAAGCGAACCGGCCTGGTGGATGGAAGAACGCCGGCTCCATTCGGGGAAGCCGCGGCACGCTCGACCATTTTCGAAGAATAGCATCGGCGGCCAAGTCGGCTTCCCGGTCATGCGGGGTTGACCGCGAAAGACGATTCGGTGTCCGTCGAGAACTAGCGTAGAGGGGTCGCCATGTTCAACGGTATCTCCGAGGCCGGCGCTCGGCACTCACCGCCGCGGCAGGAAGCCGGCAAAGGCCGCCTCGAACCGATCGGCGGCCACCTCGGGAGAGAAGGTGACCTCGGCGTAGCCGCGCCCGGCCCGGCCCATGGCAACCCGGCCTTGGCCGTCGCCGAGCAAGTCGGTGACGACCGGCCCGATCCGCCGGCGTTCGGCGGGGTCGACCACCACCCCGGCGCCCTCGGTCTCGAGCAACTGGCCGATGGAGTTGTTGGCGGGGAGGAATCCGACGATGGCCCGCTCGGCACACAGGTAGGTGAGCACCTTGGAGGGGACCGAGTACCGACTGGCGTCGGGCTCCAGGATGGCCACCAGCAGGTCGGCACTAGCCATCACCTCGGGCAGGTCCGGATAGGGCTGGTAGTCGAGCAGGAGGAGGTTCTCGGCGGCGTGCTCCTGCTTCCAGGACTCGAGCCACTCCCGGCCCTTCCCTTCCGAGATCACCACCACCCGGGCCTCGGGGACGGCGGTGCCCAGATGATCGGCCACCGCGGCCAGGATGCTCGGGTCGTGCTTCAATCCCAGAGTGCCGGTGTAGAGGACCACCGGGACGGAGGCCAGGCCCATTCGCCGGCTCCATTGATTATCTTTGTTCCGGACCGGGAGGTCCTCGATAGGGGCCCAGTTGGGGACCACGTGAATGGCCGACTCCTTGACGCCCCAGGAGCGGAGTTTGGGCTCGAAGCTCGGGGAGATGGCCACGATGGCGTGGCTCGATCGGGCGATGGCCCGTTCGATCCGATCGGCGACCCAACCGAGGGCGGCGCCCACCTTGCCCAGCCTTTGGGTGGCGGTGGCGGCGATGGCGGCGCTGTAGATGTCCTGGTGCCAGAAGACCATCGGGATGCGCAGCCACCAAAGTCGGGCGGCGATGAGGGCATGAGCCAGGAGGGGGACGTTGGACAGCACGGCGACGTCGGGGTGGCGCGATGCGATCAGGGCGCCGGCCCGCCGGCCGTAGGACAGCTCCTGGAGGATCCGCTTCACCGGCGAGTACCGATTGAACTCGCCGTCCATCGGGCAGGGTTCGAAGGTGAGGGTGGCCGGGTCGTCAGCCAGTGGCTCCACCGCCCCCTTGCCGGTGACATAGGACGGACAGTGCTGGTGGATGACCCGGTGACCCCGACCGGCCAGGGCCCGGCTCAGCTGGACCTGGCCTGGATGCCCCGAATAGTCGTGGATCACGACCGAAAGCGGCGCGGGGGCGCGGGACGCGGGGCGGGGGTTGCGGGACTGGGTGGAGTCAGTGGTCACGAGGTGGGCGTTCGCGGTGAGAAGGGTGATCGAAGGGCGAGGCCAGGCCCGAGACTCTAGCCCGCCGTCGGTGCCGTTCCCTGGCTGGCGGCGGAGCCGCCGGGGTGGCTACCCGGTCGTCACCGGGAGCGGTAGCCTTCGGCGGTGCCGCCCAGGGAGCAACGAGACAAGTTCTGGACCGTGGGTTTCGGTCTGTCTTTGCTCGGGATCCTCCTGATTCCAATGACCCGGTTCCGGGGCGGTGGCGTCCAGGTCAGCGACCTGATCTTCGTGGTGGGCATCATCGCGTTGTTCTTCTCCAAGGACCGGCCACGAGTGGAGCCGATGCCGGTGTCCTGGCTGGTGGCCCTGATCCTGGTCGTGATCGGGGGCGTCGCCGCCTGCGTGGTCGCCCTGGACATCACCCTCAGCGTGCTGGTGCTCTTCCGGCTGATCTTCGTGATCCTGTTCTGGCCCTGGCTCCTCCGCTCAGTTCTCTTCAACCAGCACCTGAAGCAACTGGGCATGTACGCCTTCGTCCTCGGATGTGCGGCATCGGGGTTCGCGGAGATCCTCCAGAAAGTCCATCTCTATCCGCTCCCGGCCGCGGCGGGGGGACGGGCGGTCGGGTTCACCAGTCAGCCCGACGAGTTGGGCGCCGCCTTGGCCCTCGGCCTGGTGTTTGCCATCGGTTTGACGATGGAACTCGGTCTCGGCCGACGTTGGCATCGCCTCATCTCGGTCATGTTGATCTCCTTCGGGCTCATCCTCAGCGCCAGTGTGTCGGCCATGCTCGCGGCGTTGGCCGCCGTTTTCGTCCTCCTGGTCCTTCGCCGGGTCAATCTGCGCCGGGTTGTTACCGGCGCCGTTGTGATCCTCGTCGTCTACGTGGCGGGGACAGTCTTCCTGGGTGCGAACAATCCGATCGGTCGGTTCCAGTCCACCGTAGGGAATTCGTCGACCGCCAACACCGGCACGCTGCGGGTCGACACCTACAAAGCCGCCTGGCATGGGATTGCCGAGCAACCCCTCATCGGCCATGGCCTGGACCAGGTCTCGGGCGCCGTCTACTTCGACGTCTACTCAGGATTCGTCTATGCCCCGCACAACCTCATTCTGATCCTCTGGTACCAAGGGGGATTCCTGGTTCTGCTCGGGGTACTGGTGGCGGTCCTCTCCGCGCTGTGGCGATCGTGGAAGGCCCGAAGACGGGACCCGACCGGCGACATCATCTTCGCGGGCGCCATCGCATCGCTCGTCTACGCGCAGACCGCGCCCATCATTTTCCAGACGTACTTCTGGTTGCCGTTCATCCTGGCCATCACCACGCCGTTGCTACGTCGACCCGCCGGCTCTTATTCGGGCGCTCCGGAGCCCTTGGCTGCCGGTCAACCGGCCTCGGGGTTACCTCTCCCGGTGGGCCCCCGGGTCAACGGATCCGTCACCAAGGCGCCGGTCTTCGGGTCGTAGCGCCGGCGCTTCGGCCGGCGCCTTGCGCCTCGGGTCTGGCCCGTCGGGCCGAGTCGCACTCGCGATCGACGCCGCCGTCTCGATGGCCGGGCCGGGTTCTTGCGGTTGTGTCGGGGCTGGGCCGGCGTGCCATGATGGTGCGATGCCCATCCAGGCCGCCCGGCCCTCAGAGAGCACGGTCGGTCGATGATCGCCGGCAAGGTCCACCGCGCCGTTCATACCTCGCGGCGGGTGGCTCAGACTCCGTTGGTCTTCTCCAACTGGGCCGAGGTGCTGTCGGATATGGCCCGGGGCCAGTTCGGACGCGGTCCGGAGACGTTGAGCTTCACCACCCGCAAGGGCCTACGGATCGACTGCCCCAATGCCCCCGGTGCCCGGGTGCCGCTCTACGAAGTCTTTGCCGAGGACACCTACCGGCTGAAATGGTTCCTCGGCCCCCTGATCAAGCGACCCATCCAGGTCGTCGATATCGGCGCCCATGTCGGGACGTTTGCCTGCTCACTGTCCCAGGTCCACCTTGGTGCCACCATCCAGAGTTTCGAGCCGTCGCCCACCACCGCCAGCTTCCTGCGTCGCAACGTGGCCCAGAATGGCCTGGGTGAGCGGATCACCGTGCAACAGCGGGCGCTGGCGGCCGAGACCGGCTTTGCCATCTACGACGACTATGGCGAAGGCAGCGGCCACAACAGTCTGGCCGGCACCGGGCGGACCATGTCCAACTCCAATGCCACCAAAGTGGAGACGGTGGCGTTCGACGAGGTGGTGGCTTCACTACCCGCCCCGATCGCCTTCGTGAAGATGGACTGCGAGGGCGGAGAGTACGACCTCACCTTCGGGTCGTCGCCCGACAGCTGGGCCAGTGTCCAGCGGCTGGTGCTCGAGTACCACCACGTCGAAGGTCAGTCCTGGGAAGGGCTGCGCACTTGGTACGAGAACGTCGGGCTCCAGGTGGTCCGGCACGAGCCGCTCACCGACACCCTCGGCACCGCCTGGCTGTCCCGGGGTCCCGTTTGAGACCTGACGCCAGCGCCAGCTGAACGTGGTTCGGCTGCCGGGGCCACTGCGGCCCTACTTCCCGTATCTGAAGCCGGCCTACACGGTGGCGACCGGCCTGGTCGCTCCGGCCAACCAACAGATCAGCCGGCTGCGGGGTGGCTACCTCCCCACCGGGTCGGTCGACACGATGGAGGACGCCGCTGCCACCTCCGGCGGGCGATGCTGCACGGCCCGGGCCTCCGAGGTGGTGACCCGTCCGATTCCGCAGGGGCTGCCGCCGAATGACCCGACGTTCCTGGACAACCGGCGTGAGGTCGTCCCCCGGGTGGCGGTCGCCGAGCTCCCTGGCGGCCGGGTGCTGGGCCCCCACGCCGCGGTCATCACCGGCCGGGGCGACCTGGTCTGGGAATTGAGCTCGTACTTCGGTACCACCCGTCCCCGCCAGCACCCGTTGTTCCTGCACCCCTTCCCTCCGGCCCCCCTGCAGGTCGGCGGACGGCTCGGGGTCCTCGCCACCCAGGGCGACGTGAACTACTACCACTTCATGATGGATGTCCTGCCCCGGTTCGGGGTGTTGGAGCAGTGCCCCGAAGTCGCCTCCCCCGACCGCTGGTACGTGCCGGCCCGGACACGGTTCCAGCGCGAGCTGCTGGACCTGTTCGACATCCCGGCGGAGAGGCGGATCGACAGTACCCAGGTCACCCACGTGCAAGCCGAGTGCCTGGTGGTTCCCATGCCACCCGCCTTGACGGTGATCAACCCGCCGTGGGCGGTGGCGTACCTGCGCCGCCGGTTGCTTTCGGCGCCGTCTTCCCGGATCCCGGGGCGGTTCATCTACCTCACCCGGGGAAGCGGTGCCAACAACCGACGGGTCACCAACGAGGACCAAGTGGTGGACATCCTCTCGGCCCGCGGCTTCACCGCCATCGACCCCGGCCAGATGCCGGTGGTCGAGCAGATCCGGGCGTTTGCCGAGGCCTCGGTCATCGTGGCCCCCCACGGGGCGTCGCTGGCCAACCTGGTCTTCGCCAGCCCGGGGTCGACACTGGTCGAACTGTTCCCGGCCGGGGCGTTGGTTCCCGACTTCTGGAAGATGGCGAGCGGCGTTCCCGGGCTCGAGTACCGATACCTGACCGGCCCCGGCCGCCCGGGCCCAGCGCAGCGGACCCGGTCCCAGTTGATCGTCAGCGACATCGAGGTCGACCTGGCCGTCCTGTCGTCGGTGCTGGACGAGGTCGAAGGGCGGCAGGCCTCCGCCTCCTGACCGGGTAAGGCTGGCTCTGGCGTGGGCGGTGGGTGGCAGTCGATAGCGCGGTTGCCGTTGCCGATGGCCGCGAGTAGGTAGTGTGCTCGGATGCCCGTCAGCCGAATGCAACGAGGACGGGCGTTTGTCCGGCTGAACATGCCCTGGAGGAGACTCTGGCCCCAGCGGGTGGTGAAGCGCCGCGTGCAGGGGGTGGACCTCTACCTCCCGTGGTCTCACGCCCTTCCCGACTTCGCGACGCTGGGTCCGCGATACGGCCAGAACCTCATCGCCCTGGCCGTGGCTCTCGACAAAGGGTCGGCGTCCGGCGGGGCGCCGATGCGGGTGCTTGACATCGGGGCCAACATCGGTGATTCGGCGGCTCAGATCATCGCCACCACCGGTTCCGAAGTTCTCTGCGTGGAGGGCGATCCCTACTGGGTCGATTTCCTTCGTCGGAACCTGGGGGACGAACCCCGGGCCGTCATCGAAGAGTCCCTGCTGACTCCGGACGACTCCGAGTGGGCCGACGTCAGCCCGGTGCGGGGTCGCGGGACCACTCGCTTCGAGGCGGGGACGGGAAGCCCGGACGCCCTGCCGTCGCTGGCCATGAGCGCGCTGCGGGCGAAGCACCCGGCCTTCGATCGGCTCCGACTGATCAAGAGCGACACCGACGGCTTCGACCCAGTTCTGGTGGTGGCGGCCGCCGAGACCTGGTCCGATGTCTCCCCGGTCCTGTTCTTCGAGTTCGACCCGGGATTGGCCAGGAAGGCCGGTAACCCGGATCCCAACGCGATGTGGGACAAGCTGGCCCAGTTGGGTTACTCCCGGCTGGCGGTGTGGGACAACTGCTCGGACCCGTTGGGTCAGATGGACATCGCCGATGCGTCAAAACACGCCGCCACCTTGGATCCCCGTCCGAGTCACCTCGGGTATCACTTCTGGGATGTCGGCGCCTGTAAGCCCGATGATGCGGTGGCCGTGGCCGCCTTCGACGAGATGGTGCCCGACGCTTTCGACGTCAAGGGCATCTGGAGGTAGCCGCGGCGATGGGCGCCAGCACTGGGCGTCGCCTTACGCCGGCCCTGGTGGCGTGGGTATACTTCTCACCTTGAACGGAGGGTGACCGCACCGGTCACATCCGCGTTCCGCCGAAGGGAATCCCGGTGCCCCAACCCATCTCGAGCAGCAACAGCCACAACCGGGGCCGCCTCGTCGAGGTGGCTCGACACGGTGCCTACACGGCGCGCCGCGTCGCCCAGACGCCGGTGGTGTTCTCCAACTGGCCCGCGATCCTCTCCGACATGGTGCGCGAAAAGGTGGGGAACGGACCCGAGACGATCCACTACGTCACCCGGAGTGGGGTGAAGATCGACAGCCCGAGCTATCCCGGTGCCCGTCTTCCCGTCTACGAGACGTTTGGCGATGACACTTATTTGGTGCGCTCGTTTCTGGGTTCGCTCATCGAGCGCCCCATCGGCGCGCTGGACATCGGCGCCCATATCGGCACATTCACCTGCCGTCTGGCCCAGCTCCATCCCGGCGCGACGATCCAGGCATTCGAACCCTCGGCGGTCACCGCCGGGTTCTTGCAACGCAACGTGGAGCAGAACGGCTTTGGCGATCGAGTCGCCGTCGCCATTCGGGCGCTCGGCGCCGAGAGCGGTGTCTCCGTGTTCCTGGACGACAATATGGGAGGAAGCGCGCTCAACTATCTCCTGGATGCCGACGAGAAACCCGCCATCGGGACCGCGACCGAAGTGAAGACCATCTCGTTCGACGAGGTGGTGAACAAATCGCCAAGTCCCATCGAGTTCGTCAAGATCGACTGCGAAGGGAGCGAGTACGACTTCGTCCCCGCCTCCTCGCCAGAGAGTTGGGCGAGCGTCCGGCGCATCGTCATGGAGTACCACCCGATCCCGGGTAAATCGTGGTCAGACCTTCGGGCCTGGTTCGGGAACCTCGGGTTCACCGTGATCAAGGATGTCTCGACCTTCGAAGGGCTCGGGAACGCCTGGTTGTCCCGGGATCCGGTCCGACTCCCCGGTCACTGACCAGGCTGACGGCGCCGACGATGGCCCATAAGGCTGGCCGGCACCAAATCACCGGGGTATGTCATACTCTGCCGATGCACGATCGTGGGGGCCTGCCTAGGGGCACGGAAGGCGACCAATGAGTTCCGGGCTCATGCGCCGCATCGCGATTGATTCGGTCGCGGTGGCACAAACACCGCAGACCTTCTCGAACTGGGCCGAGGTTCTCTCGGGCATGGTGCGTGGAAGGGTTGGGCGGGGTCCGGCGACCCTTAGTTTCGCCGTCCGCACCGGCGTGAAGATCGACTGTCCCAATGCGCCCGGGGCGTGGGTTCCCATCTACGAGATTTTCGCCAACGATTGCTATTCCCTGGATTGGTTCCTGGGTCCAATGGCGGATCGACCGATTCAAGTGGTTGACATCGGCGGCCACATTGGTACGTTCGCATGTCAACTCGCCAACCTTCATCCTCAGGCCACCATCCGGTGCTTCGAACCTTCGCCGACCACGGCAGGCTTCTTGCGCCGCAATGTGGAACAGAACGGACTCGGCGATCGAATTTCGATAACGGAGGGCGCGGTCGCGGCCAAAGAGGGATACGCGGATTTCGATGACAACGGCGGGGCCAGCGGTACCAACAGCCTGCTCGGTGCGGTTCGCACCCAGGCGTTCTCTACCGCAATTCGGGTGAAGGTTCTAGGGTTCGATGAGGTCATGGCCGCCGCGGATACACCGGTGGACTTCATCAAAATGGACTGCGAGGGCGCGGAGTACGACCTCACCTACGGATCGTCGCCGGAGAGCTGGGCACCCGTGCAGCGCCTGGTTCTCGAGTACCACGAAGTCAGCGGTCAGTCGTGGCGCGAGCTTCGGGAATGGTTCAAGGGTGTCGGCCTGGAGGTCGTGAGAGACAAGCCGGTCAATGAGTTGTCTGGCAACGCCTGGCTGTCTCGGGGGCCAATCCCCTGGGGGCTCGACTACTCGCAACCCCCGGTTGAGACTGGGTTACCGCGCTAGCCCGCCTGCACCCAGGCCAAAACTTCCGCGATCCCGTCGGCCGGGGTCCGGGTGGGCTTCCAGGAAAGTACCTCGGAGGCACGGCGGATGTCGGTGATGTAGACCCGCTGATCGCCGGGGCGCCAGTCGTCGTACTTCACCGGCACCGGTCTTCCCAGCAGTCCCTCGAGGATCGACCCGAACTCCGCCCAAACGGACACCGAGAAATCTGGGCCGCCGCCCATGTTCAGTGCCATTCCCCGGGCGACATCAGTCGTCAACACGGTGAGGATGGCCTGGACCAGGTCGTCTACGTGCAGGAGGTCGCGAACCTGCAGGCCATCACCGTAGATGGTGAGGTCCTGGCCTGAGGTCGCAGCCCGGACCATCCAGGACACCCAACCCTGGTCGACGTTGCCGTTCTGACGGGTCCCGTAGATGCAGGACATCCGGAACACGGTGGTATTGAGCCCGAAGGTGTAGGCGTAATCCTGAACGTAGAGGTCTCCCACCAGTTTCGAAACGCCATACGGCGTCGCCGCCACGGTGGGGAATGCCTCTGACACCCCCAGGGGCAGTGTGGTCTGGACGTACCGGGTCTCCTGACGCTCCAGGGGCACCTCCGCCAGGCTGCCATAGACCTTGTTGGTCGACGTATACAGCACGTGCGCTTTGGGTGCGAGCAAGCGAACGGCTTCGAGGATGTTCAGGGTGCCACGGGCGTTGATCTCGAAATCAGCGACCGGATCCTCGAGCGATGACGTCACCGAAACCTGTGCCGCGAAGTGAGCAACGCCATCGACGTCCTTGTCGAACAAACTCTTGCAGGCATCCGCATCTCTAACGTCCATGTTGACGAAGGTCAGGTGCTTGGCCAACTCGGGATCGGCCATCATGGCATCGAGGTTGGCCGCACTCCCGGGTCGGGAGAGATTGTCCGCGAGCACCACCGTGTCGCCTCGCTTGGCGAGTGCGATGGCCAGATTGCAGCCGATGAAACCAGCGCCACCCGTGACGACGACTTTCATGTTTGCCACGCTCCTCGTTGAGTCGAAATGGAAGATTACGGATGCGAAAGCAATGCACTTCGGATTGGCGTGCTCCCGCTCGCCTCAGGGAGAATGTATAACATGAAATTCGTCGTGGACGGGATTGGCGGAGCCCCCGGTTCGAGCGTTGGAGTCATCCTCGAACAGCTCATCACGGGGTGGGCATCCCTCGCTACCGACGACCTCCACGTGCTTATCGATGACCGGGCAATGACCAAGCTGTCCTGGCCGGAAGGGGTGACCATCGAGCCGGTTGCCCTGGGCCAGTTCAGAGGGTTCAGCCGGGTCCGAGCCCAGAACACTCGAGTACCTGCGGTGTGCCGTGAGTTCGAGGCCGACGCCATGATCGGGCTGTTGCCAACAACAACCATCGCGCCACTCCCATGCCCGCGCCTGGTGATCGCGACCGACATTCGTCACGAGTTTCTCCCGCACCAGTTCAGCCGCAAGTCGAGGTTCTTGCGCAAAATTTCTTACACGATCGGCTGGCACCAGGCCGACGCCATCGCCTGCATCTCCGAACGTACCCGACGCGATCTGCTTCGGATGCACCCCTGGCTCCGTGACAAGCCGCTCGGGGTGGCGCCTCTTGGGAGCGATCACGTCGCAACGTGGTCGGTTGACGATGTGGATGAGCCCTATACCGTCGCTTTCGGCCAATACGGCAACAAGAACGCCGACATGGTGATCGACGCATGGGCGATTCTGCGTGACAGAGGCCGGGCCCCTCGGCTCAAGTTGATCGGCATGCCCGATGAGTCGCGCCCCGGGGCGGAGGCACATATCGAGCGACTCGGGCTTACCGATCTGGTCGAGCCGATCGGGTGGCTGTTCGGCGAAGACTTGCGACGATGTTTCGCCTCGTCCGGACTCTTCGTCTTTCCATCGGACTTCGAGGGGTTTGGTATGCCTGCCGTCGAGGCGATGCGGCTGGGCATCCCTCTTGTCATCACCCCCGAAGACGCGCTGCTCGAAGTTACCGATGGAAAGGCAACCATCATGAGCGGCTGGGGCGCGGAGCCGCTCGCCGATGCCGTCGAGATCGCGCTGGAGAGCAAACCCATCGACCTGGAGAGAGCCAAGCAACGGGCGGAAGAGTTCACATGGGCACGGATGGCTTCGGCCATCCGAGACCTGGCGGCTGAGGTGGTCGCAACGAGGTAGCTTTGGGACCTGCCGAAGCCGTTGACCGAGCCGAACCGGAGGGTCACGGACAAGGAAGGTCTGGCAATCGACCATGGGGATATCGCGCGTTCAGGCGACGACACGCAGTTGGCTAGGTCACGCCAGGCTCGAGGTTCTTCGCCGATGATTTCATGATGAGAGGGAGTCCGATCAGTGATACTTGAGCACCCGATTTGGGCTCCAACCCGAGCTTCTCGACAACGGCACCGTCGCTCTCTGAAGTCGGGATCCTCGAAGGGACACAGTTGATGGTCGCTCCACCCGCCCAGTACGGGAAGCTCTCGGTGATCATCCCGGTATACAACGAGCGCAATACCGTGGTCGAGGTCCTGCGTCGCATTCGTGCTCTTGATCTACCACTCCACCTCGAAGTCGTCGTTATCGACGATGGGTCCACCGACGGCACCGACAAGGTTCTCCGCGCCGTGGAAGATTCGACAGTCCGGGTGCTCACCCATCCGACCAACCAGGGAAAGAGTGCCGCCGTGCGCACTGGCCTCGACGCGGTGACCGGAGATCTCATCCTGATCCAGGACGCCGACCTCGAATACGATCCGGACGATTGGCCCCGGATGCTTGAGCCGCTGCTCAAAGGAAAGGCTCAAGTCGTGTTCGGCAGCCGCTTCACCGGTGAACGCAAGAACATGGCGCTCTCGGACTGGATCGCCAACCGCTTCCTGGTATTCACCACCAATGTGCTTTACCGCACCACGCTGTCGGACATGGAGACGTGCCTCAAGCTCTTCGACCGTGAAGTGCTGGAGGGAGTGACCATCGAATCTGACGGCTTCGACTTCGAGCCCGAGTTCACTGCCAAGGTGCTCAACCGCGGCCTCCGGATCTATGAGGTTCCGATCTCATGGGCTGGACGTGAGACGGCAGAAGGACGCAAGTACCGCTGGCAAGACAGCGTGCGCGCACTCCGAGCCCTCCTCCGCTACCGGGCTCACTAGCCATTCCAGCACCGCCACCATCGTGGCCACCTGACTGGAAGAGCTATCGCGTGGTGACGCGAACGTCTTTGTAGCGAGTTATCGAGTTATCGAGTTATCGACGGGCGAGGGAGAGATGGCCTCTCGCACCCGTTGGCCCGGCATACCTTCAGGGCGCCTCCAACTCGTAGATGTAAGTCCAGCAGGGAAAGTCCTCGGTAGTGAACTTCGCCATCATGTTGAGGGCTTTGCGTTTGAGAGATTTTGGCGAGCGAGCGTCAAGAGAACCGCGATAGTTCACGAGCTTCCACCCGAAACGGTCTGCGAGCTCCGCCATGCCGGAGGGAAAATAGAACATGAGGTGATCGACGTTCTCTTCTACTCTGCCGCGAGCGTGGCTGAGAATCGACGAAATGCCGTAGGGGTTAGGGGTGGTCAGGACCAGGTGTCCACCCCTTACCAGAACGGACTGAGCATTTTCGAGCATCACTCCGGGAGAATCAATATGTTCGATGAGCTCACCGGCAATGACCAAATCGAACGAAGTGCCGACGATAGCTGCAAGTCCCGGATGCGCAATGTCGGCGACATGGACGTCGTATCCCTGTTCGGAAAGTGAAGCGACGCCCTTTTCCAAGATGTCGATCCCTACGCACTCCGACGCGACTTGCACGAGCGATCGGTGCAAGTAGGCCGCCTGTGCCTCCCCATCTTGGAGATGATTTACGACGCCAACGTCGAGCACGCGTTTTCCACGCGCCAATTCGGCGAGATATGGGTCGCGATAGGCGACTGGCGATCGGTGCGCCTGGACGAGTTGTGACGATCGATATTGCAGAGCTTCCTTTGAATTTGGATTCTCTGACACCTCGGTCCACCGCATTTTGAGGATCCTAGACGTCATCCCTTCGGAGTGTCGAACAGCCTCGAGACCTCGTCGGATCGGAAGCGCCGATTACTCAGACGACTGGACGATGGGAATTTCTTCCAACCTCCGGCCATCCAAATGACGAGGTCAAATCTTTCGGCGCTCTACACAATGCGCCGTGGAGGTTGCACGATGGCGAGGTCACCGGCCCTTGGGTTCGCGCTTGGATTTGGAGATCGACTTCGGGCGGGACTCGCGTTCCTCGTCGACCGGCTCCGTCCCCCCGCCGCCAGAGCCGGTGGCTTGCTGGGAACCGTTGACGGGCAGAGACGGCACGACGAGCGGATCGCCAGGGCGGGTGGCCTGGTGGGCGCCGTTGACGGGCAGAGACGGCACGACGAGTGGTTCGCCGGGGCGGGTGCCCTGGGCACCGTTGACGGGCAGAGACGGCACGACGGACGGTTCGCCGGGGCGGATGGCCGGGTGGACCCCGTTGACGGGCAGAGACGGCACGACGAGCGGATCGCCAAGGCGCGTGGCCTGGTAGGCACCATTGACGGGCAGAGACGGCACAAGGGACGGCACGAGGGACGGCACGAACCACGGCACCACGAGGGGTTCACCGGCCAGGAGCTGCAGGAGGCCGCTGGGCTCGTTGCCACCAACGGCGGCGAACTCCTCCTCTGCCGTTTCGGGTGCTCCGAGATGGTCGGGCTCGAACCGCCCGAGGGCCCTCCAGAAGACAACCCACGAGACAATGGCAAAGATGATCGAATAGATCCCGATGCCGATCGCAAGGCCACGAATGCCGCCGAGCTTCGCGGCCCCGAGCTCGAGGACAATCATGAATGGCAGCATGATCATCCCGACCCGCAGCAACTCTTTAGCCGATCGGATCGAGCGCATCCCGATGAGAGTGGCAGCCGAGATGGTTCCGAGGGCGTTGGCAATCCCGAGCCAGAGCAGGTATTGCCGTGCCTGCGGCCAAGAGGGCCCCAGCAGTCGAGCGACGTCGTGGACAGGCGCAAAGTAGATCAGCGCCGACCAGACCACCATCGTGAGGGGCAGCACGACGGCCACCACGTAGATGAACCGAAGACCCTGCTGCCGGTTCTCGCGCATCTTCCGGCTGACGATCGACATCAATGCGGTGTCGAGCCCCGCGAACAGCACGATGATCGGGGATAGTGCCACCTGGGCGTTCTTGAGCAATCCGATCGCGTCGAGCGATAGCACCAGCACCAGGAAGTAGAAGACCCCGTAGCCTCCCCACATGCCGATCAGATACTGGCCGGCGTACCTACTCCCGACGCTCCATTCGTTGCTGATCCAGAACCGCAACGTTGTTGCCCAGTTTCGAACCGAGAAGAACAAGGGCAACGTACTGAGACCCGCGATTGCGCCGGCGACGGTCCATGCGGCGAAGAGCCAGGGCATTGTCGTTCGATGAACCGCGTACTCGACGCCCACCCCGATCGCGAAGAGAACGATCCATGCGACATCGAGGCGGACCGCCAGCATGGGTTCGTGTCGGCATATTCCGATGTAGCGAGCAAAATCTTGTATCGCGATAGCGGGGAAACAGACGGCCAGGATCACGAATGGAACCGCGAACGGGCCACCAACCACGGCGGCAACGCCGAGCACGGCCAGCGACAGCCCACATGCGCACAGAAAAGAGAAGAGGTAACCGGACCGCTCGAATCGGCCTCTTAATTCGCCGGCGACGCCCGCCCGGGTGAGCAGGCATTCGCTGGTCATGGCGCGGATCAGCCCCTGGCCGATCATGTAGGTGGTGATGACGATCGCAAAAACGCCAAGTTCACGAGCGCCACTCTGGCGGGCCACCAGCACGCTGAGTCCGAAATTGGAGAGGCTGGAGCAACCTTGGTCGAAGACCGTGAGCGTAACCATCCGACCCACCGACTTTGCCGGCGCCGATCCCGGAGGCGCGGACAGATCGGTCAAGCCGCTACCCCTCGAGCCTGCCTTTGTTCGTCGAAGGTTGACCATAGAGAGCGGAGAACCATCCTAACGGAGGAACCGCAGGCCCTTCGTTCCCCTCGGCCTGGTTGGTGACCCGAAAGACATCGGCGGCAAATCGACGACGGTGTTTGGCCGTCGATGGCGGGTGGGGCGGCGGGAGCTCAGGTTCGGCGCCACTATGTGAAGCGCCGAAAGAAGGCGATGCTCCAGCGAGGAAACAGGAAGGAGACTGTCCCGAAAGCAGCACTCTTGAGGTACATCTTCAACGCCCGGGACCTCGACTGGGTGGGCCGGTGCGTCAGGGAGTCTTGCATCCCATCTTTGGAAAGGAGCTTCCGGGCGGGTCGGGTCCACATTCCCTTGACCAGCGATCCGGTCACCGGATAACTGAGTACTGGTTTTGTCGTGGTGTAATACTGCACGCCTTCCCGCCTCCGCTGGGGACCAAATCCTTCAAATGTCCACGGCGAATCCCCGTCGTCCAGAACCTTGGCTAACTCATGTGATGACCAGAGTGTTGCCGCCAGGCTCGTCGAGAAGGGCTCCGTCAATCCGACTTCGGCGAGTCCGAGGCGGCTGCCATTAGATGATTGCCGGCGAAGCTGGGGGACTGGAACCAGCCGGATAGATCCTGCATTGTTGGCGGACATATAGTCAATACAGCTCAGAACGTATTTGGTGTCGACCGGAGAATCGAGGAAATAGTCTGGCATCATAAGCAGGACGAGTTCCGAGTCCATTTCCGCAAGTAACCTGCGAACGTGTTCGCCCCATTTAATGTCAGGAACGGTGGGCACGACTACGGCCCCATCTGGCCGGTCAATGTTATTGGGATTGTTGGCGCCGAGGACAACTTGAAAAGGACAATCCGGCCAATATTTTCTCAAGTAGAACAGGAACGGCTTCCATAGATCTGTATATCCGTCACTTGATGCAACAAGAATCCTGGTGTTCTGCATGTCGATCCTTAATTGTCATCAGACGAGCGTATTCGGCCCGCCTGAATGGTAGAGGATGCGTGTAGCGGGCACAATGCGACCGCCGAGCCGCGTACGCTCCCGGGATCCGGTTTTGGGGTGGCGGAACGCCCGAGGACTTGCGTGGATCACAAGCTGGCCACGGCCTCCAGGCTATGGATCGGGGCTAAGTTCTCTGGTCGGGGATTGGCAACCGGCCTGTTCAACCTTGAGACTGAACGAGGCAAGAAGGAGCCGAGGGGATGAATGCAGGCAACGCGAACGTCGAGGGGGCTACCACCCGACCTGACGCGGCCGCGCCCCTCAGACTGACCCACCTCCAGCGCCTCGAGGCCGAGAGCATCCACATCATGCGGGAGGCAGTGGCCGAGAGCGAGAACCCGGTGATGCTGTACTCCATCGGCAAGGACAGCTCAGTGATGCTCCACTTGGCCAGGAAGGCCTTCCACCCCTCCGCTCCGCCCTTTCCCCTCCTCCACGTGGACACCACCTGGAAGTTCCAGGCCATGTACGAGTTCCGCGACAAAATGGTGGCTGATTCCGGGATGGAGCTCCTGGTTCACCAGAATCCCGACTGCATCGAGCAGGGAATCAATCCGTTCACCCACGGCTCCGCGGTGCATACCGACATGTGGAAAACGGAGGGTCTGAAGCAGGCGCTCGACATTCACGGGTTCGATATTGCTTTCGGAGGCGCCCGCCGGGACGAGGAAAAGTCGAGAGCCAAGGAGCGGATCTTTTCCCTGCGATCCGCCCAGCATCGGTGGGACCCGAAACTGCAACGTCCCGAGTTGTGGCGGGACTATAACGCCCGTCGAAACCAAGGCGAGAACATCCGGGTGTTCCCCCTCTCGAACTGGACCGAGTTGGACGTCTGGCAGTACATCCACCTCGAGCAGATCCCGATCGTCCCGCTGTATCTCGCGGCCCGGAGGCCAGTGGTCGAGCGTGACGGCACCCTCATCATGGTTGACGATGACCGCATGCCTCTGGCCCCGGGGGAGCGGCCGGTGGAGAAGAGCATCCGCTTCCGGACGCTGGGGTGCTACCCGCTCACCGGGGCGATCGAGAGCGAAGCCGACACGCTGCCGAAGATCATTCAGGAAATGCTGCTCGCCACCACATCCGAGCGCCAAGGACGGGTGATCGATTTCGACTCCTCCGGATCCATGGAGAAGAAGAAACAAGAGGGATACTTCTGATGGCGCTGGCCCACGAGGACCTCATCGCCACCGACATCGAGGCCTATCTCGAGGCCCATGAGCGCAAGTCTCTCCTCCGCTTCATCACCTGCGGCAGCGTTGACGATGGGAAGAGCACCTTGATCGGCCGCCTCCTCTACGAGTCGCAACTCGTCTTCGAAGACCACCTGATCGCCCTGGAAGCTGACTCGAGGCGGGTCGGAACCCAAGGGGGGGACCTCGACTTCGCCCTGTTGGTCGATGGGTTGGCGGCCGAGCGCGAACAGGGCATCACCATCGATGTGGCCTACCGGTTCTTCTCCACCGAGAAGCGAAAGTTCATCGTCGCCGACACTCCCGGACATGAGCAGTACACCCGCAACATGGTGACTGGCGCGTCGACGACCGACCTGGCCGTCATCCTCATCGACGCCCGCAAGGGGGTCCTCACCCAAACTCGCCGCCACAGCTTCCTGGTCTCCCTCCTGGGGATCCGCCAGGTGGTGGTGGCCGTCAACAAGCTGGACCTGGTCGACTACTCCCAGGAGGTGTTCGACCAGATCGAGTCGGACTACCGCGCCTTCGCCGCCGAGATCGGCCTGACCCAGATTGTCTGCATCCCGGTTTCGGCGCTGCGGGGGGACAACATCACCGAGGCGAGCACGAAGACGCCCTGGTACCACGGCCCCACCCTCCTCGGCTATCTCGAGACGGTGGACGTCGAGGAGGAGGCTCGAGATCGTCCCTTCCGGATGCCGGTGCAGTGGGTCAACCGGCCCGACCACGACTTCCGCGGCTATTCCGGGACCATCGTCGGGGGAACCATTCGCACCGGGCAGCCCGTCCGGGTGCTCCCCTCCGGTCGCCGCAGCCGGATCGCCCGGATCACCACCTTCGACGGGGACCTCGAAGAGGCGGTTGTCGGCCAAGCGGTCACCCTGGTCCTCGAAGACGAGATCGACGTCAGTCGTGGCGACGTCCTCTGTGAAGAGGACCGGGCGCCGCAGGTGGCCGATCAGTTCGAGGCCCATGTGATCTGGATGCACGAACGGGAGATGCTCCCTGGCCGTCCGTATCTCATGAAGATCGGCTCGATGACGGTGGGTCTGACCTTGAGCCGCCCGAAATTCAAGGTGAACGTCAACACCATGGAGCATCTGGCGGCCACCACCCTCGCCCTCAACGAGATCGGGGTCTGCTCCTTGCGCCTGGACCAGCCGGTCCCGTTCGATTCCTACCGCGAGAACCGCGACATGGGCGGGTTCATCATCATCGACCGGCTCACCAACGCCACGCTGGGGGCGGGACTCCTCCATTTCGCCCTCCGCCGGGCGGACAGCGTGCAGTGGCAATCGATGGACGTCAACAAGGCGGCCCGGGCGGTCCGCAACGGCCATGGACCGTGCGCCATCTGGTTCACCGGCCTGTCCGGATCCGGGAAGTCGACCATCTCCAACCTGGTGGAGAAGCGGTTGGATGCCATGGGAGCCCATACCTACCTCCTCGACGGCGACAATGTCCGGCTCGGGCTCAGTCGCGACCTCGGGTTCACCCCGGCCGACCGGGTGGAGAACATCCGCCGGGTGGCCGAAGTCACCAAGCTGATGGTCGACGCCGGCCTCCTGGTCCTGGTGTCCTTCATCTCACCGTTCGTCGCCGAGCGTCGGTTCGCCCGGGAGCTGCTGCAGGTCGGCGAGTTCTGCGAGGTGTTCGTGGACGCCTCGTTGGAGCTGGCTGAGGCTCGGGACCCGAAGGGCCTCTACCGCAAGGCGCGAAGGGGGGAGCTGGCCAACTTCACCGGGGTCGACTCGCCCTACGAGGTGCCCGAGAACCCAGAGATCCGGATCGATACTGCCAACGTCTCCGCCGAAGATGCCGCCGATCAGGTGGTGGCCCAGCTACGGGCCATGGGAGTTCTCACCTAAAGCCTTCAGGGTGCCGGAAGCTTGAGGGTACGGCGGTTAGTAGGCGCCGAGCCCGTGGAGCATCGTCTTGGGGGTGTCCAGCATGATCTTCAGGTCCCACCAGAACGACCACGAGCTCACGTACAGGTGGTCGAGTTGGTGGAGGTCTTCGGTGCTCAGGTCATTGCTACCCGACACCTGCCAGAGGCCGGTGATGCCGGGGCGCACGGCAAACCGACTGGCCGCCCACCCGTCGAGGTCGGTCGACTCATGGGGGACGAACGGACGGGGGCCCACGATCGACATGTCGCCCTTCAGCACGTTGATGAGTTGGGGCAGTTCGTCGAGTCGGCTCTTGCGGAGTGTCTTTCCAACGCCGGTGATTCGCTGCACTTCGGTGTGCTTGAGTCGCACCGCATGCAGCGGGCCACTGGTGGCAGTTTGGAGTGGGGCATCCGCCACCACCGGACCCGAGGCCTCCGCGACCACCGAACCGGTGGGCGCGGTGATGATGGTCTCCGCGATTTGCGTGTTGCCCTCGGTCATGGTGCGGAACTTGAGCACGGTGAACTCTTTGCCACCGAGCCCGATTCGGGTCTGGCGAAACAGCGCTTTGCCCGACGAGGTGAACCGGATGGAAAGCGCGGTGAGCGCCATGATCGGTGAGAGCACGATGAGCGCCGTCAAGCTGGCGGCGACGTCGAATGACCGCTTCAGAAAACGATCCATCCCACTGAGGTCTGGCCGGGCCACCTCAACCAGGGGCAACCCGCCCAGGTCGGCGAGCCGAGCACGGAACGAAACCAACTCGAAGTAGCGCGGCACGAAGGCGATGTGCACATTGTTCTGAACTTGCCGGTAGATGCCCACGAACTTCTCCGAGTGGCAGCTGGGAAAGCCGACGATGACCTGCTGGACGTTGAGGTCCCGGCAGAGCGAAGGGAGGTCGTCGACCGTTCCGAGGGCGCCGGGGTCGAGTTCTTCCTCGCCGACCACGTGGCCGACGATCTCCACGCCAGGGCGCAGGCCGAGATAGGTCGTGATGCGGTCGGTCAGAGACCCCGATCCGACAATGAGGACCCGGGTGACCGTCAGGGTATGAAGCGAGGCCCGGAGGATGACCCGGCCGATGGAGATGAACACCACGGCCAACACCACCGCCACGACTTCTTGCGCCGCGACCGGCCGGCCGGTTCCGGCGACGGCATGAACGTAGGTGCCAATCGCCAACGTGACGACGCATCCGACGCTTACCGCGAAAAGGACATCCTTCAGCTCCTTGAACGTGCTGGCGCCGAGTTGGCCCTGGTTGGTGCGGTAGGTGCCGCCAATGGCGATGGCCAGGACCACCGCGAAGGGAAAGAGGGCATTAGCCCCGAGGTTGCCCCAGAAGTGATGGATCGAGTTGGTCGGTACCCGGGAATAGGTGGCGAGGAACGGCAGGGCGACCACCAGGGCCAGGCAGGTGCTCAGGAAGTCGACACCCACCCGGGCGGCGGCGTAGCGGCCGTCCGAAATGGTGCGTCGCCCCAGGCCGGAGGCGGGAGCGGCTGGATCCTGGAGAAGCTGGACGGACTCCAGTTCGGGACGAGGGGTGCCCACGAATGCTGAAACTGTTGGTGTTTCCAGCTCAGACGTAGACACTGGTCCCTCCCGGCGTTGGCGAGGGGACGAGAAATGCCACTGCCCTAAGTGCAACTGCCATGCCCGACACCCCTGTTTGAAGAACGCGTACCAGTCGTCTATCGAAACGTCCGCCGGGCGGCGACCTTGCGGTTTTTCTTTCTCGGTCCAGGCGTCGGGCCCCGATGGGCGGCCAGGAACGCCCGGAGATGCCGGAAGGGGCGGGTTACGCTGCCCCGGTGAGTGTTCGGACGATCATTCGGGGAGTGGGAAAAACCCTGATCGGGGCCGGTGTCATCGTGCTTTTGTTCGTCGCCTACGAGTTGTGGGGCACCGGTCTCATCGCCCAGGGCCACCAAAACGCCCTCCGGCAGCAGTTCAACCAGAAGCTCCGGGCCCACCAGGTGCCGGTCCCGACCCCGGGGTTGGTCTCCCCGCTATTGACCCCAACGACAGTACCCGTATCGCCCGTCCAGACGCCCCTGGCCCCACCCGCCGACGGCCAGCCGGTCGGGATCATCGACATACCCAAGATCGGTATCAACTTCGTGGTGGTGGAGGGCACCAGTGAGGCTGACCTGGAACGGGGCCCCGGCCACTACGTGGGGACCTCGCTACCCGGGAACCCGGGAAACGCCGCCATCGCCGGCCACCGGACCACCTACCTCAAGCCGTTCTACAACCTCGACCAGCTGGCACCCGGCGATCCGATCTATATCACCACCACCCAGGGCCGATTCCAGTACAACGTCGTCGACACCCTGGTGGTGAGCCCCGATGATGTCGCCGTCCTCAAGCCGACCCCCACCCCGACCCTGACCCTGACCACCTGCAACCCGCGTTTCAGCGCGTCGACCCGCATGGTGGTGCAGGCCAAACTGGTGACCCCGGTGGCGGCGGCCGTACCCACCATCAAACAGGCGGCCCCGGCTCCGTCGCTGGACACCGGCCAGGGAGGATGGCTGGGCGCACTGCTCTGGGGCCTGGCCTGTCTGGCGTTGGGCATCGTCACCTGGCGGGCGTGGCGGAAATGGCGCAAGTGGTGGGTGCTGGTCGTCGGTGGCGTGGGCCTCCTGGTCCTGCTGTTCTTCTTCTTCGGGGCGGTGAACCCGCTGCTCCCGCAGGGCTACTGAGCGTCGCGATCGGGGAGACCGGGCCAGGCCAACCGGACAAGTTCGCTGACCAGGCCGGAGATCGTCTCGGCCGCGATCCGGTAGCCGCGCATGGAGCCGCCAAGGGGGTCGGCGATGTCGTCTTTTCTCGACTTGCCCTGGAGGTCCACCATGCGACGCCCGTGGTTGACGAAGACGAGCCAATCCTCGAGTGACTGATTTGCATCCCGTGGTCTCATCAGCTGACCCCGCCGAACCAACTCTCGGAGGGTGAATGTCCGGGTCCATGCGCTCGGATCCATCATCACCACTTCCCGGACGTGCTTTCTGGTCATGCCGAGGATCAGGGTGGCTTCCCTCACGTCGGCGAGGGTGATGAGCCGGCCGCGATGGTCGGCCAGGTCGATGCCGAGATCGTTACCGGTCGCGATGACCTCGGGCGGCGACGGCACGTCGAGGTCGAGGATGCCCGCCGAGTCGACGCGTACGGCCGGGCCCGATGACCCCAACCGCGCCGCCAGCAACCCGGCGGCGATGGGCGATCGACAGATATTTCCAGTGCAGACAAACAGGACGGTGGTCATCTCATCCACGTTGGTTGAGGTGGCGGAGACCCACCCGTGTCTGAGGACAGGGTGGCTTCGGGTGAATGGGGATGGTCAGCTGAGGATCTTCGCCTTCTGGGCTTCGAACTCATCGTCGGTGATCACGCCCTTCGACTTCAGGTCGGCCAGCTTGGTCAGCTCGTCGGCGCTGCTGGGAGCCGAAGTGCCGGCCGCCCGGCGCACGTAGTCATCGAAGGCCTTGTGTTGCTGAGCAATCTGGCGTTCGGCCCGCTCGTGCATGCTGCCGCCGCGGGCCAGGAGGTAGACGAGCACCCCGAGGAGCGGGAAAATGATGACGAAAATGACCCACACCGCCTTGGCCGGACCGCTCATGTCGTGGCTGCGGAAGATGTCGCTGAAGATCACCACCAGCAGCCAGATCCACACGAAGAACATGAAGAATTCCAACATCGTCCAGAAGATGTCGAGCAGCGGATACGTAGTGGAGAGCATGTTCGGTGGTCCTCCTTCGTTCCGGGGCGATCGCCGATGACCGAGTGGTGACCGACCCAGTTGTGAAGGCCTTCCGGAGCCTGCTCGGAATCGGCCGATCCGCGTCACCGTACCATGCAGGGTACGCGGCGCTCCGGGCTACCGGTGCCCAGTGGAGGTCGCCCAACGAAGTGGCATTCCGCATCGTCCAGCCGACCTGTGCAACTATGGGTGCGCGATTGGGGCGAGGGCGGCCATGAAGGGTTGGGGGGTCGCCGTGAACGGACGAGCAGGGACGAACTCAGTCCGTTCAGAAGGTCGCGGTGATCTCGTCGATCGGCTCGTCGACGCCGCCGAGCGCTCTCCAGATCGCCTCGTCTTCGTCGAGCTGATGGACGGCACCCATGAATCGGCTCGGCTCTCCGCCGCCCAGTTGCGCGATCGGGCGGCCATCGTCGCCGGATCACTCTCCGCGGCGGGCGTCGACCGCGACGAAGTCGCCCTGCTGATTGCCGCCCCACCCATCGAGTTCCTGGTCGGGTTGATGGGCTGCCTCTGGGCCGGAGTCATCGCCGCCCCGGTTGCCTTCCCGCGCCGAGTCGAGCACCTCGAGACGCGGGTTGAGCCCGTCCGCGCCAATGCCGGGGCCACGGCCATCGTGGCCGGCCCGCCCCAGGGCGACACGGAACGAACGGTGCTCGAGTTGCTCGGCGGCGGCGAGCTGCCCATCGTTCCCACCAACGCCACGGCGGCTTCGGCCATCGATCCGGTGGGCGATCGGCGGATTGCCTACCTGCAGTACACGTCCGGGTCGACCAGCGAGCCCCGCGGCGTCGTCGTTACCCACGACAACCTGATCGCCAACCTGGACGTCATCCATCACCTGCTTGACTTCGAAGACGACTCGATCCTCGTCTCCTGGTGCCCACTTACCCACGACATGGGTTTGGTCATGGGGGCGCTGCCCGCGATTGCCTTTGGCCTTACCTCGGTGCTGATGCCGCCCGGTGAGTTCGTCCGCCGGCCGATGGCATGGATGCGCGCCCTGTCCGAGTGGGATGGCACGCACGGCTACTCGCCCAACTTCGGCTACGACCTCTGCGTCGACCGCTCTACCCCGCAAGATCGTGCAGCACTCGATCTCTCCAAGGTCCGCTGCTTGGTCAATGGCGCCGAGCAGGTCCGCAACCTCACCCGGGACCGGTTCGTCGAAGCCTTCGCGCCGGCCGGGTTGCGACCCGAGGCCCACCGGCCCGCCTATGGATTGGCCGAGGCGACGGTGCTTGTCTCGTGCGCCACCGCGGAGAATTCCAACACCGTCGTGTGGGTCGAAAGTGCCGGGCTCGAACAGAACGAGGTGCGCTTCGTCGACGGGGGCTCTCCCGGCGCGCGCCCGTTGGTCGGGGATGGCGTGGTCGGACCCGGCTACGAGGTCCGGATCGTCGATCCAGTGGGGCGCGAGATCCTCGGCGACGGCCGGGTGGGCGAGCTGTGGTTGGGCGGTCCCAGTGTGAGTCCTGGCTACTGGTCCCGAGCCGAGGAGACGCAGGAAGTGTTCGGCGGCCTGATCCCCGGAGAAGATGGCCGCGCATATCTCCGCACCGGGGACCTGGCTTTCATCCATGACGACCAGATCATCATCTGCGGTCGCGCCAAAGACCTGATCGTGATCCACGGACGCAATATCCACCCGCACGATGTCGAGCTGACCGCCGAGCTCGCCCACGAAGCTGCCCGCATCGGCGGCACCGCCGCGTTCTCGATCGACGATGGTGGCACGGAGGCTCTCGTCATCGTCGTCGAGGTAGACGGTCAACCAGAGGAAGCACCGATCGTCGAGGCAATTCGCTCCGCGGTGCTGCGCGAGTTCGAATTGCATGTCGCGGATGTGCTCCTCGTCAAGCCCCGGGAGATCCCGAAGACCTCGAGTGGGAAGAAGCAGCGTTCCATGACTCGACGGCTTTGGCAGGAAGCCCGCAGCCCGTCGGTACCCCGGGGCATCTCGTCGCCGGGTTGAATGACCTTGGTGGCCCGGGCGGCCGACGTAACCTTGAGCGGAAGATTCCCGGGGCGGGCGTCTGATTCGATCCACTACCCTTGTCCCCGGTGCCGGTTGGCTACCACGGTCGAGAGTGCCGGCCAGGAGTAGACCGGAACCAATGGAGAGGTGCGAGAGCGGCCGAATCGGACTCACTGCTAATGAGTTGACCTGGGTAACTGGGTCCGAGGGTTCAAATCCCTCCCTCTCCGCTTGGAGGTCTTCACGTTTCGAGGTTCGACCCCGTGACTGGTCCCTGGAGACGTCGCGCCGGGCCAGCGGTGGCTGCCTGCGTGCTGGTTGGCATCAGTTTCTGCGCCTGCAGTTCCTCGGCTCCGAAGTCAACGGCACCTCCACTGGCGACCGCGGCGAGCGAGTACTACGTGTCGTTGGGCGACTCCTACGCGGCCGGGTGGGAAGCGACCGGTCTAGGCGGAGTCGGGCACACCACCACCAATGGATATGCCTACCAGCTGCCCCGGCTGGCGGGTGCGCTCGGTTACCACTTCACGGTAGTCAACTTCGGATGCGGCGGGGCCACTTCCGCTTCAATCCGGAATGGTCGCGGTTGCGCGATCCCCGGACCGGAAGCACCGAACTATCAGAACCAGTCGCAAGCCGCGGCTGCCGAGGCGTTCCTCACCCAACACTCTGGGAAGATCGGTTTGGTCACCGTCTCGATCGGAGGGAACGACCTCATCATCGATTGCATCTCCAGCCAGGATCCCGTCGGCTGTGTGCGTAGGGCTGCCGATTCGATCACCGTCAACCTCCCGGTCCTTCTTCAAGGTTTGCGGGCTGCTGCCGGTCCGGGCGTACCCATCGTCGGGATCACCTACCCCGATTTCATCCTCGGCGATTACCTCGCCGCCGACCCTTCGACCCGGGCATTGGCGGCATTGTCGGTGACCTCGTTCATGGACATCTTCAATCCGGCGCTGCAAAAGCAGTACGAGGCGGTCGGTGCCACATTCGTGGACGTGACATCGGGCACCGGTGCCTACACACCGTTCGATCAGACGACGACTCTCCGCCCTTATGGCGCCGTCCCGCTTGCGGTTGCTCGAATCTGTCAACTGACCGCTCTTTGTCAGTACGGCGACATCCACCCGACCACGGCCGGCTACACCGAGGTCGCCGACCTCATTACTTCCGCTCTTCCGAAAAGGTGACAGACGGGGCCATCCAACGCGGAGGACGGAACCCTGGCCGACCGGCACCCACGACGCCGCCGAAGAGTTCGACGCCAGCGACGAGTCCTATGGCTTCGGAACGGACGACGCGGTAGCCGTCGAGGTCCCGGCCGGTTCAGTGGTGTTCTTCAACGGCTATATGTTGCACCGCTCGTTGCGGAATCGCAGCACCGGGAAACGCCGGGCGCTGGTCAACCGTTACTGCAATGCCTGGTCGCTTCTGCCATGGTCGATCCCACCGACGCCCGTAAACAGTGCGGACATTCCAACCCTCGACTATCGCTGTGTCGTCCCGGTGAGCGAGGATCCGTATGCCGATCGTGGGTATGGGACCGAACCCGACTGGGTGTTCCTCCGCCCCCAACCGCCGGACAGTAGGGCTCCTACGGCCTCGCCAGGTGAGCCGTTTTGGCCGTCAGTCGAGTTGGGCCAGCACCTTGCCGATGATCTTGGTGGCTTCGTGGGCGGGGAGCGGGTCGCCACCCTCCGCCGCCGCGACCTCGGTGGCGAAGTCCTCGACCGAGTGGACTCCGCCGACCAGGACGTGGCGCAGGGCCTCGCCGCAGGCTTCGCGATCGTCGAGCGCCTTCACCGCTGCCGCCACATCATGTTCGGGGGAGGTGGCGACCGCGTGCACCAGGGCCATGGCTTCCTGCCGCCCGGTGGCGGTCGACACCACCGGCTCGCGGTCGGGGTTCTGCTCGAGGTCCCAGGCGGCCAGTGCTTCGTCGTAGCCGCCTTCACCCGGATGCAGCACCCGGGTGGTGGCCGCGGCCTTGGCCGGAGCGTCCTCGCTGTCTCCACTCCCGGAGGCGGCAGCCGCACTGTCGGTGGTGCCGTGCTGCCGCTCGGGCTCCACGGGGACGACCAGGGTGCCGTCGTCATTTCGAATGATGTCCATGGGGCCCCCCTCGGGTAGAACCGCCTTCGCACAACCTTCCCGGAATGCCGCGTTCGGCGTCGCCTCAACCCTAATGGGAGGGCCTCATCGTCGCCGAGGTTTGCCCGGCCGCGGCCCAGGTCCCAGCCGGGAGAGGTGCCCGCAGCGGCCGGCGGCCCGGACGTCGGTAGAATGTGCAGATGGGAGAGCGTTTCTGGTTGGAGACGTTGGGCTGCCCAAAGAACAAGGTCGACTCGGACAAGCTGGTGGGCACCCTGACCCTCGACGGGTATGAGCCGGCCGGCTCGCCGGAGGACGCCGACCTGGTGGTGGTCAACACCTGTGCCTTCATCGAGGCGGCTCGCCAGGAGTCGATCGACACCATCCTGCAGTTGTCCGACGCCCGCCGGGACGGTGCCCGGCTGGTGGTGACCGGGTGCATGGCCGAGCGCTACGGAGACGAACTGGCCGAGTCCCTCCCGGAGGTGGACCTGGTGGCGCCGTTCGGGGTGTCCCTCCTCGGCTCCTCCGCCCTCGCCGGGGCAACCGCACCCGGCACCCCGGTATCGCTGACCCGCAAGCCCGCCAGTTCCACCGGGTCGGGTCCGGTGCCGTCCTTCGATCTGCTGAACCTGCCTCGGCCTCCGGCCACCGCCCCCTGGTCGTACATCAAGGTGGCCGAGGGCTGCGACCGGAACTGCGGGTTCTGCGCCATCCCGTCGTTCCGGGGCAAGCAACGCTCCCGTTCCACCCAGTCGATCCTCGACGAAGCCGACCAGCTCGGCGCGGCCAGCGGCCAGCTCAAAGAAGTGGTGCTGGTCGCCCAGGACCTGTCCTCCTTCGCCCTCGACCGCTCCACCGGACGGATCGAGCCGCGGATCGACGGGCCGGCCATCGGCGGCCGGCGACCCATCGTGGAGTTGGTGGCGGCGATGGCCGAGCGGGTGGCCTGGACCCGACTGCTCTACCTCTACCCCTCGACCCTCGACGACGCCCTGGTCGAGGCCATCCTGGCCACCGGGGTCCCGTACTTCGACCTGTCGCTGCAGCACGTCTCCCGGCCGCTGATCAAGCGGATGCGCCGGTGGGGCGAAGGCGATCGGTTCCTCGAGCGCATTCGGTCCATCCGCCAGGCGGAACCCACTGCTGCCTTCCGGTCCTCGTTCATCGTCGGCTACCCGGGCGAGACGGAGGCCGATCACGATCACCTCCTCGAGTGGATCGACGAAGCGCAACTCGACTGGGTGGGCTTCTTCCCGTTCAGCAACGAAGTCGGTACCTACGCATCCGGGCTCGACCGCCAAATTCCCGACCCGCTGGTCGCCGAGCGCCTGCGCGAGTGCACCGAGCTCCAGGATGCCATCACCGCCCGCCGCCGGGATGACCTGATCGGGACCCGGGTCGAGGCGCTGGTCGACGCCCCGGGTGAAGGACGCACCTACCGCGAGGCACCGGAGATCGACGGCATCGTGGCCCTGCCCGACCATCTGGCCGTTGGTTCGTTCGTCGACGTCATCGTCACCGGCGCCGACGGTCCGGATCTCGTCGCCGAGCCGGTGACCGACCGCCGCCCCGTCGAGGCGGCCCGATGACCGACCCCTCCACCGTCCCGGCCTCGGCGACCGCATCGACGTCCGGGCCGGCGCCCGCCCCCGTGCCGGGATCGGGGCATTCCACCCCGCCGACGCGGACTTCCACCTTCGGCCCGTCGGCGCTGTTGACCCCGGCCAACGCCATCACCGTCCTCCGACTGCTGGCCACCCCGTTGATGATCGTGCTGATCATGATGAGGGGCGCCGACTGGATCAACTTCGTGGTCTGGGGAGCCCTCTCGCTCACCGACGGGATCGACGGCTGGGTGGCCCGACGCCAGGGCACCACCCGATCCGGGGCGTTCCTCGACCCCCTGGCCGACAAGGTGGTGGTGCTGGGCGCGTTGTTCGCGCTGGTGGCCAAGGGCATCGTGTGGTGGCTGCCGGTGGTCATCATCGCGGTGCGAGAGGTCTACATGAGCATCTACCGGTCGGTGGTCGGGCGAAAGGGCGTGTCGATTCCGGCCCGGACCACCGCCAAGGCGAAGACCCTCCTCCAGAGTGTGGCCGTCGCGCTGTGCCTGGTCCCGCCGCTGGCCGGGCACCACAGCGTGCTGGTGGCGGCCATCTGGGCGGCGGCCATCCTCACGGTGTTCACCGGCGGCCAGTACTACCTCGACGGTCGCAAGCCGGTGCCGCCCGCCCACACCCACCCGATGGATCCGAGGGACGGGGACTGAGCCAGCCATGAGGATTGAGATCGTGGCGGTGGGGACTGAGTTGTTGCTGGGCCAGATCGCCGACACCAACTCGGCGTGGTTGGGCGAGCACCTGGCCGCCGCCGGCGTCAGCTCCCATTTCCACCAGGCGGTCGGGGACAACCACGACCGGATGGTGCTGGCCTTCCGCACTGCCTTGGCCCGCAGCGACGGCATCATTGTCTGCGGCGGGCTCGGGCCCACCCAGGATGACATCACCCGGGAGGCCATCGCCGAGGTGATGAACGTCCCCTTGCGGCGCGACGAGCAGGTGGTCGAGCGGATCAGCGCGATGTTCAATGCCCGCCACCGGGAGATGCCGCCGTCGAACCTCCGCCAGGCCGACGTGCCCGAGGGCGCCGACCTCATCCCCCAGACCAAGGGGACCGCCCCCGGGTTGATCTGCCCGGTCGGCCACAAGGTCATCTACGCGGTCCCCGGCGTGCCCTACGAGATGTCCGACATGTTCGAGCGGGGGATCTTGCCGGATATCCAGCGGCGGATGACCGAGAACGGGGAGACCACCGGGGTCATCATCAGCCGGGTGCTCCGTACCTGGGGGATGAGCGAGTCGGGGCTGGCCGACGCCCTGGCCGATCACATCAACCAGCTCGACGGTCCGGACAACCAGGCCACCATCGCCTTTCTGGCCAGCGGCATCGAAGGGATCAAGGTGCGGGTCACCGTCAGAGCCGATGACCGGGAAGCGGCGGCCGGCTTCCTGGATGCGGAGGAGACCATCATCCGGGGGATCCTGTCCGCAGTGGCCGGGGACGTGGTGTTCGGCGTCGACGACGAGGCCATCGAGGACGCGGTGGCCCGGGCCCTGGCTGTCGAGGGGCTGACTCTGGGGCTGGCCGAGTCGCTCACCGGCGGCCTGGCGTCGTCCCGGTTGGTCAACGTGCCCGGCGCCAGCCGGTGGTTCCGGGGCTCGGTGGTCTCCTACGCCTCCGAGGTCAAGTTCAACATCCTGGAGGTGCCCGAGGGACCGGTGGTATCCGAAGCCGCCGCCATCGCCATGGCCGAGGGCGCCCGGCGGGTGCTGGGTGCCGATGTGGGTCTGTCGATCACCGGGGTGGCGGGTCCCGACCTGCAGGACGGCCAGCCCCCCGGCACCGTGTTCGTCGGGTTGGCGCTGCCCAAGGCCGACGCCGAGGCGGTGGCGTTCACGGTTCCCGGCGACCGGGACCGGGTCCGCCAGTACGCCACCATCGCCGCCCTCGATCTCCTCCGCCGCCGGGTGGGTTCCTAGCGCCGGTCAGACGCCCCGGTTGCTGAGTCCCAGCTTGGCCACCTCGGGGAGGAGCTTGGATCGCATCCACAACCCTCCGTCCTTGGAGATGTGGATGCCGTCGCTCCACCGCACGGTCACCCCGTCGACGGTCGGGGTGTAGTGGCCGTCGGGGCTGAGCACCTTGTTGAGGTCGTAGACGGTGACGACGCCGGGGTGCTGGGCGGCGACCCGGTAGACGATGGCGTTGTAGGCGTCGGTGCGGCTGGGTTCGTTCTCCGGGAAGGTGGAGCCGTCCGGCGCCTCGGTCGGATCGAGATAGGGGGTGGTCATCAGGACGACCTTGGCTCCCCCGGCGCTGAGGATGCCTACGGCCTGGTTCAACTCCGCCTGGAGATGGTTGTCCCACAACGGTTGGCCCACGTGGGTCCAGGTGCCCTGGTAGAGGTGGTCGGCGCTCTCCCAGCGCCCGAGCAGGAGGGCGACCACCTCGGGTCGGTCCCGCTTGACGTCCGCGGCCCACTTGGTCGGCCAGTCGATGCATCCGGGGGTGGCGGTCCCCTGGGACCCGGACACCCGGATCTGCAGCGTGGGGTCGAGGTCACAGCCGAGGGTGGCGTTCTTGAACAGGCTCTCCACCCCCCACACCGGCTGGCTCCTGACCTCCAGCCCGATGGCCAGGGTGACGGCGATCGAGTCCCCCAGGAACATGAAACGCACCGGATCGGTGGTGAAAGCGTGGGCGGTGTCGAGTTGGGCCAGCTCGGTCCCGGGGATGCCGGTGGCGGAGTTGGTCGCCGCCGATGCGGTGGCAGCGGGCGACACGGTGGCCAGCAGCACCACCGCGGCGGTGGCGCCGGCGGCGACCGGGGTCATGACCCAGGCCTTCCAGGATCGGATGCTGCCCCGGCGGATCGGGTTCTCCACGAATCGGGCCGATGCCGCCGCGAAGACGTAGGTGATGGCGGTCCGGACCAAGAACAGCGACCAGCCGGTGAGGCCGGTCCGCGCCCCGGTCAGGGTCAGGATGATCGGCCAGTGCCAGAGGTAGAGGCCGTAGGAGATCCGTCCGGTGTAGGCGATGGGCCGCCAGCCCATGACCCGGGCAGGCAGGCTGAACGGCGCCTGGACCACCCCGAGGATCACCAGGCCCACCAGCACGTCGGCCAGCAGGAATCCGCCCCGGTAGGGGAAGCCGGAGCTCTCGGTGAGCCGGGTCCATTCCAGGGCGAACCCGGCCAGGGCCGCCACCACCAGCACCGACATCCCCTGTTTGACCCGGGGCGTCCGGGCCGGGCCCCGGCGGGCCAGGACCAGGGCGACGGCGGCCCCGATGAGCAGGTCCTGGGCCCGGGTGTCGGTGCCGTAGTAGAGCCGGCTCGGATCGGTCCCGCCGTGGAACAGGAGGGCCATCTCCACCGCGGAGCCGACCGCCGCCACCACAGTGATGCCGAGCAGCGTCTTGATCGACCGGCTGAACTTGAGGACGGCGAGGACGATCAGCGGCCAGACCAGATAGAACTGCTCCTCGATGGCCAGCGTCCAGGTGTGGAGGAGCGGCGAGGGGATCGCCGCCTGGGTGAAGTAGCTCTGGCCCGAGTAGATCTGGTTCCAGTTGGCCACGTAGAACAGGGTGGACAGCGAGTTGGTGCGGAGAGCGCCGCGGGAGTCGGCCGGGGCGATCAGCCAGGCGTAGAAGGCGATCCCGACCAACAGCACGAAGAGGGCGGGGAGCAGGCGGCGGGCCCGGCGCCCCCAGAACCGGCGGAGGCTGATGGTCCCCGACTTGGCCCACTCCTTCAGCAGCAGCGCGGTGATGAGGAACCCACTGAGGACGAAGAAGACGTTGACGGAGATGAACCCTCCGGTCGCCCAGCCGAGTCCGTTGTGGTTGGCCATGATCCCGATGATCGAGAAGGCCCTGACTCCGTCGAGGGCGGACACGTAGGGGAGCTGCGGTCCGCTGCCCGGCTTGTGGGGGAGCGCTGACTCCGTCGTGTCGGCGTCGGCGTCGCTGCCCCCGGTAGCGCCGGCTCCTGTAGCGCCGGCTCCGGTAGCGCCGGCTCCGGTAGCGCCGGCGTCGGGGTTCGGGTTCGAGGGCTCAGACACTGGGGGCCCGGACAGTTTCGGGAAGACGATCGGGGGTTCGAGAGGTGGGGAGGTGAGCGGGAAGTCCCTCTTGGTCAGGGTTGGCGGTTGGTGCAAGGACCGCGGCCGCCGGTGCCCCACTGGCGACGACCGCCCACACCGCCACGATCCACCACCCGGTCAACGCCGGGAACTCGGTGACCCGGTGGACGGTGGTCGCCAGCCACGGCTCGATGGCCGAGGTACCGACGATGAGCGCCCCGGCCACCGCCAGCAGGCCACTGGCCAGCCCGGCCCATCCCCACCAGTCGTTGGCCGCCCCGCTACGCGACCTGACCCCCGACAACACGAGACCACCGATCACCGCGATCGGCACCGCCCACGGCAGCACATGCAGATAGGGAACGAAACCGTCGTAGGTGGCCCGGGCGCGGCTGACCATCTGGCTCGGGGTCGACAGTGGTGATGACTGGCCCCGGGCCCCGATCGCTCGCATCACGACCGGCCACGCCCCCACCGCGGCCAGCTCGACGACGCCTACCGCAATCGGGACCCGCCACCACTGCGGCCGCGGCTCGGTGCGGTTTCTGCGGTTGGCGAATTGGTTCGAGAGTTGGCGGAGGGCCACCAGGACGATCAGGACCGCCGCGGTCACCACCCCCTCATTCTTGGACATACCCGCCACCAGCAACAGGATGGCCACCACCCCGGTCTCCGAACGCCCCGAGGTCATCTGGAGGCCGTAGACGACCGCCCCCAGGGCGGCCAGTGACCAGATCGGGTCGGCATACCCGTTGGTCATGAACGGCTCGGTGATGCCGAAGGAGATGAAGATCAACAACACCGCGGCCACCACGCCGGCGAGCATGGGTGCGATCGACGCCAGCTGGTTCGAATGTCGGTGCTCGGGTGTTGCCAGCTCCGACGAGAACCGGCGGCCGAACTCGACGACGGCGAAAGCCGCGGTGGCCAGCGCACAGGTGTTGAGGAGGGCGATGACCACCACTCCCAACCGGAGGGTGTGGTTACCGGTGACGCTCCACGCCACCGCGCCGGACGCGCTGACCAGTGGCGGGTAGGCGCTCTGGCCCAGGACCAGCGCCGGAGACCGCAGCGTGGTCAACACCTGTTGATGAGAGTGCAGAAACCAACCGGATCGGGTGAGCCACAGGGCGCGGGCATCGAACCCGACGGTAGGGGTGGCGAGGTCCCGTAGGCACCAGGCGCAGGCGGCAATAATTCCGAGCGCACCGAGAGCCCCGATCAGACGGTATCGGGTGGTGGTGCGCATCGGCGATCCGGGTCCGGCCGTCCACGGTCGACGGTCCGGCCATTTCATCCAGGCGAGGCCGGTCAACCCCGCGCCCAGCCCGGCCAGGGTGACGAACCAAACCATGAAGGTCCCCCCCACCGCCACAAACCCGGTGGCGGCCAAGGCGGCGATCACGGCTCCGGCCAGCGGGACCAGTGGGAAGGTGATCCATCGCAGGCCGACCAACGCGATGGTGGGCAACAGGCCGGCGGCGGAGAGCACCACCATGGCCACCACGGTGGCCGGTACCGTCGTCATCGCTCCTGCATCCGGATGGTCATAGCGGCGGAGCCGGGGGTGGACCGTGCCCCGGCATCGAGGCGCCCGTCCCTACCCGCTGGGCGGCACCCGGGTGCGGGGAGGCAAAGTCGGCCACGACCACCGAACCGCGGCACCCACCCGAGCCAGTGATGTTGCGCAGCGAGAGCTTGACCTCGGCGCTCGATGATGAATCGGCGAAGGTGGCCCAACTGCCGATGGCCTTGAGCAGGCTGATGAAGTCACCGAGGTTGGCGGCGTCGATGGTGACCGGCTGGTTCGAGGCGATGAGGCTTCGGGCCTGGATGTCGAGGCACTGGTAGTAGGTGTCATCGATCACCGCGTTCCGCACGGTGGTGGGTTGACGCTGGTCATTGACGGTGCGGGCACCGTTGACCGCCTGCAGGCCCAGCCCGACGGCGGCGGCCACCACCGCGATGATCCCGACCGCGACGGTGGCCCTCCTGGATGCTCGACCGCGTGCCCACGGCTTCCCCTTCACGGTGCCCGAGGCTACTCGTGGCACCACGGGCTGCGGCTGCGTGCACGGGCGGATCGGCCCCTATGCCAAGGTGCCGGTCAGCCGGGCGGTGCAGGCCTAGGCTCAGCCGGTGACGTTCGACCGGTCGGCCATCGCCGAGTTGATCTACCGGTACGCCGAATTGATCGACGACGGCGACTTCGCCGGGATGGGCGAGTTGCTGGCCGGCGCCGTCGTCACCTTCGAGGGCAACGATCGGGAGTACCGGGGTGCCGACCAGATCCAGCGCCTCTACGAGCACACGACTCGCCGG
>DASZIT010000122.1:0-6081 GCA_035948855.1 Acidimicrobiales bacterium | reverse complement strand
GATCGAGACCGATCGCAAGCTGGCCCTCATCCACAATCTGGGCGGGTACCCCGGGGAGATGGTGTCGTTCGTGTCGGTGGTGGGAACCGAGCTCGGGTGAGTTTCGGCTAGCGGCTCGCGGTTGTCGGCCACGTGGCTGGCCGCACGGCGGCACCTCGCGACCATCCGTATGATGAGCCGATGTCCGATACCCCGGTAGCCCTCAACGTCGTCCGCCCTCCCGAGGAGAGCGTCGGGCAACGGCGATCCCGACTGCGACTGGCCGGGATGTTGTTGGTCTCGAGCGTCGGCCACTTCATCATCCCCAAGCCATTCATGAAAATCGTGCCCAGCTTTTTGGGGCATCCCCGCTTCTGGGTCTACGCCTCCGGCATCGTCGAAGCCACCGCGGGGGCCTTGATGTTGTCGTCAGACATCGAGACCCGTCGCCGGGGCGGGATGCTCGCTACCGCCGCCCTCATCGCTGTCTATCCGGCCAATATCCAGATGGCGGTGGATGCCGGACGGCCCCGTTCTCTCAAGTCGTGGGTGCCGTGGCTGCGGCTCCCCATGCAGGTGCCGATGGTGATGACCGCCGTCGGCGTCGCCCGCCGTTAGCCCGGGCGGCTTCGGCTCCTCTACTCGGGCGGGTTGGTCAGCTGGTGCGTGAGCCCGCGCCGACAGGGGCAGCGGCTTCCCGCTCGTCGAGAAACGCCCACCAGGCATCCGCCGCCCGCTTGGCCGCATCGGCAACCGCAACTGGGTCGGCATCGAGCTGGACAAGGGCTTCAATCGCCCAGTCGCCGTGGTCGGCATCCATGGCCGCGTGGACGTCCCAGAACGCCACCTCGGCATCGCCGATCCCGTACCAGCGGCGGAGTCCCTCGGCCTTGGATTTGGCGATCGCCGACGCCTGGGTCTCATAGGCGGCCAACGCCGATAGGGCAGCTACCGGTCCGGCTTCGACCGAGGCTGCGTAGGTGGCCACCAACGCCTCCGCCGCGGGGCCGGCTCCGGCGGTCGCGTCGGTCGATGGAGCCAGGGCCGAGACCCCGGCGGCGAACCGGTCGAACAGGGCCAGGTGGGGCTCGGGGTGTCGGAGCTCATCGTCGAGGTTGCGCTGGACCAGATCCGCGACGTCGGCCGAACCGTCGGTCACCAGACGCTGGGTCACCCCGGAGAGTACGTCGGGGAGGGCAGCCTCAAAGGACCGGTACTGGCGGGCGTAGGTGGCCAGCTCGCCCGGACGCAGCTCGCCCGCCTCCCACCGCTGGTAGAAGGGGTGGGTAAGGAGCATCCTGCCGGCGAGGGCTCCTTCAATCGCCTCGGCTATCGAGAAGGCTGTCGATTCATTTGCGGTATTGGGGGTGTAGGCCATGCCGCATAGTACCCAGTCCCACCGCTGGGTGCCGCGAAGGTGGGCTCACCCCGGCCCCGGATACCCGGTGTTTATGCGTTGGTGATGATCGCTGCCCGGATCTGGCGTGGCGTCTGAGAGTTGACACCGGTATTGATGGTCACATTGAGGGATCCTCCAATGGACGAAACCACTCCCGTGATACTTGTCTGGATGGACAGCCGGCTGCCCGACGCAATCGGTACCACTGTGGTGGAAGTCGGCGTTCCCGAACTCCCGGTCCAGGTGTTGATCGTCGTACTGGTGCCGCTACAGGAACCCGTCCAGGTCACACTGCACGTCTTCAACGTGGCCGAGGGCGTGCCGACGATGATGCCGGACTGAGCAAGGGTGACCGTGTAGGTGGTCGCCGCTAAGTTCACACTCCCCGAGTTATAGCTGAAGAAGGTTTGCGCGGCCGGATTTCCCAACGCGGGCAGCGAGAAGGTTTCCGTCAGTGCGCCGGCCAGTGGCGTACCCGAGGCCAACGTGGTCGGGATGGATCCCCAGGTGGCGCTCGTAACGGTGGACTGCCCTAGAGCGGCCCCGGCGGTCGCGGTGATGGAGACCGCCTGTGCCGATGGGGTACCCAGAACACCAGCCGAAGGCCACCCGGATGCCCCGAGCACCAGAAGGCAACACCCGCAAACCGCGGCTGAGACTACCGATGCCCGGGCCATAAGGGAACCGCTCAGGCGGTGGTGGTCTGGGCTGCTCGCTGCGCCTCGTTGAAGCTGTAGGTCAGGACGGTGGATTGCCCCTGGACGGTCGGACTGGGCGGTGTCCCGTTGAGCGTGTTCTCGCTCTGGTTCGGCAGGGTGAGGTTCACCTGGAGAAACAGCGATTGGTTGACCGCCATGGTGGAAGCCAAAGACCCTGGGGTCGTCGCCAGAGTCGCGACCGGGGTCGACGCCAACAGAGCGGTGGTCGTCCCCGAGCACGTTCCCGATCCCGGGGTTCCGAGAGTCACCGTCCAGGCGACGCTGCACCCGTTGATGACCACCGCAAGACCCTTGGTTGTGCTGGTCGTCAACTGGGTCGATCCGGTACCGGTGACTCCCAGTGTCAAACCCGTTGCTGCCAGCGTGCCGCCGTTGGTCAGATCCACGTAGACGTTGTACTGGTCACCGGGCGCCATGTTCGACACCGTCTGGCCGAACCCGGCGCTGGGAGCATCCGCAGCCAAGGTCAGGCTCAAGGTGCCCGAGGTGACGGTCTGGGTCCCGGTGGCTGTCGCGGTAAGACCGGCGTAGACCCCGGCACCGGTCAGGGACAACACCCCGACGCCAAAGATTCCAGCAATCAGGTAGGTCCACCGTCGACGGTGAGACTCACCATCTACGTCCTGTGTACGTCCCATGACATCCCCTTTTTTTAGCCAAACACTTGTGCCTGACCATCGGCATATTCGGTGGAGGCCATGAGCAATTCGGAGAAATTGGGTCTATTTCGGGTGCCGCTAGGCGTGAAACCTGCCGTGCCGAGAGTGCTTCCTACCGAGGTGGTCGGTTTCAGTGGTCCGAAACAAGGCCAGATCAGCTCGGTCGGCGACCCGATCGAACGATCCAGGCCATCCCCACCACGCAGACGATGAGACCGGCGAGTGCGATTAGCACAGCCCGGGTGACGCCGCTTCCGAGCGCGTTTAGGACGCGGCCGACGAAGGGAACTTCGGCAATCACCACAGGCGTGGTGCCGGAGGCAAGGCGAGCATGCCAGGCGTCGGGGGTCGGATTGTTGTCCCCCTTGGTCATCACGACAGGACTATCGGCAGGACCGGTGAGGGAGATAATTCGGTGAGCATATTGAACCGACTGACCGGGTGGGGTGAAGACGATGATGTCGCCCACCTTCAACGTCGCGGTGGGAACCGGCCGGGTGACGATGGCCCACCCCGGTCCATACGTCGGCTCCATGCTGGGTGACAGGACCGGCCGGATGGAAAGGTGGAAGGCCAGCGTTGCCACGGCCGCCGCCACCATGGCCGTTCCGATGATGGCGAGTACAACAAGGCCGATCGCCCGCCAAAGTTTACGGAACTGCCGGTTGGCGGTTGGCAAGGCCTCGGCACCTTGATCCTCCAAGCCGGGTACGTTTCGGGGTACTTTCTCTGGGGCTGCCTCGACCTCTGGGGCTGCCTCGACCTCTGGGGCTGCCCCGACCTCCGGGGCTGCCGAGGGGGTGGGTATTTGCGGGACGGGTTGAACTACCGGAACCGTGACTGCAGGTGCATCGAGCACCCTGCCACCCACTTCTCCGAGGCCCGGCCACGGCTCAACACCGGCGGCCACCGATCCCCGGCGAATGGTCACATTCGAAGCCACCACTGTCTGGATCTCCCACAGGATGGCCCCTTCGCCATCCCCACCGGATTCGTCGGCCCGAGGGTAGGAACTGAGTCCCGCGGCCGCCGCCGTCGCCGCGGCCGCAGCCGCGTCCATCCAGCCGGGCTTCACCGTCGCTGACGCCTGATCCAGCGGTACCTTCGACATTCCCTCGATGGCCCGCTGCAACTGCATCTGCAGGGTGGTCGTGGTCACGTCCGACCGGCTGCGCTCGAGAACGGCCCGCAGTGCATCGGTGGCTCGGCGGAGTCCCCCGGTGATGGCATCGGGAAAGTCGACCGTCACCAGCACGTCGTAACAGTCGCCCATGGCATCAAGCAGCGCCGATCCCCGGGCCAGGTCGCCGTCCCGGATGCGGTCGAGGAGGTGACGGCGGAGCTCGGAGGCCGCTTCCGCCAGCCCGTTGAGCCAAGCGGGGATGGCGACACCCAGGGTGCGGTAGTCCGGAAGGGGGGACCCGGCCACCAGTGCGGCCGTCAACCGGGCCTCGGCATACTCCTTTTCGGCATCGTGGAGAAAGCCGGCCGCCGCGAGCCTCGGGAATGGCTCTAAGGCCTGCTGGGCGATTCGAAGCGAGGCTTCGGCGGCCGCGGCGTGTTCCCGGAACTGGTCCGGTATGAGCCGGTGAACCGCACGAATGGCCAAACTGCACTGCCGGATGGTGTCCCGGCAGGCCCGCAACGAGACCTCCCGGGCCTGGTGGGCCCCGGCTAGCTCTTCCCGTAATGACGGGCCAACCACCGCCAGCTGGTCAGCAAGGTGGGTGTCGGATGCGGGGGCCAGATTGGATGAAGTGGGATCGAATGCCGAAGGAAGCGAATCGGTCAACGGGAAACGGCGCGGCCAGCCGGGTGTCCGTACCGGCTGTCCTCATACTGCATTCCCGCCATCGCCAGATACTCGTCTCGAGTCCCACCCTGACTCACGGTGGGACGGAGGTAGTGAAGCTTGCGTTCGCCTTCCGCCATCACTGTCTGCATGTGGGCCAACATCGCGACGTAGGCGCCGAGAGCTACGCCGGCGATGGCGGTGACCACCCAGGCCGGTCGTGCTCCGGGGATACTCCCGATCACCAGGGTGAGGGTGAACACCAGGGCCAGCACGGTCAGCGTGTCACGCCTCCGGCGGCGGGCCAGGAGGCGGGCTTCGGGGTTGGCCGATCGGGCGGTTGTGATGCGGTCCGGGTACGCCGGGCGGTACGTGGGCTCGAGCTCGGGGGGAGTGACCGCCTCGCCCAAAAACGCCAGAGCCGGCCGGGGCAGCTCTTTGGCGCCAACCACCGTCAGTACCGGCCTCACCGACCGTTCGGTGGAATTCGACTGAGCCAGAGGGCCTTGGCCGGGAATCGACTGGAGGCGGAAGGCCGGGAAGACGATCGGCTCCCCCCTTGACTGTTCCAGCACCCGAAGCTGATGGTGAAAGTGCGAGATGGAGCTGACTCCCCCACCATGCTCGGAGCGTCTACGGAACATGGAAGGACCAAGGATCACCAGCCAAGCCACAACGAGGATCACCACAACGATCATGAGCGTCAACTCCTCGACCTACCTTCTTTCCTGAAAAACCCTAACGACAGGCTTTTCGGCAGTGGTGGATGGTCAGAGAATGACGATGCCGACATGGAACACCTGGGTGTCCGCCACGGCCTCCTCCGTTTGTGCTGGCACTGTTGTACACCGTTCGCTCGCCGCGCTCAAACGGTTTCTGAAGAGTCCAGGTCGGGCCGGGTGATCACCCGGTAGCGTCCACCGGATGACGCCGGTCTGGACGCTGATTGCCTTGGCCGCGGTGGCCGCGGTGGCCGATTGGCTGGCGGTGGGGACCGCCAACGATCGGCTGCAGTATGCCGCCAAGCCGGCCGTCCTGGCGCTGCTGGTGGCTGCCGCCGCCCTTATCCCCGCGGCCGATTCCGTCTCGGGGGGCCGAAGAGGGTGGTTCGTAATCGCCCTGGCGTTCTGCCTGGTCGGGGACATCTTGCTGATGCTCCCCCGAAACCTGTTCATCCCCGGGCTGGCGGCGTTCCTGGCTGGCCACGCCTGTTTCATCGTGGGGCTACTACAGCCCGATTCCCCGCCCGCCACCCGGCCCTTCGCCTTCTCCTCGGCGGGGCTGGCGCTGGCCTCCGGGCTCGTCCTGCTGGTGGAAGTTGTCCCCGCCACCATCATCCTCCGGTCGATCGTCCGCCGCCGACAGGGCGCCTTGGTCGGGCCCGTCTGCCTGTACATGGGAGCCATCCTGACCATGGTGGTGTTGGCCACCAACGTCGGTCGGCCGGCGGCGGCCATCGGTGCCGTGAGCTTTCTGGTGTCCGACACCCTGCTGGCCACCGATCGGTTCGTCCGCCCCATCCGTCAGGGCACC
>DASZIT010000121.1:0-1971 GCA_035948855.1 Acidimicrobiales bacterium | reverse complement strand
TGAATGGCTTGGGGATGATGAAGTGGCCGACGCTCGAGACCAACAACATCCCGGCCAGTCGCAGTCGGGATCGCCGTTGCCCGACGCTCTCCTCGGGAGGGCGGACGACGTTGAGGGCAACCGGGGTATCGGACATCGGCTCATCATACGGATGGTCGCGAGGTGCCGCCGTGCGGCCGGCCACGTGGCCGACAACCGCGAGCCGCTAGCCGAAACTCACCCGAGCTCGGTTCCCACCACCGACACGAACGACACCATCTCCCCGGGGTACCCGCCCAGATTGTGGATGAGGGCCAGCTTGCGATCGGTCTCGATCTGACGTTCGGGGGTGGCTTCGCCCCGCAGCTGTAGCCAGGCTTCGAAGTGCATCCGGAGGCCGGAGGCCCCGACCGGGTGACCGAAGCTCTTGAGGCCGCCGTCGGGATTGACCGGGAGCTCGCCGGTCCGGTCGAACGTCCCGGCCAGGATCTCCTTCCAGGCGGTGCCCCGCTCGCAGAAGCCGAGATCCTCCATCAGCACCAGCTCGGTGGGGGTGAAGCAGTCGTGGACCTCGGCCATGGCCAGCTGCCGGCGCGGGTCGGTGATCCCGGCCTGCCGGTAGGCGTCCTCGGCGGCCAGGGTGCACTCGGGGAACCAGGTGTAGTCGTAGTCGGGATCGATGAGCCCCGAACCGCTACCCGCCGCGAAGGACAGGGCCTTGATGAAGACCGGCGTGTCGGTGTAGCGATGGGCGTCCTCAGCCCGGACCACGATGGCGGCCGCCGCCCCGTCGGCCACCCCGGCGCAGTCGAAGACCCCCAGCCGGCCGGCGACTCTCGGCGAGGCGCAGATGGTCTCGGTGGAGACCTCCTTGCGGAACTGGGCCCTCGGGTTTCGCGCCCCGTTCTGGTGGTTCTTCCAGGAGATCCGGGCCAGTACCTCGCTGAGCTCGTCCTCGCCGACGCCGTACTTCTTGGCGTAGGCCGGGGCCACCATCGAGAACATGGCCGCGGCGGTAAGGGTGCGGGCGGTCCCGTCGTTGGGGATCGGGAAGGAGTTCAGGCCCTGGTATCCCGAGTCCTTCACCTTCTCGGCCCCGACGGCCATGGCCACGTCGTAGGCGCCGGAAGCCACCGCATAGGCGGCCGCCCGCAAGGCTTCAGATCCGGTGGCGCAGTAATTCTCCACCCGGGTCACCGGCTTGCCCTCCAGCTGCAGCGGCCGGGCCAGGGTGATCCCGCTCATGCCCGACTGGGCAGTGCCGAACCAGTAGGCATCGACATCGTCTTTGCCGATCCCCGCGGAGGTGAAGGTATCTCCCGCCGCCTCGACGATCAGGTCATCGAGACTCTTGTCCCAGTGCTCGGCGAACCGGGTGCAGCCCATGCCCACGATTGCCACCTGGTCCTTGATCCCATGCGATCCCATCGCTCGTCTCCTCTGATTCTCGTCGTCGTGGTCGTGGTTGCTGCTCGGGTCCCGACCGGGCCGACCCGAGCACCCGCGGGGGGTCTAGTCGGCGGTGCCGCTCCGCAGTGGCTTGGCCTTCCAGAAATAGTCGTGGATCCCGTCGGCGGTGAACAGCTTCCGGAAGGTCATCGTCACCCGGTCGCCAATCTCGACCCGGTCAGGTTCGACATCGGTCAACTCGACGGGGAAGCGGCCGCCCCCTTCGAAATCGAGCACCGCGAACACGGTCGGAGGGCTGGGGGAGTAGGCCATCCGGTCGACCGTGTAGGTGGCGATGGTGGCGACGGCGTCGGCCCGCCCGATCGGCTCCATGTCGTCGACCGCCCCGCCCTTCATGGAGATCCGCGACGGCGGCAGGTGCACCGACTCCGAGGATCGGTCCTTGGAGCCCACGAACCCGTACTTCCAGTCCTCGTTGCGCCAGGCGGCGGAAGAGGAGACCCGCTGGGGCTCCGGCCGTCGCGGCGGCTCGGGCGTCACCATTCCCCGCCAGGTAAGGAATTTTCCGTAGGGCAGATCCGC
>DASZIT010000120.1:0-4595 GCA_035948855.1 Acidimicrobiales bacterium | reverse complement strand
CGCCGAGGACATCGTGATGATCACGCCGGAGTGGCGGTCGAGCATGCCGGGCAGGAATGCGGACACGGTGAGAAACGTGGAGGTGAGATCGCTCTCCATCACTTCGCGCCAGTGGGCGCCGGTCTCGGTGGCCGTAGGGAGCGGCATGCCATTGCCCCCGGCGAAGACGGTGAGGATGTCGACGGATCCCAACTTCGTCTCGACCTCGGCCCGCAGGGCTTCGATGTCCCTCTCCACGGTGGAGTCGGCGATGACCCCCAGGGCCGACCCATCCATGGCCTTGATGGTCTCGACAGTGGCGGCCAGCGCAGCTCGATCGCGCCCGACGACCACCACGTCGCAACCGTTGGCGGCAAAGGCCCGTCCCGTTGCCGCTCCAATGCCCCGGGACCCGCCGGTGATCACCACCACTTTGCCGGCGAGGTCGGGGTACATGCCCCCGAGGATCTCCGGACTGACGTCAACCTGATTCACGGTCCGCTACCTCCCGGGACTGCCAACCGGGCGCCATCCGGCCAACGCGTGCCGCCGGAACCGAAGGACAACCAGGATGCCGATCGGAATCAGGAACCACGGGAAGAACAATCCATGGTGGATACCGAAAACCGCGTTGCCGACCGAGACGGCCACGATGACGGCAAATACGATGGGAAGGACCATCCAGGGAGCCGGTCCACCCCATCGGAGCCGTTGGTGGTCCGGGGACCGCCGCGGCGGAAGATCTGAGAGCAGCCCGGCCAGGTCGCGTCGGGTCCGGGCACCGAACGCCTGCGCGATCCTCTCTTGGTGCTCGACCATGTCCAACCGCCCAGTTTCGAAGTGCTCGTTCAGGTCCCGGGCCACCGCGTTCCGCTCGTCATCGGAGACTCGGAGGTCAGGCTCAGGTGGTGCGCCGGGGGGCCCCTCTCGGGTTCCGGCAGGAGTGGAGGGGTCAGATCCCCACCACGCATAGCCGGTGGCATAGCCGGTGGCGTAGCCCGATTCCCGGCCCCAGTGACAGCCGCGCCCTCTCAGTTGGGTGCTTTGACGACCAGTCTGCTCATTCATGGCTTCCACCTCGCTCCCTTCGGTCCCGGCTGGGTTGACCCGAGCTCATCAATCTTAGGATTATACTATCTAAGTATTATATGAAGTCAAGACAATCACGACAAACTTAGGATCTAACCATGACCGACGGAAACCCCCAGCCGACGGGACCCTCAGAGGCGCCGCCCAGCGTGGCCTTCTCGGTCTCTCGCCTCGGTTTCGAGGTGAGTCGGGCTCTGGCGGACGGTTTGAAACCGCTTGGCATCGATCCGCAGCACTTCGGGCTTCTCCGTGCCCTCCTGTTCTCCGAAGGTGAATCGCAACGAGCCATCGGCGACAGTCTGGGTATCCCGCCGAACCGGATGGTCGCCCTCGTCGATGACCTGGAGGGTCTTGGCGCGGTAAAGCGGGCCAAGCACCCAACCGACAGGCGCGCCTACGCCCTCTTCCTCACGCCGAAGGGGAAGAAGCTGTTCGAGGGTGCCTTCGAAGTCGCCCTCTCTCTCGAAGAGCGACTTTGCGAGAACATCTCGAAGAGCGACAGGGAGCAGCTCCTCGACCTCCTCGGTCAACTCAACAGCCTCACCGACGTACCCGGGGGAGTGCACCCGGGGCTCTCCAGGTAGGGCCACGGAGAAGAGCCCACCCCAGGCGGTATCGCACCCCGTGACACAACCGTTTCCTACCATCGGGCCATGCCCAAGACCGTGAAGCGTCACCGATGCATCGACTGCGGTGCCACCTCCGCCCAGTGGGTGGGCCGGTGCCCGACCTGTGGGGAGTGGAACACCCTGATCGAAGAGTCGGAGCTCGATCCATTGGTGCAGGCGGTGAACGAGCTGGATCTGTCGTCGATGCCGGTGCCCCTCTCGTCGGTTGACGTGACCGAAGCTGCGGCCATTCCTTCGGGGGTGGGCGAGTTCGACCGGGTGCTCACCGGTGGGCTGGTTCCCGGTTCGGTGACCCTGCTCGGCGGTGAGCCGGGGATCGGGAAGTCAACCCTTCTACTCCAGGTGCTGGCGGCCCGGGCGGCGGCCGGCCACCGGGTCCTGCTGGTGTCGGCGGAGGAGTCGGCCCACCAGGTCCGCCTTCGGGCCGAGCGGCTGGGTCCGGTTCCCCCCAGTTTGTTGATCCTGTCGGTGACCGACGTGGGAGCGGTCATCAATGCAGTGGTAGAAGCCGAGCCGGAGCTGGTGGTGGTGGACTCCATCCAAGCGGTGGCCATTGGCCCGGCAACCGCCGGCGAGCGCCGGGCCGGCGGGGTCCCGGGGAGCGTGACCCAGGTCCGGGAGTGCGCCGATCAACTGGTCGGGCTGGCCAAGGCCCGTCAGGTGGCCATCGTGCTGGTCGGCCACGTCACCAAGGATGGCGCGCTGGCCGGACCGAGGGCGCTCGAGCACATGGTGGATACCGTGCTCAGCTTCGATGGCGACCGCCACCACGCCCTTCGCATCCTGGTGGCGGTGAAACACCGGTTCGGGCCGACAGGAGAGCTCGGACTGTTCGAGATGGGCGATCACGGGCTGAGCGTGGTGGACGACCCCGGGCGGCTCCTGTTGGGGGACCGAATCACCGGGGTTCCCGGAGGGATCGTGCTCCCGGCCATGCAAGGACGTCGCACTCTGCTGGTCGAGCTCCAGGCCTTGGTCGCCACCGGGGTGACTGCGCAGTCGAAACGTTCGGTCGTCGGGCTGGACGCCGGCCGCCTGACGATGATTCTTGCCGTACTGGACCGTCATGTCGGGATCCCGTTCCTCGGCTACGACGTCTTCGCCTCGGTCGCCGGCGGGATACGGGTTACCGAACCGGCCGCCGACCTGGCCTTGGCTCTGGCGGTGGCCTCGGCGTCAATGGGGGTGCCACTCCCGCCTGATCTGGCTGCCGTCGGCGAGATCGGCCTGGCCGGGGAGGTCCGACAGGTGACCAATCTCCCCCGTCGGCTCGAAGAGGCGTCCCGGCTCGGTTTCACCCGGGTGGTGGTGCCGGCGTCGTCTCCGGCCGGACCCCCCGGAGTCGAGCTCATACGGGTGGAGACGGTGAAGGACGCGTTCTTACAGCAGCTCGGTCAGCGACCGCTCCCTGAGCGTGGTGAGTGGCGTTCCGAGGATCCAGGTGACTGGATCGACGAGGACGGCCAACTGCTCTGAACGGTAACCTGCGGTGGTGGTGAGCGCACGCCAGAGCTCGGCTCTCGACGAAGCCCTGGCGATGGCGGCTCCCGGGCGGCCTCTCCGCGACGGCCTCGACCGGATCCTGCAGGCCAAACGGGGCGGCTTGGTGGTGGTCGGCGACGATCCCGAGGTGCTGTCGATCTGCACCGGCGGGTTTCTCCTCGATGCGGAGTTCAGCCCCCAGCGCCTGTCGGAGCTGGCCAAGATGGACGGGGCCATCATCCTGGCCCCCGACGCCTCCCGGATCGCCCGGGCCAATGTCCACTTGATGCCCAAGTCGACGATTCCGACCACCGAGACCGGCACCCGGCACCGCACCGCCGAGCGGGTGGCCCGGTCGATCGACGTGCCGGTGCTGTCGGTGTCGGCGGCGATGTCGGTGATCGCCATCTACCGAAACGACCAGAAGCACACCCTCCAGCCCATCAGCTGGCTCCGGGACCGGGCCGACCAGGCCCTGGCCACCCTGCAGCGGTTCCGCAGCCGCTACGACGTGGCTCTCAACGGGCTGTCCACCCTCGAGGTGGAGGACACCGTGTCGGTGGGGGACGTCACCGGCGTGCTCCAGTCGGCGGAGATGGTGGTGCGCATCGCCAAGGAGGTCTCCGGGTACCTGGTCGAGCTGGGGGACGACGGTCGCCTGGTTCGCCTCCAGCTGGCGGAGCTGATCGACGGCGTGGAGCCGTCCCTCCGGCTGGTGGTCCGGGACTACCTGCGGCTGGCGTCATCGGATCCGGTCAAACGGGAGGCGGCGGTGGACCGGGCGGTCGGGTTGCTGGCGAATCTGGGCTCCGACGAGTTGCTCAACGTGCAGAAGGTGGCCGACGTCCTGTCGCTGCCGGCCTCCCTCACCGAGACCCATTCGGGGGTCGAGCCCCGGGGCTACCGCCTGCTGGCTCGGCTTCCCCGCTTCTCCGACACCATCATCGAGCGGATCGTGGACCGGTTCGTGAACCTCCAGCAGATCATGCGGGCGTCGTTGTCGGAGCTCGAGCAGGTGGAAGGGGTCGGGGTGGCTAAAGCCCGGTCGCTGAAGGACGGCTTGATCCGACTGGCCGAAACCAGCATTTTTGAGCGTTACCAGTAAGGACTCGTTGGCGTTTCCGCCGATGGAAGTGCTGGCCGGAAGGGCCACGGGATGGAGAGGCGGCTTCTCCGTGTAAACTGCAGTGCTCGCTCTACGCGGTCCCGATGTCGCTCACCTGCCCGGGATACGCACGCAACGCCAGGAGGCTCGGTGTTCGACATCGGTGACAAGGTCGTCTATCCGCACCACGGCGCGGCAGTAGTCGAACGACGTGAAACCAAAGAAGCATTCGGGAAGAAGCAGGAATACCTGGTTCTTCGCCTGGCCTATGGCGACCTTACGCTGATGGTCCCCTCCGACAACACCGAGGG
>DASZIT010000119.1:0-42731 GCA_035948855.1 Acidimicrobiales bacterium | reverse complement strand
ACCAAGTACTTGAGTCTCATCGTCCTGTTGATGACCGTCTTCGGCCTCACCTTCGAGTTCCCGGTGCTGCTGGTGTCGCTGGAGATCGCCGGGGTGCTCACCCCCAAACAGCTGTCCTCCTGGCGCCGGTGGGCCATCGTGCTGATCGTGGTGGTGGCCGGGGTGGTCACCCCGAGCTCTGACCCGTTCTCGATGATGGCGATGGCCATCCCCCTCTACCTGTTCTACGAGGCGTCGATCGTCATCGGTAAGATCCTCAACCGTTGAGGGCTCCCGGGCGAACCAAATGCCGACCAAGCCGGTAAACTAGGTGGGTCCAGCTAGCCGTGGTGGCCACGCCGTCACCGGGGCTCGAGGAGAGTCAGTTGCCTACCATTCGATTAGTATTCAGCTTCCCCAATCCGGTCAACGAGTACGCGGCCCGGACGGTGGCGGCCGGGGTGTTGGTCATGTCGGTGCTGGCCATCGTCTTCCAGCAGCCTTGGCTCCTGGTCCCCCTGGCCTACGGGTTCTGGGCCCGGGTGCTCAGTGGTCCGACCCTCAGCCCCCTCGGGCAGCTCGCCACCCGGGTCATCGCCCCCCGCCTGCCCAATGGGCCCCGCCTGGTGGCCGGCCCGCCCAAGCGGTTCGCCCAGGCCATGGGGGTGGCCTTTTCCTCCACCGCCCTGATCCTCTGGTTCGGCTTCGGTCTCTCCACCGCCACCTGGGTGGTCCTCGGACTGTTGGCGGTGGCCGCCTTCCTGGAGTCGGCACTCGGCCTCTGCCTCGGTTGCAAGGTATTCGGCCTCCTGATGAAGGTCGGGGCCATCCCCGAAGACATCTGCGAAGCGTGCGCCGACATCTCGTTGCGCCATCCCGAACTGGCCCGCTCGGCCCACTGACGCCCCGGCGAGTCCGGTCGGATCAGCGCAGTCGGGGCAGGAGCGCCAGGCACAACCCGGCCAACTCGCGTGCGCAAGCGAGGTACATCTCGTCGTCACCGCCGGCTGGATCCTCGACGTCTTCCCATCCATCGATCACGACGTCGGCCAGGCCCAGACGAGCCACCCGCTCGGTCAACGGCTCGGGTCCGTCCGACAGGTCCCGGACCAGGCGCTTGATCGATCCAGTTCTGGCCGCCGCCTCGGGATACCGACGACGGATGAAGTTCACGTGCTCACTAGCCATGGCGATTATCAGATCGGCCGTGCCCACATCGCCATCAGTCAGCTGATGACTGCGGTGACCGTCGGCAACCATCTCCACCGACGCCAACGCGTCCCGGGTGCGTCGGCTCATGGGCTGGCCCTCGACCACGTGGGTTCCGGCCGTCACGATATGGACCGGAGCCGAGCGGAGCATGGCTCCGGCCATGACCGAGCGGGCCGCGTTCCCGGTGCACAGGGTCAGGATCTCAGGTTGGCGCCGATCGTCGGCCCCCGCGGCGTCGACAGGGATCGAGCGGGCCTCCATCCGGTTTAGGCTAGCGCCCGCCCATCCGCGTTCTGGCAGTCACGATCCGAAGCCCGAATGACAGACATCGGACCGGTTGCGGTGCCTGTCGGCCCTGGGCGATGTGCGTGCTGGGGTGTCACGTCCATAACCCGAGCTTCGTTGCAGGTCCTCGAATTTGCGAAGGCGTTCTCGCGAACTGCCGCTCGATCAACCCGATCGAGGTACTGAAAAGTGTGGGTTAGGTGGCGCTCGCCAACGCATTGACGAGGCGCGCCCCGTCTCGCCAGGCGACGATCGGGAAGCGGAGCTGGAGTTCGAGTCCGGGTGCGGTCAGGTCCACCCAATGGGTGTAGAAGCCGCCCGAACCGGTGACGACGAAGCCCGATCTCGGCACTTCAAGAAGCACCCGGGGCGTCGGACGACCTTCCAGGTCCGAGGCGAAAATCCAGAACCGGCGGTCACTCAAGACAGCGAATTCAACGGTGCCGAGAGTCCCTAGGATCTCGGCAGGTAGGTGTTTGATCACGGAGAGTACTGACCCCGTGATCAGGTGGGCCATGACATCGATCCGTTCGCCGTGCCCGAGAAGGGGCGACGTGATCTCGGTGAGCCGCCGTTTCGTGTTTGCGAGCATTGGTCCAGCCTCCGACTCTGTGCACTTGTTCCACACCCTTATCGCGCAATCGTCCGACTAGGTGGTCCTCCCGGTTTCCGCCGAACGGCGTCTCCTCAAGCCCGGGCCATCATCCATCGATATGAGGCGGTAGGCGTGTGGATCAGCGGGATCGAGATGGCGCTGATCCAAGCCCAAGTTGGCGAACCAGGTCCCCGAAGTTGATAAATCTCTCGCTGATCCGGACCTCGTACTCGTGCTCGAGGCCGACAACGCCGCCGCCGGCCAGTCAACCTGAGAGTTGTCGGACAAGAGTGAGAGCGAGAACTCGTCGCTCAGCTCTACGTTCCGTCGTGAGTCGCATGTTCGATCAGCCCTGTTTCGCCAACCGACCGCCGACCGCATATTTCCCACGATACGGCCGAATACGCCTGCCAACAAGGCCCGGGCCCGTTCAGCCCCTAGTTGATGTGGACGCCGGAGATGGCCCGGGCGATGATCAGCCGCTGGATCTCCGAGGTTCCTTCGAAGATCGTGTAGATCTTCGAGTCACGGTGCCAACGCTCCACCGGGTGCTCACGGATGTAGCCGTAGCCGCCCATGATCTGGATGGCCTCCTCGGTGACGTGCACCGCGGTCTCCCCGGCAAACAGCTTGGACATGGAGCCCTCACCGGCGGTGAACTCCTTGCCGGTGCTGCCCATCCACGCCGCCCGCCACACCAGCAGCCTCGAGGCGTCGATCCGGGTCTTCATGTCCGCCAGCTTGAAGGCGATGCCCTGGTTCTCGATGATGGCCCGGCCGAACGCCTTGCGCTCCTTGGCGTAGTCGAGGGAGTACTCGTAGGCGGCCCGGGCGATACCCAGGGCCTGGGAGCCAACCGTCGGACGGGAGGCCTCGAACGTCTTCATGGCCGCCTGGCTGGTCGACCGCTTGCCTTCCTTGGCCCGGGCCAACTTCTCGTCGAGCTTGGTCTTGCCACCCAGGAGGCAGTGCCCGGGAACCCTCACGTCATCGAGGATGACCTCGGCGGTGTGCGACGCCCGGATGCCCATCTTCGAGAACTTCTGGCCCTGGGAGAGCCCCGGGGTCTTCGGGGGGACGATGAAGCTGGCCTGTCCCCTCGAACCCAACTCCGGGTCGACCGACGCCACCACCACGTGAATGTCGGCGATCCCACCATTGGTGATCCAGGTCTTGGTGCCGTTGATGACCCATTCGTCCTTCGCCTCGTCGTAGACGGCCCGGGTGCGTAGCGACGACACATCGGAACCGGCGTCGGGCTCGGACACCGCGAACGCCGCCATTTGAATCTTGTCGGGGGTCCCGAAACACTGCGGGCCCCACTCCATCAACTGCTCAGGGGTTCCGTTGGAGGCGATGCCGGCCAGACCCAGGGTGCTCCCGAAGACGGCCAGGGCAATGCCGGCGTCGCCCCACGCCATCTCCTCGTTGGCGATGGGGAGCAGCAGCCCGGTCGGGTCGGCGAAGGCCTGGGCGATGAAATCGAACGAATAGAGCCCGATTTTGGAGGCCTCTTCGATGATCGGCCAGGGCGTCTCTTCGCGCTCGTCCCACTCGTGGCCGGCCGGCCGTACGACGGTTTCGGCGAAGTCATGGACCCACTTCTGAATCTGAAGTTGGTCCTCGTTGAGTTCCATGGAGAAATCGGGCATCTCTACTCAGCTCCGTTCCGGCCTGAAGGCCTGGCGATCCTGTAGCTAGGTGGTTGTCGTTGGCCACGATGCGGCGGGGATGGCGAACTTGGAGGCGTCGGCGATGGTTCGCCAGCGCCCTACCGGCCTGCATCCGGTGTGGCCACTTCTTTGTTACTCCATGGTAACCAAAATGGGCGCTAATCGCCATCATTCCGGGTTTCCCCTGGTCAAAGTCCTAAACCGACCACCTAGGGCGGTTACGGGCGGCGAATTCGGGTGCCTTCCGCGCTGTCCTCGACCACCCATCCAGCCGCGGTCAGCTCGTCACGCAACTGGTCGGCCAATGCCCACTCCCGTTGCCCGCGGGCCTCGTCGCGTCGCCGGACCAGCTCGGCACTGGCCGCGTCGACCTGGTCGTCCACCTCGCCGCCGAGGGCCAATCCCAACGCCGCCGACAGCAGCCCCACCGTTCGGGCGGCAAGGCCGGCCGCCCCGTCATCGCCCGCATCGGCGGCGGCGTTGGCCTGGCGAACCAACTCGAAGATGCCGGCCACCGCGCCCGGAGTGTCCAGATCGTTGTCCATCCGCTCCCGGAACCGGCCCACCGCCTCGGGGTTGAACGAACCGGGCACTGCCCCATCGACCACCGGACCCGCGGCCAGCAGGTCGGGCAGCCCGAACCGCCGGGCCACCTCGTCGAGCCGGGCCAGACCCGACTCGGCATCGGTGACGGTGTCCGGGGTGACCTCGATCGGTGACCGGTAGTGAGATCGGAGCACCAACAATCGATAGGCGCGGGGATCGCTCCGGGATAGCAGGTCGTCGAGCGACGTGAAGTTCCCGAGCGACTTGGACATCTTCTCCCCCTCGAGGGTGACAAAGCCGTTGTGCACCCAGTGATGGGCGAAGTCACGGCCCAGGGCGACAGCCTGGGCCCGCTCGTTCTCGTGATGGGGGAAGATGAGATCGATGCCTCCGCCGTGGAGGTCGAAGCCGTCGCCCAGGAGATCGAGGGACATCACCACACACTCGGTGTGCCAGCCCGGCCGCCCGGGCCCCCAGGGCGATTCCCAGGTCGGCTCACCCGGCTTGGCCTTCTTCCACAACACGAAGTCGAGGGGCGACCGTTTGTCGGGGGCCGACTCCACCCGGGCGCCGACCCGCAGGGAGTCGAGCGGCTGGTGGGCCAGCAGTCCATACCCGGGGACGTCCATCACCGACAGGTAGACGCCGTCGGCGGCCTCGTAGGCGATCCCCCGATCCATCAACTCGGCGATCATCTCGACCATGTCGGCGACATAGGCGGTGGCGTGGGGCGTCGCATCGGGGCGGAGGATGCCCAACGCATCCGTGCCCGCCCACCAGACGGTCTCGAATTGGTCGGCGAGCTCGGCCTCGGTCACTCCCCGTTCGGCGGCCCGCTCGATGATCTGGTCGTCAATGTCGGTGATGTTCGACACGAAGGTGACGTCGAGCCCACTGAACAGCAGGTAACGGCGGAGGACGTCGAAGACCAGGGCCAACCGACCGTGACCGATGTGAGGGGCGTCGTACACGGTGAGGCCGCAGACGTACATCGAGACCTCGCCCGGGTTCCGGTGGCGGAGTTCGGTCACCTCGCCTGTGGCCGTGTCATGGAGGCGGAGCACGCAAGGTACGGTAACCCGATCATGACTGCTGACGCGACGGGCGCGGAGCCCGCCGACCGCCGGCCCACCGGAATTCCCGAGAAGCCGGGACTGGAAGGGCTCGAGGCAACCTGGTCCGCCCGTTGGCAGCAGGCCGGGACCTACGCCTTCGACCGCTCGGCCCCCCGGGAAGCGGTGTACTCCATCGACACCCCTCCCCCCACCGTGTCGGGGGAGCTCCACATCGGCCACGTGTTCTCCTACACCCACACTGACGCGGTGGCCCGGTTCCAGCGGATGCGGGGCAAGGCCGTCTTCTACCCGATGGGGTTTGACGACAACGGGCTGCCCACCGAACGGAGGGTGCAGAACTATTTCGGGGTCCGCTGCGACCCCGGCCTCCCCTACGACCCCGAGTTCGCGCCGCCGGCCGATCCGCCCAAAGACCCCATTGCAGTCTCCCGGCCCAATTTCGTCGAGCTCTGCCGCCAACTCACCGCCGAGGACGAGAAGGTGTTCGAGCAACTCTGGCGAACCTTGGGGCTGTCGGTGGACTGGGCCCACTCCTATGCCACCGTCGGCGAGGGCGCCCAACGGGCGTCCCAGCGGTCGTTCCTCCGGATGCTGGCCAGCGGCCACGTCTACCAACGGACGGCGCCCACCCTTTGGGACATCGACTTCCGCACCGCGGTCTCCCAGGCGGAGCTGGAGGACCGGGAGCGACCCGGCGCCTATCACCGGATCGCCTTCCCCCGGGCCGACAACTCCGGCGAGGCCGTCGAGATCGAGACCACCCGGCCCGAGCTGCTGGCCGCCTGTGTGGCCCTGGTCGCCCACCCCGACGACGAGCGGTACCGCCCGCTGTTCGACAGCTTCGTCCAGACCCCCCTGTACGCATCGAGAGTCCCGGTGCTGGCCCATGAGCTGGCCGACCCGGAGAAGGGATCGGGGATCGCCATGGTCTGCACCTTCGGCGATACCACCGACGTGGTCTGGTGGCGCGAGCTGCACCTTCCCACCCGCACCATCATCGGGCGGGACGGGCGGCTGCTCCCGGTGAACTGGGGTACCGAGGGATGGGAATCCACCGACCCGGCTGATGCCGCGGCCAACTACGACGACTTGGTGGGAAAGACGGTCAAACAGGCCCAGACCCGGGTGGTCGAGCAGCTCGCCGAGTCCGGAGCCCTGATCGGTGCGCCGACCCCGATCACCCATCCGGTGAAGTTCTACGAGCGGGGCGACCGGCCGCTGGAGATCGTGTCCTCCCGTCAGTGGTTCGTCCGGACCCTTCCGATGCGCGACAAGCTGCTCGAGCGGGGTGAAGAGCTCAACTGGTTCCCGCCGTACATGGCCCACCGATTCCGCAGCTGGGTGGAGGGGCTGAACGACGACTGGAACATCTCCCGGCAGCGATTCTTCGGCGTGCCGTTCCCGGTCTGGTATCCGGTGGGCGCCGACGGCGACCCCGACTTCGCCGCGCCGATTCCCGCCACCGAGGATCAACTTCCCTTGGACCCTTCCACCGAGGTGCCCACCGGCTATGCCCCCGAACAGCGCGGGGTTCCCGGCGGGTTCGTGGGCGATCCCGACGTCATGGACACCTGGGCCACCTCGTCGCTGACTCCCCAGATCGCCGGCCGCTGGGAAGACGACCCCGATCTGTTCGCCCGGGTGTTCCCGATGGATCTCCGCCCCCAGGCCCACGACATCATCCGGACCTGGCTGTTCTCCACTGTGGTCCGATCCGAGATCGAGTTCGGCTCGCTCCCGTGGAGCAATGCGGCCATCTCCGGATGGGTCCTCGATCCCAACCGCAAGAAGATGTCCAAATCCAAGGGCAACGTCGTGACCCCGCTGCCCCTCCTCGAGAAGCACGGTGCCGACGCCGTCCGCTACTGGGCCGCCAACGGCCGACCCGGCACCGACACCGCGGTGGACGAGGGCCAGATGAAGGTCGGCCGGCGGCTGGCCATCAAGGTCCTGAACGCCTCGCGTTTCGCCCTCGGCAGGTTGGCCGACGACGCCGGGGTGATCAACGTTCCCGGACCCGAGGCCATCACCGTCCCCCTGGACCGGGCCATGGCGGCCGGTCTGGCCGGCGTGGTGTCCGAGGCCACCGCCGCCTTCGAGGGATACGACTACGCCAGGGCCATCGAGCGTACCGAGGCGTTCTTCTGGTCCTTCTGCGATGACTATCTCGAGCTGGTCAAGACCCGTGCCTACGGCGATCCGGCCCAACCGGGTCCGGCATCGGCCCGGGCCGCGCTGGCGTTGGCCCTCTCGGCCCAACTGCGGTTGTTCGCCCCGTTCCTCCCGTTCGTCACCGAAGAGGTGTGGTCATGGTGGAAAACGGGATCGGTGCACCGAGCGGCGTGGCCGAGCCTGGGTGAGCTGGAGGGGCCGGCATCCGGCGCCGACCCACTGGTCCTGGAAGTGATCGCCGAGGTGTTGGGGACGGTGCGGCGGGCCAAAACCACGGCCAAGCAGTCGATGCGAGCGGGAGTCGCGGTCCTGACAGTGACCGACACCGCCGAGCGGATCGACGCCTTGCAGCACGGGGTCGACGACCTGAAGGATGCCGGCGGAGTGGCTGAGTTGGTCACCGTAGTCGGGCCCGAGAGCCGGGTCGACGTGGTGCTCGCCGTCGAGGACTGAACAGGTTCACCGGATGTCCGGATACCTCGACTTCGATAAATAGTCGCGCATCCGCAACTCGTCTTCTGTCCCCAACGCCTCGAGCAACCGGCCGAGATTGGCAAAGCCTTCCGGTCCCAGTTCCGTCCGCAACTGGCGCTCGATGGATCGGGCCGCGCTCCGTTGAGCCGCGAGGTAGTCGAACGCCCGGGGGGTGAGCATCACCGTTTTCTCGCGGCCGCTGGTCGCGGAGTCACCCACGCCAACGTAACCTCGAGTACGAAGATTGGCGACGATCTTGCCGGCCCCTTGGCGGGTGATGCCTAGCTGCCGGCCGATCTCCGAGATGGTGGTCCCGGCCGGATCGGAACAGACGCGGAGCACCCGCCCGTCCGGAAAGCGGCGTTCGACGAACCCTGCCTGGGCCATGGCCTCGTCCAATCGCCGCTGATATCCCAACCACGCCCGCCGTAGGGCAGCGCCTAGCCGGACCTGTCCTTCCGCTCGTCCGGGCGTCTTTCCCCGCCTGGCCATCTCTGCCTGGGGGTCTCGCGGGTTCATCGGCACCGGTCAGCAATATTGGAAACCACGGTTGACAATATAGGCGGAGAATCCCATAATTGGGTGGTGGCCCGGCCGTCCGTGAGATCCACCAGGTTGGTGCCACCGTGGCAGTCCGCAGCCATGATGCAGAGGGCCTCGGTGGGATTCGCGGTCGTCGCCTTGGCCTTGGTTGCCACGTCGTGCAGTAGCCCGGCATCTCCGACGGCCCAGGTGGAGCGGGTGTCGGGCGGGCCCACCGGGAGCTACATCGTTCCCGCTGGCATCCACAAGATCAAGCACGTCATCGTCATCCAGCAGGAGAACCGGTCCTTCGATTCCTATTTCGGCACCTTTCCGGGTGCCGACGGCATCCCGATGCAGAACGGCAAGCCGACGGTGTGCGTGACCGATCCGGCCACCGGGGCATGTGTGGCGCCCTATGTCGACCACGCCGACGTGAACGGCGGTGGACCTCACTCCCAGCCCAACGCGACCGCCGACATCAACGGCGGGAAGATGGACGGCTTCATCGCCCAAGCCGAGTCCGGCCGCAAGGGCTGCCTGGATCCCACCGACCCGGCCTGCACCAATTCGTCGACCCCGGACGTGATGGGCTATCACACCGCCACCGACATCCCCAACTACTGGACCTACGCCAAGGACTTCGTCCTCCAGGACCACATGTTCGAACCGAACGCGTCGTGGAGCCTGCCGTCCCACCTGTTTCTGGTCTCCGAGTGGTCGGCATTCTGCACCCAGAACGACAATCCGTCGAGCTGTGTGAACGCGCTGCAGACCCGACCGGCGGAGCGGCCCCAGAATGCCCCGACCGTCTCCGGTGGCCAGAGCGGACCGGCGAACCCCGGCAACAAAGCTGGCCAACCCATCTACGCCTGGACCGACCTGACCTATCTGCTCCACAAGTCGCACGTCAGCTGGGGTTACTATGTGGTGAACGGGACCGAGCCGGACTGCGAAAACCCGGCGGCCGAGACCTGTGCGCCGGTCAAGCAGAGCTCCGGCACCCCGGGCATCTGGAACCCGCTGCCGTGGTTCGACACGGTCCAGGCCGACAACCAGCTGGGCAACATCCAGTCGGTCGACAAGTTCTACGCCGCGGCCAAGAGCGGGAACCTCCCGGCGGTGTCGTGGGTGGTGCCGTCGGGTGAAGTGAGCGAGCACCCCCCGGCTCCGGTCAGCTACGGGCAGAGCTACGTGACCAGTCTGATCAATGCGGTGATGAAGAGCCCGGACTGGGACTCCACCGCCATCTTCCTGGCCTGGGACGACTGGGGCGGCTTCTACGACCAGGTGGTGCCGCCGACCGTCGATCAGAACGGCTACGGCCTCCGGGTCCCGGGCATCGTCATCAGCCCCTACGCCAAGACCGGTTACGTCGACCACCAGACCCTGAGCTTCGACGCCTACGACAAGTTCATCGAGGACGACTTCCTCAACGGGCAGCGTCTCGACCCGGCCACCGACGGGCGGGCCGACCCGAGACCGGATGTCCGCGAGAGCCAGAAGATCCTCGGCAACCTGACCAATGACTTCAATTTCGATCAGAGTCCGCGGCCACCGGCGGTGCTCCCGGTGCACCCCACCACCACCCTCACCGGGACCCCGGATCCCTCCCAGCTGCCCGCCGCCGCCACCACCGCCGACGGGTAGCCGCGGCCCGGAGGCAGCCCTCAGCTCGACAGGTAGACGCTCAACGCGGCGGTGGACATCTCGTCGGGAGTGCCGACGTGTTCGATCCTGCCCTGCACCATGATGGCGGCCCGGGTGGCCACCAACAGCGCGGTGGTCACGAATTGCTCGACCAACAAGATGGTCTTCCCCTGGGCGGCGAGGGCCGACACCAGTTCGTAGAGCTCGGTGACGATGATCGGGGCCAGTCCCATGGACAGCTCGTCCAACAGCAGGACTTTGGGATCGGTGACCAGCGCCCGGGAGATGGCCAGCATCTGCTGTTCGCCGCCGGACATCGTCCCGGCCAACTGCTTCCGCCGGTCGGACAGACGGGGGAAGGTGGCGTAGGTCTGCTCCTCGACCGTCTTGATACTCAGTCCGCCGCGGTAGGTCCAGATCTTCAGGTTCTCCCTCACGGTGAGATTGGGAAAGATGCCGCGGCCCTCGGGAATCGAGCACAGCCCGGTCCGGGCCAGCTTCTCGGTCGACAACTTTCGCACCGGCCGGTCCCCGATCACCACCTCCCCGGCGGTGGCCGGGAGCTGCCCGTTGATGACCTTCAACAGGGTGGACTTTCCCGCTCCGTTGGGTCCGAGCAGCGCGAACACGCTGCCGGCCGGAACCGTCAGGTCCACGCCGTGCAGGACCTCGATGCGACCATAAGAAGCGCGAACCCCGCGGAGGGTGAGTCCCGGCGACGTCGCCGCCGAGTCCAAGTCGGGCACCGGGGCCGGCGTGACGGTCATGTTGCCCCGTCGGTGGACGGGGCGACATCGGTGGTTCCGGCGCCCAGATAGGCGGCCTGTACCGCCGGGTTGGAACGGATCTCCTCCGGTGTCCCGGTGGCGATGACGTGGCCGAAGTCGAGCACATCGATCTTGTCGCAGATCCTCATCACCAGCGACATGTCGTGCTCGACCAGGAGCACGGCCATCCCGCTCGCCGCCAGCCGGACCAACAGGGCGCCCAGCGCCCGCGACTCGTCCTCGTCCAACCCGGATCCCGGCTCGTCGAGCAGCAGGAGGCGGGGCCCGATGGCCAGGCCTCGGGCCAACTCGACGGTGCGGGCCAGACCGGTGGGCATGGCATTGGCCTGCTCGTCGGATCTCCCGGCCAGGCCGACCTCGGCCAACAACCGGTCACAGGCCTTGACTGCCGGGACTTCGGAGCCAACCGCGGCCTCCGGCGTCGGCGGACCGTCTGTGGCCGGCAATGGGTCCTTGCCCCTCGAGAAGGCCTTGCGAAAGTGGCCCCACTGCCACCACTTGACCGTCGAGTCCAAGCCAACCTGGACGTTCTCACCGGCAGTGAGGGTGCCGAACAGTTCGAGGAGCTGGAAGGTGCGGGCCAACCCGAGCCGGGCCCGGCGGTAGGGCTTCATCCCGGTCATGTCGGTGTCGAAGAAATGAACCGTGCCCCGGTCCGCTTCTTGCAGACCGCTGACCACATTGAACAAGGTGGTCTTTCCGGCGCCATTCGGCCCGATGAGACCGGTCACCGTGCCCGGCCACACCACCAGGTTGACATCGGTGAGCGCGGCGACACCGCCGAAGCTGACCGACACCTGGGAGACGGTCAACGCCGGCAACCCGTCGTCCGTCGCCCCGGTGACCACCTTCGGTTCGTCAACCAGCGACACGGGCCTCACCCCCGATCGGCAGCGCCCCGCCACCCGCCGGTGTCCCGACCTTGGCGTTCCGCGCCGCCCTCCGGACCCAGGGGAGGGGCAGCAGGGTGGACAGCCGGTCGATCCCGATCACGCCGTTGGCGGCCCGGCCGATGAGGATGATCCCGGCCCCGGCCACCAGCCCCAATCCCTTCGACCAGTAGGTGGTCAGCACCACGTAGGTGACCGCGGCCAAGAATGCCCCGCTCACCGTCCGGATGCTCCAGACGGTGACGAACAGGACGAAGATGATCCCCCCGAAGAAGTCGAAGTCGGAAGAGCCGACGGTCTGGTTGACCGTCGCGTAGAGGCCGCCGGCAATCCCGGCCATGGCCGCGGCAATGGCGAAGGCGGCCACCTTGGTGACCGCCGGGTTGAGACCGACGGTGGCATAGGCGGCCGGCGAGTCGTTCATGGCGACCAGCCGCCGCCCGAACAGACTCCGCCGGATGAACAGCACCAGCAGGGCCAACAGGACGAAGACCACGCTCAGCAGCAGGAACTCCGCCCGGTTGCCACCGAACGACAACCCGGGCAGGACGATTCGCCCCACGTTGAGGCCGGCGCCGAACACCCGGGAGTCCTGGAAGAATCCTTGGTCGACGGCGTCGGCGAAGGCGAAGGTGGCCAGGGCGAAGTACAGCGACCGGAGGCGGAGGGTCGGCAGCGCGACCAGGGCGCCCAGCGCCGCGCAGATCAGCGCGGCGGCCAGCAGTCCCAGCAGCGACCCACCTCCGGCGATCTTGCCCATGAGAAACGCGCCGATGCCCATGAAGGAGAACTGGCAGAGCGACACCTGACCGGAGTAGCCGGTGAGCAGCACCAGGGACAGCCCGACGATCCCCAGCGCCATGATCTCCCCGCCCAGATTGAGCAGGTCGGTGCCCTTCACCATCACCCCGCTCAGCACCAGCGAGGCGACCACCGCCAACCCGATGAAGACGACCCCGCCCACCAATGACTCCTTGCCGTTCGGCATCCGGGGGACCCGGACGGTGCTCAGGCGCCCCACCGCCCGGAGCCGCACCGACGGGAGCATGACCAGGGCGATGAACAGGAACACCATCGGCAGGGCCAGGGTGATGTCCGAGTCGAGACTCTGCGACAGGTGGGGAAGCAGGTAGTAGATGATGTAGTCCTCGGCGAGGCCGATGACGATGGCGGCGATGAAGGTCACCGGGATGTTCTTCAACCGGCCGACGATGGCCGCGGCGTAGCCGTTGACCACCAGCAGGGTCATGGCCACGATGCTGATCCCGGTCTGCTCCTGGGTGAGGGCCAGCAGGACGCCGGCCAGGGCGGCCATGATGAACCCGAGGATCCAGCCGTACTGGCTCATGGCGTCGGGCGAGGCTCCGGACATGGCCAGCAGGCTCGGGTCGTCGACCACCGCCCGGAGGCCCACCCCGGTACGGGTCGACGAGAACAGGAAACGCAGGCCGATCACCAGCACGATGGCGATCCCGATGGTCACCACCTGTTGGTACTGGAGATTGATGCTGGCCATCCGGAACGAGCCGGAGACGATCGGATTGAGCTCGTACTGGCGGCTCGGGGTCCAGACGATGGTGGCCACCCCGGTGAGGATGACCAGCAGTCCGAGCGTCACCATGATCGGCCGCTCGGCCGATGCCCCATGGAGGTGCCGCATCAGCACCCGCTCCACCAGCGCCCCGGCGACCGGCGCGGCCACCAGCAGGATGAGCACCAGTGCCCACACCACCGGGACATGGTGGTTGACCACCAACTCCCAGTAACCGAAGGCCGCGATCATGCCCACCGCTCCGTGGGCGAAGTTGAAGACCCCCGAGGTGGTGTAGGTGACCACCAGTCCGGTGGCGGCGATGGCAAAGCCCGCACCCAGGATGACCCCGAAGATGGTGTACTGCAGGAAACTGGTCACCGATCGGACTCCATGGCCTGGCGCTCGTTCATTTCAGTCGAATCCGTGGTCGATCTGTTCGGTTACGAGGCGGGGGCATAGTAGCTGTAATCGCAACGATACCCATGCGTGCTGCCGGTCGGGGGCGGGTCGTCGAGCCGCTGGATCTGCCCGCTGACGATCTGGGCCAGCAGGTAGCAATTGCCGTTGGTCTTCTGGGCCGGATCGGTGACCGCGATGATGTTGTTGCCGGTGAACGAGGTCACCTTGGACAGGGCCTGCAACAGGGACCCCCGGCTCGGATTGGTGCCGGCGTTCTGCAGGGCCTGGGCGAAGAGCTCCGCCGACACCCACCCGTACAGGGTGAACAGGTCGGGCTTGAACCCGGGAGCGGCCTCGTTGACCCACTTCAGGAAGGTGCCCACCTCCGGGATGGTGGCCGAATCCTCGCCCAGGTAGAGGGAGGCGTTCTGCTCGAGGTAGTCCCCGTTGGCGGCCGAGGCGCCCCCCGACGACGGGATCAGGGTGGCGCTGTAGGTGGATGCCCCCAGCACCACCGTCGGGTGGTAGTTCTGCTGGTTGAGGGCCTTGATGACCGCCGAGGCGTAGTTGGCCGGCATCTGCTCGATGAACAGCATCTTCACCCCGGCGTTTCGCATGGCGATGACGTTCGGGGTGAAGTCGGTCTGGGAGATGGGAAAGGTGTTGTCATAGATGACCTTGTAGCCGACGTGGGCCATGGCCCCCTTCTCCCCCAGCCATTGGGCCTGAGCCGAAGGCTGGTCAGCGATCAGCGCACCGACTGCGGTCACCCCGGTGGGGAATTTCTGCTTGAAGTACTGGAGTGGTCCCAACTCCCATCCGCTCCCCAGCGGGACCGGGCTCACCACGTTGGCCAGCTTGTTGGTGGTCGGGTCGAGGGTCACCGAGACGTCCGGCATCCCGGGATTCTGGGCCAGCACCGTCCCGCCGAAGCTGTCGTTGAGCGAGAAGCTGCCGACCAGGGCGAAATCCGATTGGATGGCCGCGGTGGTGAGCGACTTGTTGTTGGCCCCGTTGTTGTAGCCGTCGTTGCCGCTGTTGACCTTGAGGGTCCGGCCGTTGATCCCGCCGGTGGAGTTCACATAGTCGGCATAGGCCTGGGTGCCCACCGCCGCCCCCTTGAACAGGCCGAAGTCCAGGGTCGAGATGTTGCCGAGCTGGACCGAGGAAGAGGTGATCCCGGTGTGGTCGCTGAAGGCGCTGGCGGGGATCTTCGATCCCCCGCTCCCGGCCGAGGTCGTCGCCGTCGACGAGGATTTGGTCGAGCTACAGGCAACCCCGGTTGCCCCCACCAGCACGGCCACCCCGGCCGCCGCCATACGAACCTTCCACGATGCAGCTTGCAACACTCCCCCTCGTTCATTGGCCGGCTCCCTCGGATCGCTGCCGCGATCACCCGGGCCCAGACCTCCCATTTATCTGACTGTACGTCAGATGCGAATCTGACTCTACGTCAGATTCGCGAGGATCTGTCTAGCACCTGGCGGTCATGACGCCGGTTCAGGTTTCACCCGGGCCCGCATCCCTTCCAGGAACCGGACCGCCCCGATGGTGGTGTGCCGGCACCGGATCGAGGCCAGGACATCGAAGGCGTGCTGGGTCCGGGGAAGTTCCACATAGCCGACGGGAGACCCGGAGACCTCCCGCAACCGGGCGACGAACTCCCGGGCCACCACCAGCGGGACCAGGGTGTCGTTCATCCCGTGGAACACGAACATCGGCGGGGCGGAACTGGTCACCCGCTGGGTCGGGGACGCCTGCTCGAACAGCCGGCGGTTCCCCTCGACCGGTACCTTCATCACCTTCTCGAGCAGTTTGGGGAGGCCCGGGTCGTGGTCCCCGGTCATGTCGTAGACCCCGTAGTAGGGGATGCAGGCATCGACCGAGGCGTCGGCGTCCTCGAACCCGGGTTGCCAGGCGGCATCGTCGGCGGTAAGGGCGACCAGCGCCGACAGATGGCCCCCGGCCGATCCACCGGAGACGGCGATGAAGCCGGGGTCCCCGCCGTACTCGGCGATGTGGGCCCTGACCCAGGCCACCGCCCGCTTGCAGTCCACGATGTGGTCCGGCCAGGTGGCCTTGGGGCTCAGCCGGTAGTTGATGGCCACGCAGACCCATCCCCGTTGGATCAACTCGTGCATCATCGGGATGCCCTGCTGGCGCTTGTCCCCGATCATCCAGGCACCTCCGTGGATGTAGACCAGCACCGGGCCGGGCTCGGGGGGACCGCCACGGGGCTGCAGGATGTCGAGCCGGTGGCGGCCGATGCCGTCACCCCAGTAGTCGATGTTCCGGATCCGGCGGATGGCCCGCCACCGGAAGGGCAGGGCGATGGCCAGTCGCCACCAGTAGTTCCAGGCCGGGCTGGAGTCGAACCCCTCCACGTCCACCGGGCCCATGGTGGCCTCGGCCAGGGCGGCATCCACCAGCCCTTTGGCCCCCCGGGCCACGAAGGCGAGATCGACCAGGCCAGCCCAGGACACCGCGGTCAGGGCCAGGCCCGCCCACCCCGGCCAGTGGTGGAGGGCGCCCTCGTCCACCAGGACCAGGACCACGATCAGATTGACCAGCATCACCTGGATGGGCAGCTCCCCCGGGATCCATCCGAGGGCGAAGCTGAGTACGCTCAGGGGTTCCCTGCGTACGGGATAAAAGGCGTTGACCGTCAGCAGCACAGCGACAATGCTGACGGCCAGCAGTCCCCAGGACATCGCACCATGAAACACCATCAGGCCGCCGAGCGAGGAAACCGCATCTCGGACAGTACCTTTGACGACCATCTGAACGACAAGAGGGGGGACATCTCATGGAACGACTGAGCGGTCTCGACGCAAGCTTTCTGTATCTCGAGACCCCCAGCCTCCACATGCACGTGTGTATGACATCGGTGGTCGATCCGGCGACGGTCCCCGGGGGCTACTCGTTCGCCCGGATGAAGGAGCTGATTGCCGAACGCCTCCCCCTGGCCCCGGTGTTCCAGCGCCGGCTGGTGGAGGTCCCCCTCCGTTGGGGCCACCCGGTGTGGGTCGACGACCCCGGCTTCGACATCGACTACCACGTCCGGTTGGCCGCGGTCCCCAAACCCGGCGGCCTCCGCGAATTGGCCGACATCGCCGGTGATATCGCCGGCCGTCAACTCGACCGGTCCAAACCGCTGTGGGAGATGTGGATCATCGAAGGACTGGCCCACGACCGGGTGGGCTTCGTCACCAAGATGCACCACTCCACCGTCGACGGAGTATCGGGTGCCGAGTTGCTCTCGATCCTCTTCGACCTCGAGCCCGACCCGGGCCCGGTCCCGCCGCCGCCGGAACGGCTGCTCGACGATCGGATCCCCTCCGGTCTCGAACTGATGAGCCAGGCCACCCTGGACCGGGCCATGACGCCCTTCAAGATCACCCGGGACCTGGTGCGGACGGGTCAGCGGGTGCTGGATGTGCGCAAGGTTCGGATCGGGTCGGAAGACCGGCCGGGACTCGGGAAGGCCGCGCTCCCGTTGTCGGCGCCCCGCACGTCATTCAACGGCGCGCTGTCGAGACGCCGTTCGGTGGCCTTCACCGGGATCGGGCTCGACGACGTCAAGCGGCTGAAGTCGGCGCTGGGGGTCACCGTGAACGACGTCGTCCTCGCCGTCTGCACCGGGGCGCTCCGCAACTTCCTCATCCAGGGCGACGAGCTGCCCGACAAACCGCTGGTGGCGGTGGTCCCGGTCTCGGTTCGGACCACCACCGCCAACGTGCGCGGTTCCAACAAGGTCTCGTCGATGTTCGTGCAGCTCCCGACCCAACTCGAGGACCCCCTCGAGCGCCTGGAGGCGATCCACCAGGGGACCAAGGGAGCCAAGGAAGAGCACAACGCCCTCGGGGCCGACACCCTCCTCAACTGGGCCGAACACGCCACCCCCAACGTGTTCGCCAATGCGGCCCGGCTGTACAGCCGGATGCAGCTGGCGGACAAGCACCGACCCATCGCCAATTTGGTCATCTCCAACGTGCCCGGTCCCGACTTCCCGCTCTATCTGGGCGGCGCCGAGCTCGAGTGCGGGTTCCCGCTGGGGCCGGTGATGGAGGGCATGGGGGTGAACATCACCATCATGAGCTACCGGGGGATCATGTACTGGGGGATCATCTCCTGCCCGGAGACCATGCCGAAGGTCTGGGGCCTGACGGCCAGCATCCCGCTGGCCCTCGACGAACTGCTCGAGGCGGCCAAGCTGGATCCGGCCACCTACCGGAACAAGGATGCCGCCATCGCCGTCAAGGTGTCGGGGGCGGAGGTCAGCCAGGGCGCCGGCGCCGAACCCACTTGATCGGTAGCCACCCCGTTCACGGCGACGGGGCAATGGCCATGGAGGATGCCCCGGTGCAGACCTTGACCGGTCGTCCGAATCCCTGGGAGGCGGTGTCGTAGGGGACGATCGAGTCGAAGCCGTCCACGATGAAGGCGGTGACGCCGTCGAGGGCGAGGGCGATGTCACTCGGGTGCTGGGTGCCTCCCGGGACACCGACCAGCGCCGGCAGGCGCACCGGCGGGGTGGGGGTGGCGACGGGTGCCAGCGTCACCGGGTTGACCCAGTTGTTGGCCGAGTCGACGACATAGGCGGCCGAGTCGGTCGGCGACACGATCAGCGAGGCCGGCGAGGCGATGCCGAACGGGTCGAACGACGCCTCCGGCTCCAAGGCTCCGGTGGCCACCGAGATGGGGAGCAGGCGACCCCCGAAATCCTTGCCGCCCTGGCCCACCACATACAGCGTCGAACCGTCCGGGCTGATGGCGATGCCGTGGGGCGAATAGACCGAGGAGACGGTCAAGCCGGTCAGGATCGGCACTCCGGCCGTGGCATGGCCGGTATCCACCGGGATCACCGCCCCGGTGACCAGCGCGTACAGCGCGGTGCCGGCCGGGTTGAGGGTCATCCCGAACACCGTGTGGCCGGCACCCAGGTTGAGGGGGGTGCCCACACTGTTGTCGGTGAGGTCAATGGGCACCAGGGTGCTGCCCACCGAGGCCACCAGGGTGCTCCCGCTGGGGAACACCACGATGCTGTGGGTACTGCCGGTGCCGGGGATGACGATCGGCGTCCCCGCCCGCTGGGTCACCAGATTGATCGGGATCACCACGCTCTGGGTCTTGGCGGCGGCGGTCGGGGTGGCCGCGACCTGTTGGGAGGTCACTACGTAGGCCCAATGGCCGTTGGGGGAGGTGGCGATGGCGAAATCCCCGGGGGCCGGGGTTCCCGAGATCGGGAGGGGGATGTCCGGCTCCGCGATGTTGTCCCGGGCCAGCTCCACCGGGGTCACCGCGTTGGGGCACACCACGTAGCCGATCGATCCACTCCGGAAGAGGGACGATCGGGGGGGCGGAAGCGGCTTGGACGACGAGAAGAGGGAACAACCGCCCATGACCAGCGAGGCGGCCACCACCAAGCTGGCCCCCAACGCGTTCCGGCGACCGGCCGCGGTGTCTCGAGTCATCGGTCCCATGATGGGTGCCGACGATAGCGACCCTAGGAGCCGACTCCGTACCGCACCGGTCAGACGCCGAGGGTCGACCGCATGGCGGCAAAGCGCCCGGCCACCTCGGCGGTCGTTTGTAACGGCACATCCAAGAAGTGGATCAGCTCCTCGGGAATCTCGTCGAGGAAGCGGCTCCGCTCCCTCTCCACCACCCGGTTGAGGGACCGGCGACGGCGGGCGTGGGAGAGATACAGCCGGCGTTGGGCCCGGGTGATAGCCACGTAGGCCAGCCGGCGTTCCTCTTCGATCTGACCCTCCTCCAGACAGCGCCGATCCGGGAAGATACCTTCCTCCATGCCGACCACGAAGACGGCGCCGAACTCGAGGCCCTTGGCCGCATGGATCGTCATCAATGACACCCGGGATCGGTCGTCATCCGAGTCGTCGGCTTCGGTGATGAGACCGGCCATGTCCAGGAATGACTCGATGGTCCGGTGATCGCCGGCCATGGTGCGCAGTTGATCGAGGCTCTCCTGGCGGTAGCGGCGCTCCTCGTCATCGACGGCAGCGTCGAGGAGCTGGCGCACGAACTCACCGTCGGCGGTCACCGCGTCGATGGCTCCGAGCGCGCCTCCCCCGACCGCTGCGTCCCGCACGTCGTCGAGCAGCCGGACGAAACTGTCCAGCCCGAGAAGGGCCAACTTCGGGAGGTCCTCGATCTCCCCCCGGCGGGCCAGGGTGTCCGCCAACGACAACCCGTGGGTCTGGGCGAAGGCCCGCACCTTCTTGATGCTGGCGTCACCGACCGCCCGTCGGGGGACGTTGACGCAGCGCCGAAAGGACAGCTCGTCCTGAGGGTTGGCGGCCAGGCGCAGGTAGGCGACGAGGTCCTTGATCTCCCTGCGGTCGAAGAACGAGGTCCCGCCTACCGTCCGGCAGGGGATGCCCCGGCGAACGATCTCCGCCTCGATGGGCCGGGCCAGTGTCTTGGCCCGGCAGAGGACGGCAATCTCTCCGGGCCGGACACCTTCCCCCACCAGGGTGGCAACTTCGTCGGCCAGCCAGGACGCCTCATCCATCTCATCGTCGGCGGCGCGCAGGGCGATCAGGTTCCCCTCCCCGGCCCGGGTCCAGAGATGCTTGTCGGCCCGGGTGGGGTTGCGGGAGATCACCGCATTGGCGGCGTCCAGGATGGTGCCGGTCGAACGAAAGTTCTGCTCGAGGAGCACGGTGGTGGCGGTGGGGAAGGTGCGGGTGAAATTGAGGATGTTGCCGACATCCGCGGCCCGGAAGCCGTAGATCGACTGGTCGCCATCGCCCACGCAGCACAGATTCAGATGCTCGGCGGCCAGCTGCTCGATGATCACACTCTGGGCCCGGTTGGTGTCCTGGTACTCGTCCACCAGGATCTGGGAGAAGCGGGACCGATAGTGCTTCCGGACGTCGGGGTGCTCGGTCAGCAGGCCGACGACGTGGACCAGGAGATCGTCGAAGTCGGCGGAGTCGGCGGCGACCAACCGCTGCTGGTACTCGCGGTAGATACGGGCATGGGCGTTGGATCGGGGGTCGGCGGACTCGATCGAAAGCTGGCGGGGATCCACCAGCCGGTTCTTGGCCGCGCTGATGGCGGCCTTGGACCCGCCCACCGGGACCTGTTTGACGTCCACATTGAGGTCGTCGGAGATGTCCCGCAACAGCCGTTTGCAGTCGTCCTCCGAGAGGATGGTGAACTGGCTGGTCAGCCCGACCCGGGGGGCATAGGGCCGGAGCATCCGTACGCAGGCACTGTGAAAGGTGGACACCCACATGTCGGTGGCCAACGGCCCGAGCGAGGCCAGCAGGCGCTCTTTCATCTCCCGGGCCGCCTTGTTGGTAAAGGTGATGGCCAGCACCTTCTCGGGCGCCACCACCCCGGTGGCGATCAGATAGCCGATCCGACTGGTGAGGACCTTGGTCTTCCCGCTGCCCGCCCCGGCCAACACCAGCAGCGGGCCCTTCCCGTGCTCGACGGCCTCCCGTTGCCGCGGGTTCAGCCCCTTGGTGAAGTGTTCGGGTACCAACCGTCGTTTCGTTCCGGACGGGGGTTTGGCCACGACGGCTCACCCTACCGGCAGACCTCCGGGCCCCCGGACCGCGGTCCGTCCACCGATGAAGACCTGCATGTTCACCCGGTCGACGCCGACCTAAGCGCGGCCTTCGGTTCCTTCCAAGGGTTCGGCGCGGCCTTCGGTTCCTTCAAAGGGTTCGGCAAGAAAATGCCGGAGCTTCATGACCATCTCCGGCGGGAGGTCGCCGTGGTGATGGGGTGGGCGGAAGACCTCGGTATGGCCGTCGACCGAGACCCGGTAGCGGTCCTTGCTCTCGACGGTCACGTCGCCGAGGGCTTCGAGCAGGTGGAGCACCTGCGGCCATTTGATGTTGCTGCTCAGGGGATGACCGGTCAGCCGGTCGAGGACCCGACGCTGGTCGTTGTCGAGATGATGGAGATCTCTGTCCATGTCGAGGGCCTCGATTCGGTTGACTGTCCCTTGGTGAATATACGGCTCCCGACCGGCGGTCGCATCAATGCGGGTGAGACGACCGCGGTGGGCGCGGCAGTGTTCCCGGAATCGGCGCGGCCGGATCCGGGCGTCCCTCGACATCCTCGACCGGCATGGTGTCGACAATCCGGGCGTTTGCCGTCCGAGCACCGACGCCAGAGTCATCATGGTCGGAACCGGCCCAGTGGGACGGAGAATCGCTGGCCGGAAACGAGTCTTCGCCGTCGGAATCCGGGTCGCCAAAGGAGTAAATCCCGCCATTTGCACCGTGATCGGTGGTCCGCGGCTCGACGGTGGCCAGATGGATGTCCTCCTGGAGTTCCCCGTTGTCCTGCCTCAGGATGGCGATTGTGTGGGTCTTCGATTCCGGCGGTGTCATCCTCACCCTCCCATCCGGCGTTTCCCCGCAGGCACCACCGGAACTCCGGCCCGCGCATCCGAAGGGCGTCAGCGGCTACCGGATGCCTACCCGGCCCGAGCAGGGACGAAACCTGGCGGCCCGGCCGGATCCACGCTGGCGTTCATATCGTCGCTTCCCTGGAGATCGGCGAGATCGGGATACAGCCGGCCCACGTTCCCGTTCCGATCCGCGACGTAGCCGTCAATCGACACGGTCATACCGACGACCATCGTGCCAGCTGTCCTCCGGGGTCAGGCCCATGCCTGATGATCAGGACCCGGTTGGCCAGACCGGGTTGCGGCCGGTGAGCCCGATCAGTCGATCAAGCAACGGAGCGTCCTCGGGCACCTCGACCACCGGACCAAAGATTCGCCGCGCCTCTTGCCCGGGGGCAGACATCGGGGCGACGAACTCGTACACGGCTTCGAGGGTCGACCGGTCACATTCGTAGTCCTGGCCGCTGGCCCGGGCCACGTCCCACCCGTGAATGACCAGTTCGTCGAGGGCGACCAGCCCGGCAATCTCGCCGGGCAGATCCACACCGCCGGCCTGGGTGAACCCGGTCCAGGCGGCCGGGTCTCGCCACGCCTCGGCCAAACCCATCAGGTCCCGCGGGATGCGGGTCCGCCAGTCGTGACCCAACCGGGATGCCTGCCCGGACGGGCCCTCGGCGCCGTTACCCCCCACTGCCTTGGTGGCGGCGGCGGTGAAGGCGAGCGAGAGCCCGCCGACATGATCGACCAGGTCACCGAGGGCGTACTTCGGACACGGCGTCGGTGCGTCGAGCGAGCCCTGGGCAACGCCGGCGATCAGGCCGGCCATCCGGCTCGCCGCCGGCTCAAGGTCAAGCAACGTCATCGAAAGAGGCTCCTCTCGGTCCTTGGTGATCTCAGGGATAGACGGTGCGGATCCCGGGAAATCATCGGATGCCCGCGAGCGAGGGCTTTCGAGCCGGCTCTGAGAATCCTTTCACGGCCGGGCGGCGGCGCTACTCGATGGGCTGACGACTCACCAGAGGCGGCTGACGGCCCGAGAAGACGAAGCCGCCGACGGTGGCGATGACCGGCAGGCCGACCACAATGACGAGCAGGTTGGGGAGCGGCACGTGGCTGAGGTCGCCGATCACCGACTGCCCGAACTTGCCACCTTGGAAATAGCCGGCGCAGGCCAGGTATCCACCGGCCGCGCCGAGCAGCATCCCGAGGAAGGCGAGGCCGCCGGCCGTCGCCGCGGTGATCGAGCGTCGGCGCCAGCTGCTGGCCCCGGTCGCGGCCAGCGTGCGAAGGTCGCTGGCCGTCTCGGCCCGGATGAGGCCCACGGTCATGGCCAAGATGGCGAGGGCCAGGGCGATGCCGGCCACGGTGGCCCAGTCGACGACCTGCCACGAGCTGGGCTGGTCGTTCTTGGTCTCGATGGTCAACTGCGCAGTCGATGCGGTGGCCCGGGCCTCACTGATCTGGGCCGCGGTGAGGGTTCCGGCGGATGAGATCAGCCATCCGAAGGCGGACGTCTGGTTCTGCAGGTGGAGCTGTGAGAGGGCGTGCTCGGTAACGACGGTGTTGGGGGCCGATGTCCCCGAGGGCAACTGCGGCAGGTACTGGATCACCGGGTTGGCCAAGCAGGAGCTCGCCGGGCAGGGCACGCTCGATCCATTGCTCGGCCCGCCGCCGCCGGGGCCGGGTCCTTGCCCACCGAAGCTGGGGCCGGGTCCTTGCCCGCCGCCGCCGCCCCAGACCATCTGCATGTTGCCTATGGTGTCGAGCCCGGCACGCATGGTGAGGAAGTCAGCCCTCGGGTTGATCTGGCTCGGCGAGATGCCGAGGGCGTGCAGCAACTGGGGCGTGGCCACCAAGATCTGTCCGTTGAACTGAAGGTTCGGTTCGATGAGCCCGTACTGCAGTCCGACCGGGGACTGCTCGAGGGGGACCGCGCCCTGGGCCGCGCCAAGGGAACGGGCGATGCTGCCGGCCACGCTCGTCTGCGCGGCCATGGTGGGGATGCTCCCAGTCGGGGTGGCGGGGCCGTTTCCGTCCTTGGGCCCGACGTTGCCGGAGCCTGCCGAGTAGATCACCAGCTGGTTGTTGGCCAGGTTGGGCCCGGCATAGTCCAGGGTGTCGCTATAGCGGGCGCTGGCGGCGACACAGATGACGACGGCGATGAGCACCCCAAGGCTGATGGCGGCCAGGGCCGAGCCCGAGCGGGCGCGGTAGCGGGCCAGGTCGCGCAGGGCGAGGCGGGCGGTGATGGGCAGACGGCGGCCGATGCGGCCGAGGAGGCCGACGGTCACCGGCGCGAGCAGGACAAGGGCCGCAATGAGGCAGACGAAGCCGAGGAGTAGCGGGAGGGCACCGCCGCCATTTTTGCTGCCACCGGCGAGGCCGAGCAGGGCGAAGGAGGCGACCAGCAGCACCAGCCCGGGAATGGCGGAGCGATGCGCCGGCTTGGGGGGCGCGGGCCGACCCGACAGGGCCTGGACGATGGGGACCTTGGTGATGGTCCGGGCGGGGCGGGTGGCGGCCACGTACGGCGTCACCATGGCGATAGCCACGGCGATGAGGAGGACGGGCCACGGCAGCTGGAACAGCCCGATCAGATGGTGCGAGCTCGACTCGAGGTGGGGCCGGTAGGCGGCCCAGAGCGCGAAGCCGAGCACAGCGCCGAGCAGTGCGCCCACCACGCCGACGACGGCGCCGTTGGCCCGCACGACGAGCCGGACATGGCGGTCGGTGCCGCCGAGCGACTGCAACATGCCGAGCGAGCGCAGCCGGCGCTGGGCCAGCACGGTAAATCCGGCGATGGCGACCAGGCCGATCAGGATCATGCCGACGACGGCCAGCAGGAGGGTGATGGTGCTCGGGGAGATCAAGCCGGTATGGGCGTTGGCGGCGTTGGCACTGGCCGCCGAGACAATGTCGCTGCTGGTGGGCACCACCCCGGTGTGGTTGTCGAACAGGGCGGTGATCTTGGTGCTCGACGTCAGCGGCAGCTGGCCGGGCGCCACCAGGGCGAATTCGTCGAGCAGGCTCTGGGGGTTCTGCACCGTCCCCTCGACCCGCCAGGCCTTACCCTCGAAGTGCCAGATGCTACCGACTTGCAGGTGGAAGTCCTGGGCGACGCCCTGGGTGATGGCAACCTCGCCCGGCTGCGTCGGGTAGCGGCCCGAGACGAGCTGGAGCATGGGCCGCCCGAAGGCGCCATCGGGGTTCTGCGAGCGGAAGTCGAAGGTGAGCAGCGACCCGGGGACCGGATTCGCGTCGTTCTCGATGGCGTCGAGGGTGCCGTAGGTATGCGACAGATAAGACAGCCGGTTCAGATCGCCGGCCGGGGTGCCCGAGATGTTGGCCTGGTACTTCGCGGTGCCGAAGCCGGCGTTGGCCGGCGGGGCCGAGTTGGTGGAGACGGCGGCGCCCACCACCAGGGCGGCTACCGCGAGGACGATGAGGAACAGGACCAGCATCTGTTGGCGCCATTCACGGCGGAAGAGGCGCCAGGCCCAGCGGGTCACCGCCCGGCGGGCGGGAAGCCCACCCTCGCCGCGGCTGGTGTCAACGGTGTCCGTCGGCCGTTCGATGACGCTGGTCATTGGGTCGCGGGGGCCAAGAGGGAATCGGGACCCATCGGCTTGTTGGTCTGGTCGACCATCCGCCCGTCCCGGATGAACATGACCCGGTCGGCCCACGAGGCCAGCTGCGCATCGTGGGTGACGACCACGGCGGCAACGCCCTCGCGGCAGGCGGCCAGCACCATGCGCATGACGGCCTCGCCGTTGGCAGAGTCGAGGGCGCCGGAGGGCTCGTCGGCCAGCAGGAGCCGGCGCTCGCCGACGATGGCGCGGGCGATGGACACCCGCTGGCGCTCGCCGCCGGAGAGCTCGTCGGGGAAGGCGCCGGCCCGGTCGGCCAGGCCGAGCTCGTCGAGCATCTGCACCGCGGTGGCGTGGGCCTTGCTGGCCCGTCGGCCATCGAGCTCGAGGGGCAGCGAGACGTTCTCGGCGGCGGTGAGGCCGGGCAGCAGGTTGAAGTCCTGGAAGACGAAGCCGATGGAGCGCCGGCGCAGCCGGGCCTTTCCGTCGCGCGACATGCGCGACAGCGCGGCGCCGCCGATCATCACCTCGCCGCGGCTCGGGTCCTCGAGGCTGCCGGCGATGGTGAGCAGGGTGCTCTTGCCGGACCCGCTCGGGCCCATAACGGCGACCAGGCTCCCCGCCTCCACTTCGAGGTTGATGTGTTCGAGGGCATGGACCTGGGAGGGGCCCTCGCCGTAGGTCTTGGACACGTCGTGCAATTCAAGGAAGCTCATCGGGGGACTCCTGTTATCCGTCGCATCTTGGGCAGGCCGGGGGCCGGCTGCGATCTGGTGGCCCCGGGGATCGACTTATCGAATTCGGCACGCTTGAGGCGGCCGTCGGCGGCGTCGAGCCAGCGCACCACCGAGTCGAGGCGGAACAGCTCGGCGTCGACGACGAGGGCAAAGCTCAGGTCGAGGTTGGCTTCGTCCTCCTTGAGCCGGGTCCACTGCTGCATCAGCTCGACCAGGTAGCGCCGGTGGGACTGGATGACTTCGCCTACGTCGACGCCGGGGACGCGGAGCGCGATGAGCACCTTGATGACGAGCTCGTCCCGGGGCGGCTGGCTGAGGTCGGGCGGCGTGTGGAGCCACTGGTCGAGCTCCTCTCCGCCTTCCGCGGTGATGCGGAAGCCCTTCTGGGGCCCGTCGTCGGCGTCGTCATCGGACTCGATCAGGCCGTCGCGCTCGAGCCGCTGCAGGGTCGTGTACACCTGCCCGACGTTGAGTGGCCACACCTCACCGGTGCCGGCCTCGAACTCCTGGCGCAGCTGGAGGCCGTACTTGGGGCCCTCGCTGAGGAGGGCAAGGAGGGCGTGCTTGACACTCATCTCGGTAGATTCTCCAGTAGCATACTCAGTATCATACGACGGAGGGCGAGCTATGTCCAGGCCATTTGAACTGGCATTCTGCTGGAGGTAGCCCGGTGCAGGGCCGCAAGTCAGCAACTGCGAGTGGAGAAGTCAGCCCAATATCATTTGCATAAAATCATCATGTAGCGTTACATTCATGAGCAAATGTCCAAGGAGTTGATGACCCCGGAAATCCCGGCCGACGCCTCCTTCCGGCCGGTCTCGGGAGACGGTTGGCGCAATCCGTTCCCGATGTACCGGGCGTTGCGCGACCACGACCCGGTCCACCATGTCGAGAACGGCGACTACTGGGTGCTGTCCCGGTTCGCCGATGTGTTCGACGCGGTCCGGGACACGGTCACCTTCACGTCGACCCAGGGACTGACCTTCGAGTACAACGAGTTGCACAAGGCCGGACTCGACGAGATCTCGCCAATGGTGTTCCTGGATCCGCCCGACCACACCACCTTCCGGCGGCTGGTGTCCCGAGGGTTCACCCCCCGACAGGTGCTGTCGATCGAGCCCGACATCCGTCGATTCGTCGTCGAGAGGCTGGAACGGCTGGGTGCGGCCGGCGGCGGCGATGTGGTCGGTGAACTCCTGAAGCCGCTCCCCAGCTTTGTCGTGGCCACCTATCTGGGCGTTCCACCCGAGGACCGGGAGCGTTTCGACCGCTGGACCCAGGGCATCCTCGCCGCCAACGCGCTCGGTGACCCGACATTGGCGGCAGCCACCGTGGGCGAGTTGTTCACCTTCTTCGCTGACCTCATCGAACGGCGGCGGGGGGACCCGGGGGATGATGTCGTCTCCGAGTTGGTGCAATTGTGTGACGACGACCGCCTGACGCCACTGCGGATCCTCGGCTTCGCCTTCACCATGGTCACCGGGGGGAACGACACCACCACCGGGTTGCTGAGCGGTGGTCTGGAATTGCTCGCTGCCCATCCCGATCAGCGCGATCTCCTCGCTCGTAGCCATGAGCTGATTCCCGCCGGCATCGAGGAGCTGCTGCGCCTCACCACCCCGGTGCAGGGCCTGGCTCGATCGACCACCAGGGACGTCGAGGTCGGCGGGGTCACGATTCCCGAGGGGCGCAAGGTCATGCTCCTCTACGGATCCGCCAACCGTGACAATCGCGAGTTCGGACCCCGTGCCGAACAGCTCGACGTCGCCCGCAACCCGCGCCGAATCCTCTCCTTCGGTTACGGCCCTCATCACTGCCTGGGGGCGGCGGCCGCCCGGCTGATGGGCCGGGTGGTGCTGGAAGAACTCCTGGCCCGCTTCCCCCGGTTCGGGGTGGATGCGGCCGCGGGGCATTTTGCCACCGGTCACTTCGTGCGCTGGTACGAGTCGTTGCCGTTCACGACCGAAGTCGCCGGCTGATGGCGTCCAACTGGTTGGTCGGCGACCAGGCCGCGCTGGCCGCCGAGCGGATCCTTGACGCCGCCGGTCGATGCTTCGCGACGCAGGGAGTCCCGAGCACCTCGATCGCCGACATCGCCCGGGAGGCGGGATGCTCCCGCCCCACTATCTACCGCTACTTCGACGACCGCCAAGCGCTGCGGCTGGCGTTCGTGCACCGCGAGGCGCGCCGGCTCGGAGCTGCGGTGGCCGCTTCCGTCGGTCGCATCGACGATCCGGCAGCCCGATTTGTCGAAGCCTGCCTCCGGGCCCTCGCCGGGGTCCGGGCCAGCCCGACGCTGGCCGCCTGGTTCACCCCCGGCGGGAGCGCCATCGCCACCGACATGGCCGGCTCGTCATCTGTGATCGAATCCATGGCTGGGACGCTGGTCGGCGATCCCGCCGAGCCTGACCATCGGGATCGGGCCCGCTGGGTGGTGCGGATCATGCTCTCGCTGCTGGCGATGCCCGGCACCGACGGGACCGACGAGCGGCGGGTGCTCGAGCGGTTCGTGGTCCCGGTGGCGGTGGTGCCCACCCGGGCTCCGACGGTCTGACGACCCGGAAAGCAAACCCCACCGGCAGGTCGACCTACGGTGCCAACCCGTGTCGGTGGGCGTAGGCGGCAGCCTGGCTCCGGTCCCGGCTCTGGGTCTTGGTGAAGATCCGGTTGATGTGCGTCTTGACGGTGGACTCCCCGACGAACAGGCGGGCGGCGATCTCCGCGTTGGAGAGACCCTCGGCGATGAGCGCCAGCACCTCGCCCTCGCGGTCGGTCAACCCGTCGGGCAGGGTTTCCGGCCTCCCCGGACTCAGGTGAGCTGCTCGCACCAGGCGGGCCTGTACGTCGGGGTCGAGCACCGCCTGGCCCGCCGCCGCCGCCTCGAGGGCCCGCCGGATGTCGTCGCGCCCGGCGTCCTTGGTCAGGTAGCCGAGCGCGCCGGCCGAGAGGGCCGCGACCACCGACTCGTCATCGGCGTAGGTCGTCAGCACCACCACCCGGGCGTCCGGGAACCGCGCCCGGATGGAGGCGGTTGCCTCGATCCCGCCCATCTCCGGCATGCGCAGGTCCATCAGCACGACGTCGGGCTGGTACTCCTCGACCAGGTCCACCGCCTCGGTGCCGTTGGCGGCCAGCCCCACCACCTCGAAGCCCGGCAGGCTGCCCACGATGGTGGCCAGGCCCTCGCGCACGACCCGCTGGTCGTCGGCGATCACGACCTTCATGCCGGCAACTTCGCCTCGACCCGCCATCCCGGCGCCGACGGGCCGGCGTCGAACACCCCGCCGAGGAGCAGCACCCGCTCCCGCATGCCCTGGAGCCCATAGCCGCCACCGTCGCCGGTGTCGGCGCGAGACGGCCCAACGGGCTCGGCATTGACAATGACGATGCGCACGGCGCCCGGCGTAAAGGCCAACTCGACCGAAACCGGTGCGCCGGGTGCGTGCTTGGTGGCGTTGGTGAGCGCTTCCTGGGCGATCCGGTAGAGGGCGAGTGCGACGTGCGGGGTCAGTGCCCGGTAGGCACCGATGATGCTCAGCTCGGCTCCGCTCTCGGTACAGAGCTCTTTCAGTTGCTCGGGGAGTGGCGCGGCGTCGTCCCGAAGTGCGGTGACCGCCCGGCGGGCTTCGCGGAGACCTTCGGTGACCAGTCGCCGGGTCTGGCCCAGCCCTTCGTGGAGCTGCTGGCTGTCCTCGGTCCCGATCCCCGAGTTGAGGGCCTCCAACTGGACCGAAAGCGCCCCCAGCGTGTGGGCGAGGACATCGTGGATCTCCCGGGCCAGTCGGTTGCGTTCGGCCAGTAGCTCCGCCCGGTCGTGCTCCACCGAGGCTCGTTCCCGTTCCACCGCGACCTGAACCTTCTGCTCGGCCTGCTCGTGCACCTGTCGCCGGCTGGTCCCGATGACCAGGCCACCCATGGCTGCGGCGGCGCTCCCGGCCACCGGGGTGAACGAGTGCCCATAGGCAGCGGCCGCCACCAGATGGGCCGCGGGCCCGGCCGCCCCGAACATCACGGCCACCGGAAGGTCGAAGGCCATCGCGGCTCCCACCCCGGCGACGGCCGAGAAGGCGATGGCGGCCGGAGCGATCGGGGCGAGGGCCCCACCGGCCGCCCCCAGGCAGACCAGTGCTGTCCCGGTCGCCACCTTGCGGTCCTCCGCCCGGGCCACCAGCCAGCCGATCCAGGCGGTCACCGCCACCACCATCAGCACCAGGCGCTCGAGGTGGGTTCCGTTCACCCCGAGGTGAGCCTCGGGTGCGACTGTCGCCACCAAGGCGACGAGCCCGGCAATGCGCAGGGCGGTGCGCAGCGGGGGGTCCCCCAGGATCAGCCGGGTGTCAGCGGTGACGTTCACTCGCACCCATGATGCCCGACTCCACCATCGGTCGGCGGGGAGTTTCAACCGCGACCGGGAGGGGCCGGGTCCGGACCAAGGAGGAACGGGCCCTCCAGGCCAGCACCCCGGTTCGGCTGAGAACTTCGGCGAAGGCCATGAGGATGAGCGCCGATGTCCAGGCCTCGGCCGACGTGATGCTGTGGGTGGCACTGAAGTGGGCGATGGATGCCCCTCCCCCGTGGGTGGCGTACAGCTCGAAGGCCAAGCGGGAACCCACCCCGACGATCCACAAGGCGGCGGCGACAAAGCCGGCTTTGGCGAGGAAGCTGCCGTTGGCCTGCGGGTGCAGATGGGTGTAGGCACCACACAAGACTCCGAGGGTCGCCCCGACGGTGATCCCGGTCACGACCAGCACTACATCATTGCCGGCGGTGGGGATGCCGTGCAGATATGAGTAGCCGGCCCAGACCACGACCCCGACCGGCCAGATGAGGCCGAAGGCCGTGAGTTTCTTCCCGAGGATCTGGCGGATGACCAGAGCGATGAGAAGGCCATTGACGATGTAATCAGTAGTGGACATGGGTCCAGTGTCCCGATTCCCGCCTTCGGTGGCGTCAACCCCAGGGTGGATCCGGGGGTTGATCGTCCTCCACCTGTCGGTCATGACCGACCCCGCCGGCGGGTTCATCTCGACACCTTGAGCTGGGGTTGGGGCAGGTCACCTGGTCAGTCAGCGCGGTACTCCCGGCGCCCCGCCCGACGGGCAATTCTCACCCAGGCGTTGATTCATACCCGGTCGTGGGTGTCTGCCCAGTGCGTCTGGAGATCTCTCTTGGAGGCGGCCAGGTACGCCACCATGCAGACGATCACGGCGAGAAGGACCAGGCTCACCCGTCCATCGCCCCACCCCATGCCGCCCAGGATGGTCGGCTTGCCTGCCCAGTCGGCGAACGACGCACCCAGCGGACGGGTGATGACGTAGGCGAACCAGAACGAGAAGATCGGGTTCCAATTGAAGCGCCAGAACCCCACCGCCGGAATGGTGATCACCCCGGCGAAGAGAATGAACGAGAAGCCGTAGCCCAGGTGGAAGGTAATGGCAGTCAGATCCCCGACCGCGGTGCCCAGGGCGAAGGTGGCAACCACCGCCGCCCAGTAGAACAGCTCTCGCCGCGGGGTATCGATGCTGTGGATCGAGAGCGTCTTCTCGTACTTCTGCCAGGTGACGAACACCACGACGAGTACGACGGCGAAGAAGGGAGCCGACGCCGCGTAGGGCACGTTGAACCCAACGTGGAGCACGTCCGCACACATGGTGCCGAACACTCCGACCATGACGACCGCGAACCAATACGTCCACGCCACGTACCGGCGCATCCTGAACTGCAGGCCCAGCGCGACCACAAAACCGACAAACCCAAGTCCCACCGCGGCGGCCGGGCTCATGGCATGGACCAGATAGTCCGACGTCGACTCCCCCAGGGCTGTCGACAGGCCTTTGATGACCCAGAAGTAGACAGTGATCTCCGGAACCCGGAGGGCCCGGCGGGCCGGGATTCTCGACGTCCTGGTGGTGTCAGTCATCGGGGCAGCATGCCGCGGCCACCTTGGAGTTCCAAATCGCCACCTGGATTCCCGAAATGTTGCGTTCAGGCTCCCACCGGAACGGATTGGGCAAAAGTGAAGACGTTGTCCGGATCCCAGTCGAACTTGGCTTGCATAAGGCGCGGGAGATTCTCTCCGTAATAGGCGGTCTGCCAGTTGGGCAGGGAAGGGTCGATGAAGTTTTGGTACGCCTGATCGGTGACGAAAGGGGTGAGCGCCTGGTAGAAATCGTCGGCGTAGACCAAATTCGCGTCGATGACTTCCTGAGTATCCGAACTGCCCCAGGAGCTCCCGACTACTGCCAACCAGGAAGCGTCCCGGTGCACGAACGCGGTGTCGATGGCCGCCGGCCGGTTCATCGCACCCCCCCAGGCGAACAGTGTGAAGCCCACAGCCGAGCTATTGGCGCTGCCTGGCCAACGCTCAACCCAGCTCATGGCCGTCTCGACGCAGGAAGCGCCAAAGCCGGAGGGCCCGACGTACGACGACTTCTCGGTGAACGAGCCGGTGGGAACATTGGACGCGAAGAACTCGAGCGCCTTCTCGTAAGGGAGGGATTCGATCACCTTAGAGATCGGTGCAGCGGCTCCGAGAACGGGCGCCAGGAGCGCCTCAAGCTCCTCGGGCGTGCCGAACCACTGGCCGAGCGCGCTCACACCCAGTGCACTCCGGTCTTTGGTCGGGGGAGTCGTGCCCGTCACGTCGAGGCCGATCCGGGCCGAGAGCCGGTCGGGGGCCTCGGCCATGAGTTGGTTGAAAGCGGTCATCACAGCCGGGGCCTGTTCCCATGCCCAGCCGAGCTTGTAGACCGAAATTGCGCCTACGGGCGTGGTGGCGACCGTGTAATCGAGGTTTACCCCGAAGTTCCCGCCGCCACCACCCCTGAGGGCCCAGAACAGATCGGTATTGGTATCGGCGTCGGCGGTCACTTGTCTCCCGTCGGCAGTGACCATTGTGGTGCTGACCAGCTTGTCCACCGCTAGGCCGAGATAGCGGGAGTTGAAGCCGAAGCCCCCGCCGAGCATAAATCCGCCGACCCCAACGGTCGGGCAGCGTCCAGTTGGAACCATGAGCCCGCGGCTACCCACTAAGCCGGTCAGATCCCGGTTCTGGACACCGCTCGCCAGCCGGACAGTGCCGCTGGCTGCATCCACGTTCACGCTGTCCATCTCCTTCAAACTGATCAGCAGCCCCGACGTAGCCGAGAACCCGCCGTAGCTGTGCCCGCCGGATCGCACCGCGAAGGGGACGTGATGACTGCGCGCCCAGAGGATGCATTGGCTGACGTCACCATTCGTCTGACATATGGCGATCCCCCGGGGCTGAACGTCGGCGTACCGGGCGTTATACGGTCGGGCTAACGCCCGAAATCGAGGATCGCCAGGCCGGAGCAACGGACCCCTCAGGTGCCGACCCAACTCCTGCCAGATACCTGCCTTCGCCGGGGATCGTGCGACCGAGGTGGACGAGCAGCCGGCCATCGATGCACTGGTGGCCGCGGCTCCGGCCACCACCGCGGCGGACTTGAGGAATTGGCGACGATCAATCGCCCCGTCCCGTGACATCGCGGCAGCGTACAGTGCCGACCTCAAATGCGAGTGCGAGATGCAAGTGCGAGCCCGTTTTGCGGGGCCATCTGTCCCAGAACTGGAGTTAGTGTGAGAGGTGGTGCACCACTTCTGAATGTTCTGACCTCGGGCCTGGGACCACGTCGCAGCCTGGCTGGAGCGTGCCCGTGCTCCGCCTGGCGGCGGGCGGCTTTGCCGCCGCCCGGACTCGGCCGGAGAAGCCTGAAGCTCAGGTGACCAAGGCGGTCAGGGCCCGATCTTCGTCGGTACCCGAGTCCTCCTGGATCGGCGCTCCGTCGCGGTAGGCCACCCACCGGTTCCGAACCGCCGGGACCCGATCGCCGCCGACCACCGTGCCGATCAGGTTGAGCGGGTCGGCCGCGTTCACGCGGACAATTCCACCGGTTTGCCCGGCGCGCCGGACCCGGCGGAGATGGTCGACAGCCTCGGGGAGCGCGTACTGCTCGCCGGAGAAACCGGTGACGAAGCGGCCACCGCGCACCAGCCCCCGTGCCTCGAACCGGCGCAGCGCCCACATGACCTCTCGCCAGGGGACAGCGAGTGACTCGCGCACGGTCAGGTCCCAAAACACCACTCCCCAGCGGGCGAGCAGCTGGGCGGCGACATTCTCGGCCAGGCCGTCCGGATCCAACTCGTCTCCCGGCCGCGCACCGCCGTCAGCAACAGTCATCCCCGGTAGGAGGGCCCAGCGACCCTCGCCGCCCGCCCGCAACGTCTGCGCCCGCTGGCTGCCCAGGCGACTGCGGGCGTCGCTCCGGTGCCGCCGTCGCCACGTCTCGCGCGCCGACCACAGCGAGCGCACCGCCTGAAACCCGTCCGAGGTGACCAGACCCCGGGCCACCAGGTCCCACAAACCCTCCTCCACCTCAACCGGCAGCCGACCGGTCATCGCCCGCAACTCCGAGTGGAACAGCGCTCCACGGGACTGCAGTACTTCGAGGATGTCGTGCGCGGCTCCGTGGACCGGATCGTTCGGGCTCGCCTCCCCTCGAATGGCTTGCATCAGCCACGCCAGGTCGTCTCGCACCGTGAAGGTGATCGGGGTCGCCCGCGACGGGGTCGACGAACCCCGACCCGGCGCCTCCCCCTCGGACGACGGCCGCACCGATAGGCGTCCCCACGCCACCTCGCCGGACAGGCACAGGTCCTGGAGCCATTGGCCTTGGTACTGGCTGACCCGGGCCGGAAACACCGACTCCTCCCACGCCCCGGCGGCCAACTCGAACCCTTGGAGCTGATCGATGACGGACAAGACACCGGCCCGTCCCTCCACCTGGGTTCCCGGAGTGAGGTGCTGCCACTCGAGCAGAAATCGCATGAACTCTTGGGGGGCTACCGGTTCGATCTCCCGACGGAGGCGGGCATGGGTGGAGGCGTGGATCCGGGCCAACAGCCTCCGGGCGCACCACTGCTCCTCGTCGGTCAACGCCGGGTCGAAGCGCCCTCGAAGGGCGAATCCCTCGGCCTCGGCCCGGGCCAGGCCGACCCGGACCCGGGATTCCGGGAGCCCGAGACGCGCCGCCAGCTTCGAGACGGTGACGGGCCCGGTGACGTCCAGATGGCCCCGCACCGCGGTCGTCACCGCGGCATCGGGCTCGATATCCCGGCTGGCGCCCTCGGAGACGAGGGCCGGTGGAAGCGCCAGATCCGGACGGAACCGACCGCCAGGCACGAGGGCCTCTACCCACGGTCTCCGCTCCAACACGCACCACAACCCGGCCGCGTCCGGACCAAGCGGATCGATTTCCATGGCCCGTCCCGACGCCACCAGTGCGTCGAACATTGGCTGCCACTCGTTCACCGGCCGGGTGATGACGTAGGACAACAACAGATCGTGGAGCTCCTCCGGGTCCCGGACGTCCGGCGCCGCCTCGCTCCGGATCCGAACCACCGCGTCGGCATCGAGGCGACCGAGCTCGGCCTGCTCCAGCGGCAGGCCCCGGCGGAGCTGCACGGCCCGGGTCCTGCGCTCCTCCAGCGGGGCATCGTCCAGGAAGGTGAAGGGCTTCCCGTTCAGGATCTCGTGAGCCAGCACCGACGGCTCGACCGAGTCGACGAAGTGGAGGCGAACCGACCCCTGCTCCATGGCCCGTACCGCCTCGACCAGCCCGTCGATATCCATCGCCTCGTGGAGGCAGTCGTCCATCGTCTGGCGCACCAGCACGTGATCGGGAACCACCACCGGCCCGGGCACCACGTTCTCCTGACAGGCGGCCAGGGCGGGAAACACCGCGGCCATCAGGTCGTCGGACTCCATCCTCTGAATGGGGAGTGGGTTCCGCTTGCCACCCCGGAACCGCAACACGGCCAGCGCCCGGTTGAGGTTCCAGCGCCAGCGGGCGGCGAAGAGCGGTGAGGTCAACACCGCCTGGGTCAGCACCGTCTCCAGCGTCGCCGATCGGAGAAAGTCCGGCACGCTGTCCAGCGCGAAGCTGTGTTGCGGACCGAGCGAGAGCACCACCGCGTCGTCGTTGGCCGCGGCCTGGAGCTCGAAGTCGAAGGTGGCGCAGAACCGCTTCCGGAGGGCCAACCCCAGTGCCTTGTTGATGCGGCCCCCGAACGGAGCGTGCACCACCAGTTGCATCCCGCCGGCCTCGTCGAAGAACCGCTCGAAGACGATGTCATCCAGCGTGGGCACCACCCCGAGACCGGCCCGGGCGATGGCCAGATAGTCGACCAGCTGGGTGGCTGCCCCCTCCCCCAACCCGGTGGCATCTATCACGTGCTGACGGGCGGCCCGCCGCGACTCGACCGGGGGGACGCCACCGTTGCCGTCGCCCTCTCCGGAGATCAGCAGGTCGGCCACCTGGCCCCGCAGGTCGGAGACACTGCGGGAGAGTTCTTTGGTCCGGCTCGGGGCCTCGCCGACCCAGAACGGGATGGTGGGATGCATGCCCTCGGCGTCGGTGACCCGGACCACTCCCTGTTCCACCCGGCGTATCCGCCACGAGTGGGTTCCGAGCAGAAACACGTCGCCCACCATCGACTCGATGGCAAAGTCCTCGTTCACGGTGCCGATCGGCGTGTCCCCCGGCTCGGCCAGCACCCGGTAGTCGCCAACCTCGGCGATGGCCCCGCCGCTGGTCAGCGCAGCCAGCCGGGCCCCGCGCCGGGGTCGGACCACGCCGTTGACCCGGTCCCGGTGGAGGTAGGACATTCGCTGTCCCCGACCTGTCTCGATGCCCTCGGACAGCAGTTGCACCACCGCGTCGAAATCGCTCCGTTCGAGCCGGGCGTAGGGAGCCGCTCGGCGAAACAGATCGAAGAGATCGTCCTCGCGCCACTCCTCGGCCGCCGCCACCTCGGCCACCACGTGCTGGGCCAGGATGTCCAGCGGGGCCTCGGGCATCACCGTGGCGTCGAGGTCTCCCGATCGCACCGATGCCAGGAGGGCGGCGCATTCGACCAACTCGTCCCGGGTGAGGGGAAAGACAATGGCTTCGGGCACCCCGGCCAGCGAGTGGTTGGACCGACCGGCGCGCTGGAGCATGGTGGCGATGCTCCGGGGCGAACCCACCTGGCACACCAGTTCCACCGGCCCGATGTCGATGCCAAGCTCGAGTGAGGCGGTGGCCACCAGCGCCCGCAGCTCCCCGGCCCGGAGGCGCTCCTCCACCCTCAGCCGTCGCTCTTTGGACAGGCTCCCGTGGTGGGCGGCCACATCGTCGGCACCGAGGCGTTCCCCCAGCAGGTGGGCTAGGCGCTCCGACATCCGCCGGGTATTGACGAACACCAGGGTCGTCCGGTGCCCACGCACATGCTCGGCGATCTGGTCGATCACCTCCCCGAACTGCTCGGTGGACGCCACCGCTCCCAGCTCGCTTCCGGGCACCTCGACCGAGAGATGGAGGTCACGCCGGTGCCCGCAGTCAACGATCGCCGTTGGCCGGGACTCGCCGGATTCAGCGTCGATGCCGGTCAGGAGCTCGGCCACCCGCTCGATCGGGCGTTGGGTGGCGGAGAGGCCTATGCGCTGCGGACGGCGATCCCCGAGGTTGACGTGATCGAGCCGCTCGAGGGTGAGGGTCAGGTGCGACCCCCGCTTGTCCCGCGCCATGGCGTGGATTTCGTCGACGATCACCGTCTCCACCGATCCGAGCATCTGCCGGCTCTTGGCCGCGGTGACCAGGAGGTACAGGCTCTCGGGGGTGGTGACCAGGAAGGTCGGCGGTTTGGCCACCATGGCGGTTCGGGCGGAGGCAGGGGTGTCACCGGTCCGCACCCCGATGGTCAGGTTCGGGGCGCTGAGACCCAGCTCATCGGCGATGGCGGCGATCTCGGCCAGGGGCCGCTCGAGGTTCTGGTGGACGTCGACGGCCAGCGCCTTCAGCGGCGATACATAGACCACCCGGGCCCCATCGACCGCCTCACCCGCGGCATGGGCCCGGTAGAGGGCGTCGATGGCGACCAGGAAACCGGTCAACGTCTTGCCGGACCCGGTGGGCGCGGCAATCAACACGTCGGCGCCGCTGCGGATCCGCGGCCAGCCTTCCACCTGGGGCTCCGAGGGGCCTGCCGGAAATTGGCGATCGAACCACCGAGCCACCGCCGGATGGAAGGTGTTCAGCACCCCGGGCGGCCGGGCCTGCGTGAGGGTCATGCCTCCATTTCACCATGGAGGTGTGACTTCTCATTCATCAGGCCCTCTGGGTCCCTGACCTCCAGCTTTGAGGCAACCCCGAGGCTGGCGTCGTGCCGGGAGCTCTTTGCCTCAGAGCCAGCCCTCTTTGGTGGCAAGAATCGCCGCCTCAACGCGATTGCGAACATCCAGCTTGCGGAAGATCTCCTGGACATGGGACTTCACGGTGTTCTCGCTGAGGTACACCCTTGACGCAATCTCCCGGTTCGAGTATCCCTCGGCGATCAATCGAAGAATCTCCCGTTGACTCTCACTGAGCTTCGGTTCGGTAGGTGTCTCTGCATTCTCGGCGCTGCGCAGGCGATCGAGGACCTTGCCGGCCACTGCCGGCGACACCGCGCCCTCGCCGCGGTGTACGGCTCGGATGCTCTCCTTGAGCGAGAAGCGCTCGATGTCCTTGATGAGGTAGCCCCTGGCTCCGGCTCTGATGCATTCATCCACCAGCTCATCGTCGGAGTAGGTCGAAATGATCAGGACGGCCACCTCCGGGTGGGATGCTGCGAGGAGTCGGCATGCCGCTGGTCCGCTCAATCCCGGAAGCCGAGCGTCGAGGAGAATGACCTCAGGATTCGCCGCACCGACGAGCTGGACGACGTCGTCGGCCGTCCCGCTCTCGGCCACGACGTCGAAGTCCGGCTCGGTGTCCAGGATCGCCCGTAAGCCTTCACGGACCATTTCGTGATCGTCGATGATTGCGATACGAATCATGTTGTGTGTGTTGGCACCGGGACGCTCAGTCGAACGATCGTTCCGCTTTCCTCACCCTTGACAATCTCGAAAGTCCCCCCCAGAGATAATATTTTCTCGCGCATGTGCCGCAATCCATAGTGCAGGTAGCTGTCCTTGAAGGTGCGCAGGACGAGATCAGTGACTCCTGCTCCGTCGTCTTGAACGACGACATCGACTCTGTCATCTTCGTGTCGGATGCTGACGAGCACCGCGCGTGCCTCCGCGTGCCGCTCCACATTTGCGATCGCTTCTTTGATGACCGAAAAGAGCACGTCCGAGACCTGCTCAAGGCCGGATGGCGTTGTACCGCCTGCCACCAGGTGGGCCTTGATGTCCGATCGGCGCTCGAGGTCGCGGAGCAATGATTGCACGCTGGACGTGAGATCGTCGCTACCGCGACCGGGCACGGCGAGGGCGAAGATGACCTTTCTCACCTCGTCTGCCATCGCGACCACGAGTTGGCGAGTGGCCCGAAACTGTTCCGCGATCGACGGGTCGAGGGCATCGCGTTCGAGAAGTGAGTTGATCCCCAGCCCGATCGAGAATATTTCTTGTTCGATCCGGTCGTGAAGATCTCCGGCAATACGCTCACGCTCGCGGGCGAGCAACTGAGTTCGCTCCGCCACGCTCAGGCGCTCATGCAGCTGTTGCAAACTGGAGATCATCTCTCCCTGTTGCTCGTAGAGGCGGGCATTCTCGATCGCGACTGCCACCTGATTGGCGAGCGTCGAGAGAAGGCGTTCGTCGTCGAGGGCATATCCTTCGGCCTTGTTGGCGACGCCGATCATGCCGATCATCTTCGTCCCGACGAGAAGTGGAACTCCGAGAAACCTGCGTACCGGCGGATGCCCCTGTGGAACGCCCACACTCTGAGGGTCGTGGGCAACGTCGTTGGAGATGTTCGAACGCTGCTCCCTGATGGTTACGCCCACGACACTCGACCGAAGGGTCATCTTGTGGAATTGGTCGTAGAACCGTTGATCGACGCGTCCGAAGCCACTGATCGCAGCCACGTCCATCACCCGGGGACCGTCGACGAGCAAGCCCGTAAAGGCAATTTCGGAGGCCGTGAGCTCCCGGCAATAAGACAGGGCTCGTTCGTGGATTTCAGACATTTCATGGAGGGCGGCAATCTCAACAGATATGGCGTGGAGCGAGTCGAGCTGTCGCTGAAGGTGGTCGTCGCTCGTCGTGGCCTCCTTGGAGGGGCCGGAATGCCTTACTTGCGCAAGTGTAGGTCAAGTCGTCTCCGCTCCAACCCCTCGAGTGGCCACTCGATCGGGTGATTTCAAGCCCACCCGATCGATGGGTCGTCACTAGAAGGTGCCGCCCGAACGGTGCCCTGAGATTCACTCGTAACCCGGATGACAATCGAGACATCCATCCGCGAAATTTGACTGGTGCCGCCCCTGGGCCACGTCGAATTCAGACCACCGGCCTATTGCTAGAGAACGTGGAGTTAGGAGCTGAGTCTTCAATCGATGCCAGTCAAGACAGAACACAAACCTCATCGCTTGCCTGAACCATTGGCTGCGTTCCAACGCGTGACCGGTTTTCAGACGAAGCACACTCCACGAGGAATCCCGCAAATGGATCGCGAAGTTACGCCCGGCCACTTTCCTCGCCTTCGCCGGCTGGCAGCGCTGAAAACCAATGGCCGCTGAGCACCGAGATCAGACGGGCGAGCAGCGGGACCGCCCTGGGGAGCGACGAGACGAAGCCGCCGAACCGCGAGACGAAGCCGCCGAACGACCAGACGAAGCCGCCGAACGACGAAATTTGGCCTCAGCGGACACTCTCGACCGGTCAGCACAAGCCCGGCTTCACCCCGCCGACCGGAAGGGACCCTCGCGGGAGCGTGGAGCAGTGAGAAGCGAACGCTCTCAGGCCGAACAGGATCGCAGTACTGCATTGTCCGATCGTGGGGTGGACGCAAAGGATTACGCGACCGTGGATGACGTCAGAGGCGTGTATCTCCGAGACGCAGGCCTTTTAGCGATGGAACGAGAGATAGCGAGGGTAATACGGGCACGACAACCCCTCGTACTGGCATTCGTCGAGGTTGAGCACCTACAGGCAATCAACGGTTCGCGCGGCCAAACTGCTGGCCACCGGATACTGCTTGACGTCGCCTCTACCTTGAGGACAAATCTGCGCTCCTATGACCTGATCATTCGCTATGGGGAAGATGAATTCATCTGCGTTATCCCGGGGATGCACATTGCCGAAGCGCCCAAGTGCTTTGGCTTCATAAAGACTGCCCTGGAAGAGGCCCCCGGGCACGGTTCGGTATCGATTGGCTTTGCCGAGTTGCAGCCCGATGATTCAGCCGAGCTACTTGTCGCCCGGGCGGCCACCGCGCGCCACCGAGAGCGCCAGTAACAAACCGCCGTGCCTCGCCCAAGTTTGGGAGTGCGGTGATCTCGTCGGCGACGAAGTGTTGGGGCGGTGACGAGGGCACGGTCTCCGATCCGCCTCACCGCCACCGAGTTCAACATCCTCGCCGTCCTCGTGCGCCAAAGCGATCGAGTCGTGTACAAGGAACAACTCTTCGGCCAGGTATGGAAATACGGCGCCGATCGTCATCTCCTCGAGGTCCACGTGATCTCTCTGCGACACAAGCTCAAAGTCCACGGGTCGCGCATGATCCACACTGTCCAAGGGCTCCGGTTACGTCCTGCGACCCTAAGGACGACCGTAGTTCGTGTTGACTAGTAAACAGGAGCCAGCAAGCTGTCTAGCCGGCCAAATAAGAAGGTCTTGCCAACATGGTCTCTGATGAATTCGCATTTCGTTCGCTCGCTCGCCAAGACTTTGCCTTGCTGTCGGAATGGTTCAGCGCTCCGCACGTAGAAATCTGGTGGGGCGAGGAAACGGACGCCGGCGCGATCGAGGAGCGCTATGGGCCGATCGTCGACGGAACCGATTCGAGCGAGGTGCGCATCATCGAGCGCGAGGGTCAGCCGTTAGGACTCATCCAGCGTTACAAGCTAGCTGACAACCCCGCATGGCAGTCGACGCTTTCGGTGACGGGAACCCCGAACAATGCGGTCGGTATCGATTACCTCATCGGTGTCGAGCGCTTCATCGGGCGTGGACTTGGACCCGAATTGATCGCTCGCTTCGTCAGCGAGAGTTGGGATCACTATCCCGATATCGACGCGGTCGTCGTGAGCATCAATGAGAACAACCGTCGTTCATGGCGGGCCCTCGAAAAGGTCGGCTTCCATCGGGCCTGGTCGGGCACACTCGACTCCGATGATCCGACTGATGCGGGAACCAACCACGTCTACGTCCTCTATCGACCAGTTCCACGGGTGAA
>DASZIT010000118.1:0-28065 GCA_035948855.1 Acidimicrobiales bacterium | reverse complement strand
AGGACCCCGACCCCCAGGTGTCGGGCCGGGGCATCGACTTCCTGCGCCAGGCCGGGGTGGAGGTGGACGTGGGGGTGGCCGCCGACCAGGTGGCCGACCAGCTCGCCCCCTACCTCCACCATCGACGGACCGGGCGGCCGTGGGTGGTGCTGAAACTGGCCGCCACCCTCGATGGCCGGATCGCGGCCCCGGACGGGTCGAGCCGGTGGATCACCGGGGCGGCGGCCCGGGCCGACGCCCACCGGTTGCGGGCCCGGTCGGACGCGGTGCTGGTGGGGGCGGGCACGGTGCGGGCCGATGATCCGAGCCTGACCGTCCGGCTTCCCGACGACGACCCCGACTGCCGCGGCCCGTCGGAGCAACCGCTCCGGGTGGTGCTCGGCCACGTGCCGGACGGTGCCGCCGTCCTCCCGGCATTGGAGCTCGACGGCGACCTGGGGATGGTGCTCACCGAACTGGGCGACCGGGGGGTGCTGCAGGTGCTGGTGGAGGGGGGCGCCGGAGTGGCCCACGCCTTCCACGCCGCCGGCCTGGTGGACCGCTATGTGCTCTACCTGGCCCCGGCCCTGTTCGGCGGGGATGACGCCCGCCCGCTGTTCGCCGGCCCCGGGGCCTCCACCCTCGACGGGCTATGGCGGGGGACCATACGGTCCACCACTAACCTGGAGGGTGACCTGAGGGTGGAACTCTCTCCCCCCAGGGTGTAGAGGGAGACCGAGGGTCGATGGCCTTTTCGCCGGTGGAGGATGCGATCGCCGCAGTGTCGCGCGGGGAGATCGTGGTGGTCGTCGACGACGAGGACCGCGAGAACGAGGGCGACCTGATCATGGCGGCCGACGCCGTCACCCCCGAGAAGATCGCCTTCTTCCTGGCCCACACCTCCGGCCTCATCTGCGTGCCGCTCACCCCCGAGCGGGTGGAGCAGCTGGATCTGCCCCTCATGGTCTCCACCAACACCGAGGTCCAGCGCACCGCCTTCACGGTGAGCGTCGACTTCCGCCACGGCACCTCCACCGGGATCTCCGCCTCCGACCGGTCGGCCACCATCAAGGCGCTGGCCGATCCCCACACCCGCCCGACCGACCTCAACCGTCCCGGCCACATCTTCCCGCTCCGGTACCGCCCGGGCGGCGTGCTCAAGCGGGCCGGCCACACCGAGGCGGCAGTCGACCTGGCCCGGGCGGCGGGGATGTCCCCGGCCGGGGTGCTCTGCGAAGTGGTCAGCGAGGACAAGACGGGCATGGCCCGCCTGGCCGAGCTCGAGGTGTTCTCCAAGAAGCACGGCCTCCAGCTCATCTCCATCGCCGACCTCATCCGCTACCGGCGCCGCAAGGACAAGCTGGTCCGCCGGATCGCCAGCGCCCGCATCCCCACCGAGTTCGGGGAGTTCACCGCCCATGCCTTCGAGTCGGTGCTCGACGGCGAGCACCACGTGGCGCTGGTGATGGGCGAGGTGGACGGCAAAGAGGACGTCCTGGTCCGGGTGCACAGCGAATGCCTGACCGGCGACGTGTTCGGGTCCCTCCGGTGCGACTGCGGGCCCCAGCTCCGCGGGGCGATGGCGGCGGTGGCCGAGAACGGCAGCGGCGTGATCGTCTACCTGCGCGGCCACGAGGGCCGGGGCATCGGCCTGGGCCACAAGCTGCGCGCCTACAGCCTCCAGGAGGAGGGCTTCGACACGGTGGACGCCAACCTCGAGCTGGGGCTGCCCGAGGACTCCCGGGAGTACGGCATCGGGGCCCAGATCCTGGTGGACCTCGGGGTCACCACCATGCGGCTGATGACCAACAACCCGACCAAGCGTGGCGGCCTGGAGGGCTTCGGCCTGGACATCGTGGAGCGGGTGCACATCCCGACCACCCCCAACCCGGAGAACATCGAGTACCTCCGGACCAAGCGCGACCGGATGGGCCACCTGCTGGAGGGCCTCGATGACTGAGTCCGACGTGACGCTGCTGGCGCCGGGGACCAAGGAGCGGATCGCCGCCCTGGTCGGCAGGTCGGTCGACGGGGCGGGTGTGGTCGGTGGTCTGGGCGTCGGGGCCGGGCCCCGGATCGCCTTCGCCTGTGCCGAGTTCAACGGCGGCATCAGCGACCGGCTGCTGACCGGGGCGCTCGACGCCCTGAAGAACGCCAGCTGCGACCTGGGCACGGTGACGGTGGCCTGGGCCCCGGGTGCGTTCGAGCTGCCGCTGGTGGCCAAGGTGTTCGCCGAGTCCGGCGCCGTCGACGCGGTGGTCTGCCTGGGAGCGGTCATCCGGGGCGACACCGGCCACTACGACTTCGTGGCCGGCCAGTGCGCGGCCGGCATCCAGCAGGTCCAGCTGGACACCGGCATCCCGGTGGTGTTCGGCGTCCTCACCACCGACACGGTGGAGCAGGCGTGGGTGCGCTCGGAGGAGGACGAGACGAACAAGGGCCGGGAGGCGGCGATGACCGCCCTGGAGATGATCCGCCTGCTCGGGGTGCTGGGTCGGGACACGCTGCCGGAAGTGGGGGACTGACCATGCTGCGGATGGTGCTGCCCAAGGGGTCGCTGGAGAAGGCCACCCTGGAGTTGTTCGCCTCCGCCGACCTGGCGGTGACCCGTTCCTCTGACGTCGACTACCGGGCCACCATCGACGACCCCCGGGTCGACGAGGTGCGGATCCTGCGGCCCCAGGAGATCCCGTTGTATGTGGCCGATGGGATGTTCGACCTCGGGATCACCGGGCGGGACTGGGTGGAGGAACGCGGGAGCGAGGTCACCACCCTCGGGATCCTCCAGTACTCCAAGGCCAGCTCGCAGCCGGTCCGGGTGGTGCTGGCGGTGCCCACGGAATCGCCGGTGGCGTCGGTGGCCGATCTGGCCGCCTCCGGCACCGGCAAGGGGGGAGCGCTGCGGGTGTCCACCGAGTACCCGGAGCTGACCCGCCGGTTCCTGGAGAAGCACGGGGTGCGGGCCGAGGTCAGCCTCTCCTACGGGGCCACCGAGGCCAAGGTGCCGGACATCGCTGACTGCGTGGTGGAGATCACCGAGACCGGCCGCGCCCTCCGGGCCGCCGGGCTGAAGATCGTCGAGACCCTGTTCGTCTCCCACACCGAGCTCATCGCCAACCGGGCGGCGGCCGAGGACCCGGACAAGCGGCACGCCATGGAGCAGCTCTTCACCCTCCTGCAGGGGGCGCTCGAGGCAAGAGGCAAGGTGCTGGTGAAGCTCAATGTGGCGGCCGACCAGTTGAACGATGTCATCGACCTGCTCCCGTCCCTGCGGTCGCCCACTGTCTCCGAGCTGTTCGGCCAGAGTGGGTTCGCGGTGGAGACGGTGGTGCCGAAGTCGGAGATCAATACCCTGATCCCGGCCCTGAAGGACCGGGGGGCCACCGACATCATCGAGCTGGCCCTGTCCAAGATCGTCCATTGAGATCGAGGTAGGCGCGGTGTCGACGACCTGGAGCGGGATCGTGGACCTGCCACCGGCCCGGCACGTCCCGCTGGTCGGCCGGGTGGGCGAGTTCGATGAGGCCCGGGGGCTCGGCGTGGTGGAGTACGGGCAATCCCGGCGGTTCCCGTTCCACTGCACCGCCATCACCGACGGCTCCCGGCAGATCGCGGTCGGGACCCTGGTGGCGATCGAGGTATCCACCGGTCGCCTCGGTCATCTCGAGGCGGTCTCGGTGCGGCCGCTGGTGGGGATGTCGGCGGGGCGTGGCGCCGTGGACGAGGCGTCGGAGCCGGAGCCAGAGCCCGAGCTTGAGTTTGCTCCGGAACCGGAGCCGGTTCCGGAGGTTGTCGAGGCAGTGGTGGAAGTGGCAGGGGTGGCGGTTGTGGCGGAGGTAGCGGTTGTCGCAGTTGCTCCCGAGGTGAAGGCCGGCGAACCGGTCAGGGCGAAGCTCGGAGAAGACGACGACGACGCCGACGCCCTCGCCGAGGCAACCCGCTGGACGGTGATCGAACCTGCCTCCTGGTCGGATTCGAGTATCCAGCGCGTGGATCCGTCGCCGGCGGAACCGGGATCGGAGTCGGCACCCTGGCCGGCGGCGGAGCCGGACGCCTGGTCGGAGCCGACGGCTCAGTCGGTGTTGGTGAAGCGGTCGCCGGTCGAGTGGGCCTCCGAAGCATCGTCAGCGTCCTCCCCCGATGTGCGAGCGACCTTGCCGGCCGAGTCTCGGGGCGATTGGTCCGCCGACCCGTGGTCGGCGTCCGGGGAGATTTCCGAGCCCACCGGGGTGCCGTCGATCGATCCCATGGGCATCACGCCGCCCGCCGGGGTAGCGACGGAACCTTCGGAGGACTCCGTTGCCGAGCCCGAGCGCGAGCTCGAGCCGGTGGTCTCGGCTCCCGACCCGGTGCGTGGACCCGATTTCTGGTCGATCCCCAAGTCGGAGCCCACCGGGCCGCCGCCGACCTGGATGACCCCGGTCACACCCGGGTCGGAGGGATCGGCGGGATCGGCGGGGTCAGCGTCGGAAGACGAATCGGATCCGTCCTCGTCCTCGTAGGGGTTGCCCAGAATCTTCCGGGCCATGTCGACGATGACTGCGCTGTCGGCGTCCTCCTTGGTGACCACGCCGAGCACGGGGGCGGCCAGCAGACCGGTCACGATCCCGGTCTCCGCCATCGACTCGGCCTGGACGATGCTCCACTCCCACAGGCGTTTGACCATGTCGGGGCTCGAGGCCTTCTTCGGGGGGATCTTGAGCCAGCAGTTGACGGTGGCGTGGGCGACCCCGGTGGCGGCGGGGAACAGCCAGATGAGCCGGTAGTTGCCGGTGGCGTCGACCACCGTGGCGGCGACGTAGGCGAGGGCGACACTGCACAGGTTGAAGGGTGACAGCAGGATCCCGAGACGCTCACCGAGCCCACCGGACCGCGGGAGCAACTGCAGCAGCATCGGTGCCAGCACGATGATGTAGGCCCCGATGAACGGTGCGCCGATGTAGCTCAGCACCACCGCCTGCCAGAGGTGGGTGTCGAAGTACTGGACCCCGGCGAGTACGGCACCCACCAGGGGCGCGCCGATGGCCAACTGGCGTGCCGACAGGATCCGGCTGAACGGGATCCCGAGACCGATCCCGATGAAGAACACCGGGATCCCGGTGGCCAAACCCGCCACCGTCTGGGCGCTGGCCCCGGCATGCAGCACCCGCTGGAAGAACAGCACCGCCACGAAGGCCGTCGAGCCGATGCCCGACCAGAACAGCAGTGATCCGGTGACCAGCACCTTGGCGTTCGGACCGGCCAGCACCGAGCGAAGCTCGTCCCGGACCCGCCGGGCCCGGGCCCCACGGTCGGCTTCGGCCCCGAAGGTGGCGGCGGGTGCCTCCCTCACCAGCAGCAGGACGACGACCCCGACGCCGGCCATGATGACCGCCGCCACCTGGAAGGGCAGGTTCCAGGTGGCCGGATCACTCTGCTTCCAGGAGGCGATCACGGTGGCCTTGATCCCGAGACTGGCCACCGTGCCCAGCACGGTGGTGAGCAGGAGGGCCTTGAGCCACCGGCTCCGGCCGAACACCTCGGGCAGCACCGCGGCATTGGTCAACGTGAAGATGGCGGCCGCCTGTCTGGCGATGAGGATGAACACCACCAGCATCCAGTAGCCGCGGACAACGGTGAACATCCAGGTTGCCGCACCCATCAGGATGAGGCTTCCGGCCATGTACGGCGTGCGCCGGCCCACCCGGCTGCGGGTGCGGTCGCTCAACCGGCCCACCAGCGGATAGGTGACCCAGCTGAGCAGCCGGTTGGCGGTAAGGGCGAAGGTGACCGCCAAGGCGCCCGATGCCCGCTGCTGGACGAAGAGGGTGATCAGAACCCCGGAGACGGCGAGGTTGGCCCGGGGCCCCACCAGCCCGATGGACAGGCCGATGAAGCTGCGAACCCGGGATGCGTCGATCGGCCCCGCGGGCGCCTGACCGGGTCCGGCCGGGTCCTGGATGGGGGTTGGGTGGATGGGCGGGCCTGGTGTCGGATCGAGACCGGGCCCGTCAGCGGGGAGGTCGCTCACCCGCCGGGCTCGGCCTCCGTGCGGGATTCGGATGCGCCGGGAGCCGGTTCGTCGGCCGTCGCGTCACCGGCCGCCGTTTGACCGGCCGCCGGTTCGTCGGAGGCACCGTTGGTGCCGGCGGAGGTGGCCATCTGCTCGCCGGCCCGCTGGGCGGCGTCGATCTGCACATAGGCCAACTGCAGCTGGCTGAGACCTTCCTTGAGGGGCTCTTCGGCTTCGCCGAGCCGACCCTTGAGGCCGTCGACCAGGCAGGCCAGCGCGTCAATGGCCAGACGCGACTGCGGAAGGAGCGGTGGCACCTGGGACAGGTAGACGGCGGCCAGTTCGAAGAGCCCGTAACAGTGATTGGCCACCACCACCTCAACCGGAGCGCTGGCCAGTTCCCTCTGCATGGCCTCGACCTGGTCGGCCAGCTCGCGGTCGTCGGGGGGAGGGCCCTGTCCGCCGGACGAGGGCGGAGCCGAGCCCGCCGGAGCCGGAGGGACACCCCCAGCGGTCGGTTTGCCGACCGGTCGCTCGCCATCAGGTGTCCAGAGAGAGCTCACGGTGGTAGCCTAAAGGGTGCAAGACGAGGAAGCGGAGTCGCGCGGTCTACGACTCCCACCCGGCCATGAGCCCGTTGGGCGAGTGCGTCGGGTCCATGGGTCCGGATGCTGGCTTTGGCTGGTAATTGTTCCGGTGGCAGCTCCGCTCCTTATTCGTAGGTTACGGGAAGTCCGTGGCCCGAAGATAGGAGTGCAGTCGAAATAGCAGCTACCGTCACCACCAATGAACCACGGATCAACGACCGAATCCGCGCCCGTGAGGTCCGCCTGGTCGACCCCGACGGTGAACAACTTGGGATCAAATCACTCGCCGATGCGCTGAATCTCGCCCGGGAACTCGACCTCGACTTGGTCGAAGTGGCGCCTCTGGCCAATCCACCGGTTGCCCGCATCATGGACTACGGAAAGTTCAAGTTCGATGCGGCCCAGCGGGCCAAGGAATCCAAGCGCAAGGCCGTCCACGTCGGGATCAAGGAGATGAAGTACCGGCCGAAGATCGGGCCTGGCGACTTCGACACCAAGACCCGGCAGGTGGCCAAGTTCCTCGAAGAGGGTCACAAGGTCAAGATCACCATCATGTTCCGTGGCCGAGAGGTCTTCCATCCTGAGCTGGGCAAGAAGATCCTCGACCGCATTGCCGAGCAGATGGAGGGGATGGGCAAGTCCGAATCGGACCCCCGGCTCGACGGTCGAAACATGGTGATGGTGCTGGCACCGGACAAGAGAGCGAAACAGTCGGCGGCATCCCGGGGCCCGAAGTCGGGTGGCAGCCACGCCAACGGTTCGACCCCCGCGGTGGCCCCGGAGGTCGAGGCGGTCCCCGTCGTCGAGGTGGCGAAGATGGAGGAGGCGCCGGTGGTCGACGGGGCCAAGGTGGAGGAGGCCAAGGTGGAGGAGGCGGCGGGAACACCGCCCGCCGAAGCCGCCGCCGCAATTGCAGCACCGGAAACGGCAGAGGAGCAACCTCCGGCCGAAGAGAAGATCGAAGGAGAGGGATGACGCCATGCCGAAGATGAAGACCGACAGCGGAGCCCGCAAGCGGATCAAGGTGACCGGGACCGGGCGGCTACGCCGTCGCAAGGCGTTCCGATCCCATCTGCTGGAGAAGAAGTCGAGCACCCGAACCCGTCGATTGGGACGCGAGTCTGACTTCGCTCCCGGAGACGAACGCCAAGTCAAGCGAATGCTGGGTATGTAGCGCCGGCTTCCGATCGCACCCAAGTCGGTTTCGGCTAGCCCCGAACCCGACTCCATCCGACCCAAGTTCCCGAAATGACCGCCGGCGGATCTCATCCGGTCGGCTGATCAACCACCATCCGACCGACACCGCCCCCAACGAAAAGGAGTTCCCATGGCCCGAGTGAAGCGCGCAGTACACGCCAAGAAGCACCACCGCGCCGTTCTCGAGCAGGCACAGGGCTACTACGGCAACAAGAGCCGTTCGTTCCGCGCCGCCAACGAGCAGGTGATGCACTCGTTGCAGTACGCCTACCGCGACCGCCGGGCTCGCAAGGGCGAGTTCCGCAAGCTCTGGATCCAGAGGATCAATGCGGCCGCCCGCCTGAACGGCATGAGCTACAGCCGGCTCATCGCCGGGCTGCACGCCGCCGACGTCGAAGTCGACCGCAAGGTGCTGGCCGATCTGGCCGTCACCGCTCCCGAGGCGTTCACCTCCCTGGTGAAGGTGGCCGAGGAAGCGCTGGCCGAGGCCCAGGCGACCGCCGAGGCTGCTTCCTGAACCAGCCGGGGCTGAGCTTTACGCATCAGCGGGTCAAGCGGGTCCGCCAGTTGCTGCGGAAGCGCAGCCTGCGGTGGTCGGACCGCTGCCTGGTCGTCGAGGGTGCCGAACTGTTGTCGGTCGCCCTGGAAGCCGGCGCCGTCGTCGAATCGGTCTACGTCGCCCCGGAGGGACGGTCGAACCCGGCGGTCGCTGACGCGGTGGCCCGCGCCTACCAGCACGGGGCCCGGGTCTTCGACCTCGCCTCCGGGGTCATCGAGCGGGTGGCCGATACCGTCACCCCCCAGCCGGTGCTGGCGGTGGTCGGCTTCGTGCCGGCGTCCATCGAGGAGGTGGCGCCCTCCTCGTCGATGCTGTTGGTGTGTGCCGATGTCCGCGACCCCGGCAACGCCGGGACGGTGATCCGGACCGCCGACGCCTCCGGGGTCGACGCGGTGGTGTGCTGCGACGGCACCGTCGACCCCACCAACCCGAAGACGGTTCGGGCGTCGGCCGGCTCGGTGTTCCACACCCCCATCGTGATGGGTGGCGACGCCCGGGCGGTGATCGGAGACCTGCACCAGCGTGGCTTCACCACGGTGGGAACGGTGGTGCGGGGAGGCACCGACTACACCGCCTTCGATTGGCGGCAACGGGTGGCGGTCGTGCTCGGGAATGAGGCCTCGGGTCTGAGCGACGAGGTGGTGGCGGCGTTGGACGCCCGGGTCTCGATCCCGATGGCCGGCCAGGCCGAGTCGTTGAACGTGAGCGTGTCGGCGGCCGTGCTCTGCTTCGAAGCCCTGCGACAGCGGCGAACCGGGCCCGGTGAGCCGCGCTCTACGATGCCGGAGGTGGAAACGGCCCCGACAGACCCGGACAACGAGCCCGGAGCCCCTCGACGGTGAGCGATGCTCCGGATATCGAGGCCCTGGTCGCCGACGCCCAGGCGGCCATCGCCGCGGCCAGCACCACCGAGGACATCACCCGGGTCGCCACCCAGGTGGCCGGCAAGAAGTCACCGTTGTCCGAGGCCCACCGGTCGCTCGGGAAGCTCGATCCCGAGGCCCGCAAGGAACTCGGGCAACGCCTCCACGAGGCCCGCACCACCATCGACGATCTCTTGGACCACCGGCGCACCGAACTGCAGCTGGCGGAAATGGAGGCGGCGATGGAATCCGACCTCCTCGATCTGTCCGAGTTCGTTCCCGGTCCGGCCGCCGCCCCATCGGTCCGGGGCCATCTCCATCTGGTTTCGCAGACCCGGGATGCGCTGGAGGACGTCTTCGTGGGTATGGGCTTCGAGGTGGCGGAAGGTCCCGACATCGAGACCGACTGGTACAACTTCGGCGCCCTGAACATCCCGCCGGCCCACCCGGCCCGGGGGATGTGGGACACCTTCTATCTGAACCTGGGTGCTCCGGAGTCGACCCTGCTCCGGACCCACACGTCGCCGGTGCAGATCCATTTGATGGAGGCGGCGGTGGCCCACGGCCAAGGCGACGGCGACGGCGACAGCGGCGCCGGCGGTCTCCCCATCCATGCGGTCATGCCCGGGCGCTGCTACCGCCGGGACACCCCCGACGCCTCCCACCTCCCCGTCTTTCACCAGATCGAGGGTCTGGTGGTGGACAAGGGGATCACCTTCGCCGACCTGGCCGGCACCATCGAGGTGTTCACCACCGCCTATTTCGGTCCCGACATCCATTCGAGGCTCCGCCCGGCCTACTTCCCGTTCACCGAGCCCTCGGCCGAGTTCGAGGTGACCTGCACCATCTGTCACGGGAGCGGCTGCCGGACCTGCTCCCAGACCGGCTGGATCGAGCTCGGCGGTTGCGGGATGGTGGACCCGGCGGTGTTCGACGCGGTGGGCATCGACGGCGACCAGTGGACCGGGTACGCCTTCGGCTTCGGCATCGACCGCTGTGCCCAGATGCGCCACCAGATCGCCGACATGCGGGCGCTGAACGAGAACGACATCCGCTTCCTGCGGCAGTTCTGATGCGTCGATGGTGAGAGGACAGTAGTGCGCGTACCGCTTTCGTGGCTCCGAGACTTCGCCCCGTTCGCCGGGGAACCGGCCGACCTGGCCGCCACCCTTGACGACCTCGGGCTGGTGGTCGAGGAGATCGAGCGGGTGGGTGAGGGGCTGGAGGACGTGGTGGTGGCCCGGGTCGAGGAGATCGCCCCCATCGCCGGGGCCGACAAGATCCGGCGGGTGGTGGTCGACGCCGGCGATGGTCCGGTCGAGGTGGTGTGCGGGGCCTGGAACTTCGCCGTCGGCGACCTGGTCCCGCTGGCACCGGTCGGTGCGGTGCTCCCTGGGGGGTTCGCCATCGGCCGCCGCAAGATGAAGGGCGTTGCCTCCAACGGCATGCTGTGTTCGGGCCAGGAGCTCCGGCTGTCGGACGACGGCGCCGGGATCATGGTGTTGAGCGGGGTGGCCGGCGCCCATCCCGGCCAGCGGTTCACCGAGGCGATGGGGATCGAACCCGATGTGGTCTTCGACGTCGCCGTCGAAGCCAACCGGCCCGATGCCTGGAGCATGGCCGGCGTGGCCCGGGATCTGGCTGCCCGGCTGGGTCTCCCCTTCGTCATTCCCGAGGTTGATCAGGCCGCGGCGGGGGGCGCGGGCACCAGCGCCGGCGATCCGGTCTCGGTCGAGTCCCTCACCTCGGTCCGGGTCGACGACACCGGGTTGTGCCCGCGGTTCACGGCCCGGGTGATCACCGGCGTGCAGGTCGGGCCGTCGCCGACCTGGCTGGCCGATCGGCTGCGGCTGGCCGGGATGCGGGCCATCAACAATGTCGTCGACGCCTCCAACTACGTGATGCTCGAGCTCGGGCAGCCGACCCACCCCTACGATCTCGATCGCCTGGGCGGTGGGGGACTGATCATCCGGAAGGCAGCCAAGGGTGAGACCCTCACCACCCTCGACGGGGTGGCCCGGGAGCTCGGCCGCCCGGGTCCGGGGCTGGGGGACACCGGTGAGGATTGCCTGATCTGCGACGCGGAGGGGACCCCGGTCGGGATCGGCGGCATCATGGGCGGAGCGTCCTCGGAGATCGGGAGCGGCACCAACCGGGTGCTGCTCGAGACCGCCTACTTCGATCCGATGGCCATTGCCCGTACCTCGAAGCGGCTCGCCCTGCGGACCGAGGCTTCGGCCCGGTATGAGCGGGGATGCGATCCCGCGGGTATCGACCGGGCCGCCGATCGGTTCTGCCAGCTCCTGGCCCTGACCGCCGGGGACGACGCGGTGGTGGCACCCGGGTCCATTGACATCCGGGGCAACGTACCCGGGCCGGTGGAGCTGACGGTGCGGGTTGCCCGGGTGAACGAGCTGTTGGGCACCGGCTTCGTCGCCTCCCAGATCTCTGCGCTGTTGTCGCCGATCGGGATCACCTCGGTGGAGGTGTCCTCCGATGGCGAGGCCGATGGTGGCGGCATCCTGGCGGTGACGGTTCCGACCTTTCGACCCGATATCCGCCCGGGGGCGATGGGCGAGGCGGACATCACCGAGGAGGTGGCCCGCACCTACGGATATGCCCGACTGCCACGCCGGATGCCGGCCTGGCCCCAGCCCGGACGGCTCACCGTCTACCAGCAGGATCGTCGGAGGCTGAAGGACATGCTCTGCGGATTCGGCGCATCCGAAGCCTGGACCACCACCTTCGTGAGCGAGCTCGACCAGACCCTGTCCCGGGTCGATCCGCCCTACATCGAAGTCACCAACCCGCTGGTGGACTCCGAGCGGTTCCTGCGGACCTCGATGGTCCCCGGTCTGGTGCGGGCGGTGGTCTACAACACTGAGCGCCGTCAGGGCGACCTCCGGCTCTTCGAGGTGGGGACGGTGTTCCGGTATCCGGAGACGTCGCCGGCCGATCCCGATCCCGATCCCGATCCTCCGGCGGACATGTCGGAACGGCTTTGCGCGGTGTTCTGCGCCGAGGGGGACGATGCCCGGACCGCGGTGGCCGCCTGGCGAGCCATCGCCGAGGGGCTGGCCATCGGCGACTGGGACATGGCGCCCGCCGCCGGGACTCCGGGCGCGGTGCTGCACGGCTATCGGTCGGCGGGATTGGTGAGCGTGGAGGGCACCCCGCCCGGTGAGGTCGGTTCCACCACCACGTCGACCCAGTTCGGGGTGGTCGGTGAACTGGACCCCTTCATCGTCGGTTCCCTCGGTCTGCTCGGACGGGACGGACGGTCCCGCCGGGTCGGCTGGCTCGATCTGGACCTCGGCGTTCTCCTGGATCGCGACCGGGTGCCCCGCCGACCGGAACTCGCCCAGGCCATCAGCCGGTTTCCGTCCTCGGACATCGACTTGGCCTTCGCGGTCGATGACGACGTGAGTGCCATCACCGTCGAGCGGGTCCTTCGCCAGGCCGGCGGGGAGGATCTGGAGTCAGTCGAGCTGTTCGACGTCTACCGCGGCGACGTGGTGGGCAGTGGCCGGCGCAGCCTGGCCTACCGGCTCCGGTTCTGTTCGCTTGACCACACCCTCAACGACGCCGAGCTCGCCGAGCTGAGGAACCGGTGCATCGCCGCGGTGGAAGCGGGCGGGAAAGCCGCGCTTCGCTAGGGGCAGAGTGACACGGGCCGGGTCACAACCCGCCCGTCTTCATGACGCGGCGGTTTGCTGGAAGGCGGCATCCACTGTCTGCTCCATCAGGAGGGCGATGGTCATTGGACCCACGCCTCCCGGCACCGGGGTGATGAGGCTGGCCCGCTCGATCGCCTGGTCGAAATCCACGTCGCCGACATTGCCCGGGTTGTAGCCGGCATCGATCACCACGACGCCCGGACTCAGCCAGTCGCCCTTCACGAATTTCGGCTGGCCGACCGCCGCCACCAGAATGTCCGCGGTCTTGACGATCGAAGGCAGATCTCGGGTCTTGGAGTGGCAGTAGGTGACGGTGGCATCCCGTCCCAGCAGCAGCATCCCCACCGGCTTGCCCAGGATCGGGCTGCGCCCGATGACCACCGCGTGCCGGCCCGAGAGCTCCGCCCCGTAGGTATCCAGGAGGCGGATGATCCCTCCCGGGGTGCAGGAGACGAAGCCTGGGCGTCCGAGGGCCATGGCCGCGAACGAGTGCATGGTGACCCCGTCGACGTCCTTCTCGGGAATGATCGCCTCGAAGGCGGCGGACTCATCGACCTGGGATGGGCTCGGGTGTTGCAACAGGATGCCGTGCACCGTCGGATCGTCGGAGAGCCGGGTGATCGCGCTGACGACGTCCAGCGTCGACGCCGTCGCCGGGAGCGCGGTATGGCGAGAGTCGATCCCGACCCGGTGGCTTCGGTTCTCCTTCATCCTGACGTAGGTGACCGAAGCCGGGTCGTCTCCCACGATCACGGTGGCCAGGCACGGCTTGGCCCCGGTCCGGGCCAGGAACTCCGCCGCCCGTTCCGCCGTCCGGTCCAAGATGTCGTTGGCCAGTTGGGTGCCGTTCATGAGGCCAGCGGTGGACACGGGGCTCCTTCCTTGGGCGGGCGGGGGTGGGCGCCTACGAGCGTATGGGGGAGCGCGGTGGTCTCCGTCCAGCCGGCCGTTCCGGGCGGGTCCGGCGGGTCCGGCGGGTCTACGGCATTCCGGCGTCCAACTCGTCGAGGAGCAATCGTGTAGCTGGGCCCAGCCACGGAGCGATCAAGCGACGGTCCTCGGGCGAGAAGCTGTCGAGGAAGGCGTAGCCGACCAGCTCGTCAGCCTCGCCTCCGGCAGTGGCCACCGACTCGACCGCAGCGAGGGCCCGCTCGAGCACCGGTCGCTCGGCTTCGATGGCGACCAGGCGTTCGGAGACGAAATCGGCCAGCTCGGTAAAGACCGCGGGTCCGCCGGGGTCATCGTCGAAGGCTTCCACCAGCGCCAGATAGGCGGGCCCGAACTCGGGTACTCCGCTCAGCAACACGGTCACCGCCGGATGTTCGTCGTAGCCGCCGACGACCGGCTCGGGCGCGTCGGACATGGGGTGGTCAGGCAAAGGGTGAGGCTGACTGTAGGCGGGCATGATCGGACTCCGTGAGGATTGCCATTGGGGGCGGCGCTTCCTTCGGTGGTCCCCCGCGCTCCGCGATCCGGGATGCCACCGACGGTACCGAGATGGCTCCCGAGGGTCAAGGGTCCCGACCACCCCTCCGGCCAAAGTCGATTGCATAAACATGCGTCAATGTGCATATACTTGCGGGATGAGGGAAGGAACGGGTCACCGGTGAGCACAACGGTGGGGGTGGTCGGCGCCTCCGGGTATGCCGGGGTGGAGCTGCTCAGGTTGTGTGCTGCCCATCCGGACCTCGATGTGGTGGTGGCCACCGCCGGCAGCCACGCCGGGGAACGGGTGGCCCTCCATACGCCGTCCTTGGCCGCCGCCTACCCCTCACTCGCCTATGTCGCCACCGAGCCCGCCGCGGTCGAGGGCCTCGACCTGGTCTTTTTGGCCCTGCCTCACGGCGAGTCCCAGCGCATCGTCCCCCACCTGATCTCGGAGGTCGGCGTCATCGTGGACCTGGCGGCCGACTTCCGGCTCCACGACCCTGATCTCTATCCGATCTGGTACCGGGCCAACCACGAAGCGCCGGAGTTGTTGGAGAACTTCGTCTACGGGCTTCCGGAACTCCATCGTGACGAACTCCGCGCCAGCCGGCTGATCGCCGCCCCCGGGTGCTACCCGACGGCGGCCATCCTGGCGCTGGCCCCGTTCGTGATGGCCGATGTCATCTCGCCATCGGGGATCATCGTCGATGCCGCTAGCGGAGTCTCCGGGGCCGGTCGGGCACCGAAGGCCAACCTCCACTTCGGGACCGTCGATGAGGATTTCACCGCCTACGGCCTGTTGGATCATCGGCACACCGCGGAGATGGAGCAGAGTCTCGGAGCCGAGGTGCTCTTCACGCCCCATCTTGCCCCGATGGTCCGGGGCATCCTGGCCACCTGTTACGCCCGGCCGGCGCCGTCTCCCGACCGGTCGAGCCCCCTGACATCGAACGACGCCCTGGACATCCTCGACAGCTTCTACTGGGATGAGCCGTTCGTGGTGGTCGGCGAGGCACCTCCGTCGACCAAGTCGACCACCGGCTCCAACTGCGCCCACCTCACCGTCCGGGTGGATCCCCGCACCGGCTGGCTGGTGGCCATCGCCGCCATCGACAATCTGATCAAGGGCGCTTCCGGGCAGGCCATCCAGTGTGCCAACCTGGCCCTCGGGCTGCCGGAGACAGCCGGTCTTCCGATGGCGGGTATCTACCCATGAGCATCACCACCCCCAAGGGATTCGTGGCCGCCGGCCTGGCTTCCGGGATCAAGGCGTCGGGCGCCCTCGACCTGGCCCTGTTGGCCACCGATGACGGCGCCGCCGTCCCCACCGCCGCCACCTTCACCACCAACTTGGCCGCGGCCGCCCCGGTGCAGATCAGCCGTGACCATCTGCTCGCCAGCAGAGGAAGAGCCGCGGCCGTCATCGTCAGCAGTGGCAACGCCAACGCCGCCACCGGCGCCCAGGGCAAGAAGAACGCCGCCCGGATGTGTGAGTTGGTGGCCGCCGGTCTCGATGTCGCCTCCGACGAGGTGCTGGTGTGCTCCACCGGGCTGATCAGCTTCCAACTCCCGATGGAACCGATCGAGTCCGGCATCCCGGCGCTGGTGGCGGCCCGGTCCGGCTCCGCCCAGTCCGCCGAGGACGCCGCCACCGGGATTCTCACCACCGATTCCGGCCGGAAGGAAGTGCTGGTCCAGGGATCCGGTTTCTCGGTGGCCGGCATGGCCAAGGGAGCCGGCATGATCGCGCCGAACATGGCCACCATGTTGGCCTTCCTGACCACCGACGCCGCCGTCGAGCCCGGGGCGCTGGCCGACCTGCTCCGCATCGCGGTGAGGGATTCGTTCAATTCGCTGACCATCGACGGCTGCACCTCCACCAATGACACCGTCGTGCTGATGGCATCGGGTCGGGCGGGTCCGGCCGATCCCAACGTGGTGGTGGATGCGGTCACCGATGCCTGCCTCGAGCTGGCCGGCCAGATGGCCGCCGACGCCGAGGGCGCGTCCAAGATCGCCCACGTCCGGGTCACCGGAGCCGACACCGACGGCCAAGCTCAACAGGCGGCCCGGAAGGTGGCCGAGTCGATGCTGGTGAAGAGCTCGCTGAATGGCGCCGACCCCTATTGGGGGAGGATCGCCTCTGAACTCGGCTCCGCCGGGGTCGCCTTCGACCTGGACAAGCTCACCATCGCCTATGGCGGGGTGGTGGTGTGCCGGGCCGGTCTCACCGTCGAACACGACCGGTCGGCGGTGATCGCCCACCTGGAGGGGTCGATGGTCGACATCCACTGCGAGCTCAATCTGGCCGACGGGAACGGGATGGCCATGACCGTCGACCTCGGGTACGGCTACATCGACGAGAACCGGACCACGTCGTGACCGCCCACCCGGCCAACGCCATCGACGACGGCAGCGGCGGCGGCAGTGGCGGGCTCCCGCCCGGGGCCAAGGCCAGCGTGCTGGTCGAGTCGCTTCCCTATATCCGCCGGTTCTGGGGGAAGGTGGTGGTGGTCAAGTACGGCGGCAACGTGATGCAGGCCAAGGACGGCGGACCGGCCGTCGACGAGGCGTCGGCGCTGGCGTCGTTCGCCGAGGACATCGTGATGATGCGTTCGGTCGGCATGCTCCCGGTGGTCGTCCACGGAGGTGGGCCTCAGATCGGCGCGCTGATGGAGCGGGTCGGGAAGGTGACCGAGTTCCAAGATGGCCTCCGGGTCACCGACGCCGACACCATCGACCTGGTCCGGATGGTGTTGGTGGGCAAGGTGAACCGCGACATCGTGAGCGCGGTCAATGTCCACGGGGCGCTGGCCGTTGGCCTCTCGGGGGAAGACGCCAACCTGATCACCGCGGTGGCCCGCTCGGAAGCCCTCGGCTACGTCGGCGATGTCGTCGATGTCGACCCGGTCATCGTCCAGCAGTTGCTCGCCCAGGGTCTGATCCCGGTGGTGGCGACCATCGGCACCGATCACACCGGACAGGCCTTCAACATCAACGCCGACTCGGCCGCCGGGGCGTTGGCCGCCGCCCTCCAAGCCGAGAAGATCGTGTTCCTCACCGACGTCTCGGGGATCCGGTCGGTACCCGACGACCCGTCGACCCTCATCAAACAGATCACCGCCGACGAGCTCGACGCCATGGTGGTGTCAGGGGCGGCCAGCGGGGGCATGATCCCGAAAGTGGAGGCGTGTGCCCGCGCCGTCCGGGCCGGGGTGGGACGGGCGCACATCCTCGACGGGCGAACCCCCCATGCGTTGCTGCTGGAGATCTTCACCGACGAGGGCGTCGGGACCATGGTCAGCGCCGGAGTCAGCGCCGGAGTCACCGCCGGAGGAATCCCATGAGCACCATCGACCGCTCCCACCTGATGCACACTTACGCCGAGCCCCCGGTCACCTTCGTGCGGGGGGAGGGGAGTCTGCTCTACGACATCGACGGGAAGCCGTACCTCGACTTCCTCACCGGCCTCGCCGTCACCTCGTTGGGGCACTCCCACCCGAAGGTGGCCGAGGCCATCGCCAACCAGGCGGCCACCCTCTGCCACGTGTCCAATCTGTTCGGGAACACCATCGGGCCGGAGGTGGCGGCCACCCTCGACCGGCTGATCGGCGGGGGGACCGACCTGGAGGGCGGTCAGGTGTTCTTCGCCAACTCCGGCGCGGAGGCCAACGAGTGCGCCCTGAAGCTGGCCCGCCGGTGGGCCGGCCCCGACCGGTTCGCGGTGGTCAGCACCTGGCAGGCCTTCCACGGCCGGACGCTGGCCACCCTGGCCGCCACCGGACAGCCGGAGAAGCAGGCCGCCTTCCTACCGCTGCCGGAGGGATTCGATCACGTCCCCTACGACGACCTCGAGGCCATGGACGCCGCCTGCGACCCGACCCGGGTGGCGGCGGTGATGGTCGAGCCGATCATGGGCGAAGCCGGGGTGGTGATGCCGTCGTCGGACTACCTGGTCGGTCTCCGCCAGCTCTGCACCGACCGCAACATCCTGCTGATGGTGGACGAGGTCCAGACCGGGTTCGGGCGGACCGGGCGGTGGTTCGGCTTCCAGCACCTGGGCATCGAGCCGGATGTGGTGACCATGGCCAAATCGCTGGGCAACGGGATGCCGGTCGGCGCCTGCTGGGCCCGCTCGGAGGTGGCGGCCGCCTTCGTCCCCGGTGACCACGGCAGTACCTTTGGTGGCCAACCGCTGGCCATGGCCGCGGCCCGGGCCACCCTCTCGGTGATGGAAGCCGAGGACGTCCCCCGGCGGGCGGCGGCCTCCGGCGCCCGGTTGCGGGCCGGGTTGGAGAAGCTCCCCGGAGTGGCGTCGGTCCGCGGCGAGGGCCTGTTGCTGGGCGCGGTCCTCTCCGGTTCGTTCGCCAAGGCGGCGGTGGCCGACTCGCTCGAGAACGGGCTGGTCATCAACGCCCCGGCGCCGGATGTCCTGCGGTTCGCCCCGTCCCTGTTGGTCAGCGAGACCGACATCGACCGGGCCCTTCGGACCCTCGGCCCGATCCTGGGTCGGCTGGCCACCGCCGCCGCCCCCGCCGAGGTGGAAGGGAGCCGGCCATGAGCGGGACCCGGCACGTCCTGGACATCGACGACCTCGGAGCTGCGGGGCTCGCCGCCGTCCTCGCCCTGGCCGAGACCGATCCGGACCGGCTGCCGGCCGCCCTCGAGGGCCAGGGCGTGGCCATGGTCTTCGAGAAGCCGTCCAACCGCAGCCGGAACAGCACTGAGATGGCGACGGTGTCTCTCGGTGGCCACCCGGTCTACATCCAGGGCCAGGAGGTGGGCATCGATGTGCGGGAGACGGCGGCCGACGTGGCCCGGACCCTGGCCGGCTACCACGCGGTGCTCTGCGCCCGGGTCATGGATCACAGCTCGCTGGTCCGGATGGCCGACGCCCTCGACGACGCCGGCTCCACCGTGCCGGTCATCAACCTGCTGTCCGACCTCGCCCATCCCTGCCAGGCCCTCGCCGACCTGCTCACCCTCCGGCAGATCTTCGGCGTCGGCGGCCCCGGAGCCGGGGCGCTGGCCGGGCGCGCCCTCGCCTATGTCGGGGATGCCAACAACGTCTGGCGGTCGCTGGCCCTGGCCTCGTCGATGGCCGGACTCCCGACCCGGATCGCCGCCCCGGTCGGGTTCGGGCCCACCGACGCCGATGTGGCCTTGGTGCGGTCGTACGGGGGCGACCTGCTGGTGACCACCGATCCGTTGGAGGCGGTGGCGGGCGCCGACGCCGTCTACACCGACGTCTGGACCTCGATGGGGCAAGAAGCCGAAGCCGCCGCCCGGATGGAGGCGTTCCGCGGCTTCCAGGTCAACGAGGAGCTGATGAAGGGGGCGAAGGAGGGGGCGGTGGTGCTCCATTGCCTTCCTGCCCACCGCGGTGAGGAGATCAGCGCCGGGGTGGTTGACGGTCCCCAGAGCGTGGTGTGGCAGCAGGCGGCCAACCGGATGCACGCCATGCGGGGGCTGCTGGCCTGGGTCCGGGGCGTCGAGCCGGGACCGGCGAGCGACACCGGCACGGCCGGCACGGGCGGCGGACGGTGAAGATGACCAAGCACCAGCGCCAGCACCTCATCACCAAGCTCCTGGAGACCAAGGTGGTCGGCAGCCAGACCGATCTGGTCGACATGCTGGCCGGCGAGGGGGTGGAGGCGACCCAGACCACCGTCTCCCGCGACCTCGAGGAGCTCGGCGCGGTCAAGGTCCGGCTGCCCGGCGGTGACACCGCCTACGCCCTCCCCGAGTTGCCCTCCCAGCAGGTCGCCCCCGAGGACCACCTTCGCCGGGTGCTGGGGGAGTGGGTGGTGGAGCTGGACTGGTCGGGAAATCTGATCGTCCTCCGCACCCCGCCCGGCTCCGCCCATGTCGTAGGCTCGGCCCTCGATCGGAGCGGTTTCCCCGGGGTCATCGGCACGGTGGCCGGGGACGACACCGTGCTGGTGGTGGCATCGGAAGCCACCGGCGGGGCCGGCGTGGCCAAACAACTGGCGGCGGTCTCGGGCATCGACCCCGACCGGCACACCAAGAAGCAAGCGAGGAGATGACCATGGCACAACGAGTGGTGCTGGCCTACAGCGGGGGACTGGACACCTCGATCGCCGTCCGTTGGTTGATGGAGAACCACGGCGTCGAGGTGATCGCGGTGGCCGTCGACGTCGGTCAGGCCGCCGAGGCCAAGAACGAGGACTGGGACGCCATCCGCCACCGGGCCCTGGCCGCCGGCGCGGTGGAGGCCATCGTGGTCGACGCCCGGGCGGAGATGGCCGAGGACTTCTGCATGCCCGCCCTGCTGGCCAATGCCAAGTACGAGGGGAAGTACCCGCTGGTCTCTGCCCTGTCGCGGCCGGTCATCGTCCGCCACCTGGTGGCCGAGGCCCGCAACCACGGTGCCACCGCGGTCGCCCACGGCTGCACCGGGAAGGGCAACGACCAGGTCCGTTTCGAGGTCGGCACCCGGGCGTTGGCCCCCGATCTCGAGGTCATCGCCCCGGCCCGGGTGTGGGGCCTGACCCGGGAGGACAGCATCGAGTACGCGGCCAAGTGGGACATCCCGCTGTCGGTGACCAAGGAGAAGCTGTACTCCATCGACGAGAACCTCTGGGGACGGGCCATCGAGTGCGGGGCCATCGAGGACCCCTGGAACCAGCCCCCGGCCGACGTCTACACCATGACCCGGCCCACGGCCACCGAGCCGACCGAGATCGTGATCGGCTTCGAGTCGGGGATCCCGGTGTCGGTCGACGGTCAGTCGTTGTCGCCGGAGTTGCTGATCGCGGAGATGAACCGGGTGGTCGGCTCCTACGGTTGGGGGCGGCTGGACATGGTGGAGAGCCGGCGGGTGGGGATCAAGAGCCGGGAGACCTACGAGTGCCCGGCGGCGCTCGCCCTGTTGCTGGCCCACGCCGACCTCGAGGACCTCACCCTCGAGCGGGACCTGCTGCACGAGAAGGCCCGCCTCGAGCCCCGGTGGTCGGAGCTGGTCTACGACGGGCTGTGGTTCTCGCCGTTGAAGCAGGCGCTCGACGCCTTCTTCGTCGAGTCGCAGCGCCACGTCACCGGTGAGGTGCGGCTCCACCTGGATGCGGGCCAGTGCTACGTGGTCGGTCGGCGGAGCCCGATCGGCCTCTACGACTACGGCCTGGCCACCTACGACGCCGCCGACACCTTCCGGCACCAGGACGCCGAGGGGTTCGTGCGGCTGTGGGGCCTGGGCGTCGCCACCTGGTCGGCCCGGCAGGAGGCCGGCCGGGCCGGGGATTCCGCCGGCGCGCCGCCGGACGGTCCGTCGGACGGCAGGGGTCGATGACGCTGTGGCAAGGCCGGCTGACCGGGGGCACCGCCGAGGAGGTGATGGCCTTCTCGGTCAGCCTCCACTACGACCGGGAGCTGGCGGCTGACGACCTGATCGGGTCGCGGGCCCACGTCCGGGGGCTCGGCCGCGGCGGGATCCTGACCGACGACGAGGTTGCCACCCTGATGGCCGCCCTCGACCAGGTGGAACGCGAGCTGGCCTCCGACTCCTTCAAGTTCGCCCCCGACGACGAGGACATCCACACCTCGGTCGAGCGACGGGTCACCGAGATCGCCGGCGACGTCGGGGCCAAGCTCCACACCGGGAGGAGCCGCAACGACCAGGTGGCCACCGATCTGCGGCTGTTCACCAAGCGGGCCATCGCCGGGATCGCCGCCGACGTGCTCGCCCTCCAGGAGGTGCTGCTGGCCCGCGCCCAGGAGGCCGACGGGGTCTACCTTCCCGGCTACACCCACCTCCAGCGGGCCCAGCCGGTGCTGCTCTCCCACCATCTGCTGGCCCACGGCTGGGCCCTGGCCCGGGACGTCGACCGGTTGGTCGCCACCTCGGCCCGGCTCGACGTGTCGCCGCTCGGGGCCGGGGCGCTGGCCGGGTCGTCCTTGCCGCTGGATCCCGACGGGGTGGCCAAGGAGCTGGGCTTCGGCGCCCGGTTCGAGAACTCACTGGACGCGGTCTCCGACCGGGACTTCGTGGCCGAGACGCTGTTCGACCTCGCCCTCCTCGGGGTCCATCTGTCGCGGATCGGCGAGGAGCTGGTGCTGTGGTCGACCGAGGAGTTCGGCTTCGCCATCCTCGACGACGCCTTCGCCACCGGGAGCTCGATGCTCCCGCAGAAGAAGAACCCCGATGTGGCCGAGCTGGCCCGGGGGAAAACCGGGCGGCTGATCGGGAATCTGACCGGGCTGCTGGTCACCCTGAAGGGCCTGCCCCTCTCCTACAACCGGGACCTGCAGGAGGACAAGGAGCCGCTGTTCGACTCGGTGGACCAGGTCCATCTGGCTCTGGTCGCCCTGGCCGGCCTGCTGCAGACGGTGACCTTCAACGCCAACCGGATGCAGTCGGCGGCCGACGGCCCGGCGGCCTCCGCGGTCGACCTGGCCGAATGGCTGGTGGAGCGCGGGATGCCGTTCCGGCAGGCCCACGGGGTGGTCGGGAGCCTGGTCCGGGATTCGGTCGAGCGGCATGTCCCGCTGGCCGAACTGGTGGAGGCCCATCCCGCCCTCGGGGCCGAGGCGGTGGCCCTGCTCGAGCCGGGGGTGGCGGTGACCCGCCGAACCACCCCGGGGGGCGCGGGACCGGTGCCGGTGGAGAAGCAGATGGACCGTTTCGTGCTGCGGCTGCAGGCGGACCGGAGCCGGGTGGCCGGATCGGGCGGGCCTGGCCCGACCGGAAACAGCTGATCGGGGGCGGACTGGCCCCCTACCGCGACCCGAAGAACCCGGCGTCGCCGTAGGCGAACACGCCGCGATCCGCCGCCGCCAGCCAGTAGCCCTTGCCGTCCGGGGTGGCAGCCATCCCGACGATCGGTTTGTTGAGCACCATGGCCCCGGTCGACCCGAAGAACCCGGCGTCGCCGTAGGCAAAGATGCCCCCGTCCGAGGCGACCAGCCAGTAGCCCTTGCCGTCCGGAGTGGCAGCCATCCCGACGATCGGCTTGTTGAGCGTCATGGCCCCGGTGGACCCGAAGTAGGCGGCATCGCCGAAGGCGAACACGCCTCCGTCGCTGGCCACCAGCCAGTAGCCCTTGCCGTCCGGGGTGGCAGCCATCCCGACGATCGGTCGGTTGAGCACCATGGCCCCGGTCGACCCGAAGAACCCGGCATCGCCGTAGGCGAACATGCCCCCGTCCGACGCCACCAGCCAGTAACCCCGGCCGTCCGGAGTCGGAGCCATCCCGACAATGGGTTGGTTCAGCCGTTGGGCGCCGCTCGATCCGAAGAATCCGGCGTCACCGTAGGCGAACATGCCGCCATCCGAGGCCACCAGCCAGTAGCCCCCGCCATCGGGAGTAGCCGCCATCCCGACCACCGGACTCTGCAACGGGGTGCCGCCGGCCGAGCCGAAGAACCTGGCATCCCCGTAGGCGAACACGCCGCCATCCGAGGCCGCCAGCCAGTAGCCCCCACCGTCCGGGGTGGAAGCCATCCTCACGATGGGCGGCGACGAAGCCGGGACAGGTACCGGTGGCGGCGGCGGGGGACTGGGGACTATGGAAATCGGCTGAGAAAGGCTATCGCCGGACAAGTCTCCGAACCCGATGAAACACGTCGCCCCGGCGGCCACCTGAGCCGGCGTCGGTGGGCAGGGGTAATTGGCGGCGTCGGTTGCGGCGTTGCCACCCGCACTGTCCAGACCTTGTACGGGGGGACCGAGGACTCCGACACCGATGGTGAACGTGGTCGAGAAGGTGCCGGTACCGGACACGCCGATCAGCGCACCACTGGCAAACGGGTTGGAACAGCCCACCGGAGCCGGTATCCCGTCCACCGCGATGGTCGGTTCACCAGTGGTGCCGTTGCACTCGACCACCGCGCCGGCGGCTTGCGGGGCGAGACCCGAACCGGTGACGGCCACCTGGTCACCCCCATGCAGGCCGGTTGCCGGCACCACGGAGAGGGTGGCCACCGGTGGCGGCCCGGTGATCTGAATCGTCTGGGATGCCGACTCTCCCGCCGCATCGTCGACGATCAGCGAGCAGTGCCCCCCGACCACCTGTTGCGCAGCGGTAGGCGGACAGGGGTACGGGGAACTCTGGACGCTCCCTCCGATGTTCCCCTCCCGGATGGCAAAGGTTGTCCGGAGACCCCCGGCGCTGTCGGTGGTGAAGGTGTCCGAATAGGAAACCGAAACCGGAGACGGGGTCGGGGACGGAACCGGGGTCGGGGGAAAGAAGATGGGCTGCTGGGTTGGTGACGTGCAGCCGACCGGCATGGGCGGGTCCGAGTAGGTGGCTGTCGGCTCCCCGGGGGTCAGGTTGCACTCGGAGACGATCCCCGGCGAGAACGGGGTGAAACCGCTACCGGTCAGCGTCACCACCGTGTTGCCGGCGAGCCCGGTCGATGGAGATGCCGTCAGGCTCGGCGATGTCGTGATCGGAGTGCCGAAGGCGATCGGCGCGGAGGTAAAGGTCGCCGGGCTGGCTCCCGAGGCGGAAGGCGGCACGGGGGCTCCGGCGAAGGCAATGACGCAGGTTACGCCCGCGGCGGTCTGGGCGGCGGTCGGCGGGCAGGAGTACTTGACCGCGTCCACTGCGGCGTTGTTCCCGGCACTGTCGGTGCCGAGCGCCGGTGGTCCGAGGACGCCGGTCTCGACCACGATCGAGCCGGTGAGCACTCCGTTCTGCGACACGCTGGTGAAGGGGTTGGTGGTCAGCTGGGCCGGAATAGAGAAATTGGGCGAGCCACAACTGACTGGCAGGTCAACCCCGCTGCTGGCGATCGTCGGCTGCCCGGGGGCATTGCTGCACTCGGTGATCTGCCCGAAGGTGAAGGGCGCGAACCCCGATCCGGTGACGTTGACGATCTGTCCCTGGAGCAGTCCGGTAGACCGGTCGAGACTGATGGTCGGAGACGGGGTGGTCGCGGCGCCGACGGAGATCACCGGGATGGTTGCGTAGACACCCACGGCCACCAACGCGGTGACCGCCGCCCGGCAAACCCGGCGGCGGAGTCCCGATCGAGGATGAGCCAGGCCGAGGTGCCGTGATCGGTTCCCCCGGGACAGTCCAGATGCCGCCGGCAACCGAATCACCATGCGACGACCCCCTTCCGGGGCCCGGCGACCGGGTATCCCGCTGACCAGGAGTGTTACCGGCAGCCAGGAACCTGTCAAGCAGTTCGGAGACGGGCAGGGGTACGAGGGACCGGGCCGTCTACCCGCCCGTACCACCGCCCGGGACAGCCGGGTCTACCCGACCGCCTCCGGCCGGGGCGGCGGTGGGAGGCTGCACCGGTGCCGGTTCTCCTCCTCATCGGGTTCCTCGGGGGTCTGGCCACCGGCATCTCGCCCTGCGTCATCCCGGTGGTGCCGGTGTTGTTCGCCAGCGGAGCGGCCACCGCGGTCGCCGACGACGGTCGCCGGCGCCGGCGACCCCTGACGGTGGTGGCGGGGCTGGTGGTCAGTTTCAGTGCCTTCACCTTGACGGGGACGTGGCTGCTCAGCTCGTTGGGCCTGCCCTTCGACTTTCTCCGGGATCTCGGGCTGGTGGTGCTCGGCGTGGTTGCCCTCGGGCTCATCGTCCCGGCGGTCGGAGATGTGCTGGGCCGTCCCTTCGTTCGGCTGGTCCGGACTCGGCCGTACAGCGGCAGCGGTGGACTCATCCTCGGGCTCAGCCTCGGGTTGGTCTTCGTGCCCTGCGCCGGCCCGGTGCTGGCGGCTATCACGGTGGTGAGCGCCAACCACCACATCGGGATCTCCGCGGTGATCCTGACCGCGGCGTTCGCGGTCGGCGTGGCGATCCCGCTGCTCGTCTTCGCGGTGGCCGGCCAGCAGTTCGCCGCCCGGATGAAAGTGGTGCGCAACCGGGCGGCGGCGGTCCGCAAAGGGGTGGGGGTGGTGCTCCTGCTGACCGCCCTGGCCATCGGATTGAACCTGACCTCCGGTTTCCAGCGGGCGCTTCCCGGTTACACCGATGCGCTCCAGAGCCACATCGCCAGCGACCCGTCAGCCAAGGCGGCCCTGGGCGGGGTCACCGGTGAGAACCAGGGGGGCGCGTTGGCGGCCTGCACCTCCGGCTCTCCGACTCTCGAGCACTGCGGACCGGCGCCGGCGTTCCGGGGCATCGCCGACTGGTTGAACACGCCGGGTGGCCGGCCGCTGTCCATCGCCGGTTTGAAGGGAAAGGTGGTGCTGGTCGACTTCTGGACCTACTCGTGCATCAACTGCCAACGGTCGATGCCCCACCTGGAGGCGTGGAACCGGGCCTATGCCGCCACCGGGCTGACCATCGTCGGCGTCCACACCCCGGAGTTCGCCTTCGAGCACGTGACGTCCAACGTCACCCAGGCCGCCCAGCAGCTCGGGGTCAGCTACCCGATCGCCATCGACAACCAGTACTCGACCTGGAACGCCTACCAGAACCAGTACTGGCCGGCCGAGTACCTGGTCGATGCCACCGGGACCGTCCGCCACGCCGACTTCGGCGAGGGGGAGTACGGCCAGACCGAGGCCTTCATCCGGCAGCTGCTCACCGCGGCCGACCCGGCGGTCCACCTGCCGGCCCCCACCGAGGTGGCCGACACCACTCCGACCAACCCGACCACCCCGGAGACCTACCTCGGGTACCAGCACCCACCCCAGACCCTGGCCGGCCAGACCCTCCAGCCGGATCAGCCGGTCACCTACCGGCTCCCGGCCACGATTCCCCAGGACGAGTATGCCTACGGCGGCCAGTGGACGGTTGGGCCCCAGAGCTCGCTGGCCGGGGCCGGGGCGTCGATCGACCTCCGCTTCCTGGCCGAGGACGTCTATCTGGTGCTCGGGGGTAGCGGGACGGTCACCGTCTCGGTCAATGGCGGGGTGACGAAATCGGTGGTGGTCTCCGGAGAGCCGAAGCTCTACCAGCTGGTGGGGACGGCATCGCCCCTGGCCGGGCTGCTGTCGCTGGCGCTCACCCCGGGCCTGGCTGCCTACGATTTCACCTTCGGCTGACCCTCGGTAGCCTGGTCAGAGGTGTCCGGGCGGCGCCGGCGGTAGTCCAGGCACGCCCAGGCACGTTGACAGGCCCGCGGGGACCGGGTAGAGTAATCAGTCCCGGCGAACGACCTGCAAAGGCGTCGCTAGGCACTACAGAGTGAGGCTTCGGCCGAATCCTGTGGAAACTCCGGCACCAACGCCTTCTGGCGCGTGCCCGGGTCGCTCCTTGAAAACGGAATAGTGATAGCCAAAAGTCAGTGCGGGTGGTCGCGTCTCGAATAGCGACCACTAAGTAGTAAAGCATTGAACGGACAATGTCTGTTCTTTGCCAGTATTCAGTCGACCGAGAGGATCAGTGTCCTCGAGGTCGGCTCTCCGATTTTGAACCGGCCTTCGGGTTGGAACGAGATCTCAACGGAGAGTTTGATCCTGGCTCAGGACGAACGCTGGCGGCGTGCCTAACACATGCAAGTCGAACGAGGTTCATTCAGTAGCAATACTGGAGAAGACCAAGTGGCGAACGGGTGAGTAGCACGTGAGCAACCTACCCCGAAGACCGGGACAACACCGGGAAACCGGTGCTAATACTGGATATCCCCATTGGATCGCATGGTTTGATGAGGAAATGGATTCCGCTTCGGGAGGGGCTCGCGGCCTATCAGCTAGTTGGTGAGGTAACGGCTCACCAAGGCTTCGACGGGTAGCTGGTCTGAGAGGACGATCAGCCACACTGGGACTGAGACACGGCCCAGACTCCTACGGGAGGCAGCAGTGGGGAATCTTGCACAATGGGCGAAAGCCTGATGCAGCAACGCCGCGTGAGGGACGAAGGCT
>DASZIT010000117.1:0-15296 GCA_035948855.1 Acidimicrobiales bacterium | reverse complement strand
TGGCTGTTGACCGGGCTCTTCTTGTTGACGGTGGTCACCGGGATGGCCGACGCCGCCAGCTATCTCGGCCTCGGGCAGGTGTTCACGGCCAACATGACCGGCAACGTGCTGCTACTGGGGTTTGCCACTGACCGGTCGGCTCATCTTTCCTTTGCCGGGAGCCTGATCGCGCTGCTGGCCTTTGCCGCCGGTGCCGTCGGTGGCAGCTACCTGGTGGGTGGCCGCCACGAGGTGCCGCATTACCGCCGGGGCTTCGTGGTCGAGTGGTTCTTTTTGGCCGCCGCCACCCTGGTCCTGTTCGGGGTGCACTCCCGGCCCACCGCACGGGCTGACGCCGTCCTCGCCCTTCTGGCCCTTTCGATGGGGATCCAGAACGCGGTGGTGCGTCGCATGGGCCTGCCCGATGTGAACACCACCGTGCTCACCACTGCGTTGGGTGGGTTGGTCGCCGACGCCGTGGAGGTCCGAGGGCGGCCGGTGCGGGCCGGGCGGCGGGTGGCCACCATCGTGCTGCTCTTCGGTGGGGCGGTGGTGGGGGCGGTCCTCGAGCACATTGGGGTGGGCTGGACGTTGCTGGCCGCACTGGCGATCGCCACCGTGGGCATCGCTGCCATCGAGGGTTCGCACCTCCCGGTGCAACCCGACTGATCCCCATTCCGGGGCCTGGCTCGCCGGCGCCCTGGAAAGCAGCAAAGGCGCCCCAAAGGGCGCCTTTGCGCGAGCGGGTCGGGCGGCGGGGCCCGAACTCCGCTCCACGGAACCAGGTGGCGGGAACCGGTTCCGAGTACTCAATACAACAACATGGAGGGGCCTTTGTTCCAGTCGCTACCCCAAATTTCACCCAACTCTTATGAGGGGACGGACTTCTTCTGGCCCTTGGCCGCGGTTTTGCCCTTCGCGGGGCGAACTACCTGGTCAGCGGAGGCCACCTTGAAGGCACTGGGGCAGAAATCGGCCAGGCTGCAGTCCCCACACCGCGGTGATCGGGCGACACAGATGCGCCGACCGTGCAGGATCAACCTCAGGCTGAATGCCCCGTGGTCCCGCTCCGGGATCAGCTTGTTCAGCACCAATTCGATCTTCACCGGATCGGTCTCGGTGGTCAGGCCCAGCCGCTGGGACAGCCGGGTCACGTGGGTGTCGACGGGGAGGCCCGGGAGCCCGAAGGCCACGCTCCGCACCACGTTGGCGGTCTTTCGACCCACCCCGGCCAGCGTGACCAGATCCTCCCGGCGAGAGGGAACCTCGCCCCCGAAGCTGGCTACCACCCCTTGGGCCATCGCGATCAGATTCCGGGCCTTGGCCCGGAAGAAGCCGGTGGAATGGATGAGGTCTTCCAGCTCGGCCGGATCGGCCGAGGCCAGCGAAGGAGGGTCGGGATAGCGGGCGAACAGTGCCGGCGTCACCATGTTGACCCGCTCGTCGGTGGTCTGGGCGGAGAGGATGGTGGCCACCAGGAGCTGAAACGGACCATCGTGGTCGAGGGCGCAAAGGTCGTCGGCGGAACCCGGGTACTCGGCGGCCAGGCGCAGATTGGTCTCTCGGGCCCGGCCGCCGGGAGTTCGAGGTCGAGCCACCTGAGGAGACTACCGGTAGCGTCACCAACATGACCGGGGCACGACTGACGACGACTCACCGACTGGACCCCGATTCGTTCGCCGACGTCACCCGACTGATTGACGCGGCTTCGAGCGCGGACGGATTCGACGCCCTCAGCGAGCACAAGCGGTTGGCGCTCGCCCACGCGCTCGACCGCGCCGCCGGTGACACCGAAAGCACGGACGGCGCGGAGCCCACGGACGCCGGGCCGGAGTCGGAGTTCGCCGCGGTCTTCGCCCATCTTCCCGATCGGGCCGAACCGGTCGGGTATGCCCAGTTGAACATGGCCGGTACCGATGGTGCCCTGGGTCTGGAACTGGTGGTGCATCCGCAATTCCGGGAGCTGGAGTTGGGTGTCGCCGACCAGCTGCTCGGCGCCGCCGTCGAGGAAGCCGGCCGGATGGCCGGAAACCGCGACCGCCGGACACTGCGCTACTGGGCCACCCACGTCACCGCGGGGGACGATCGGCTGGCCGCCGCCCACGGCCTCCGACCGGAACGGGACCTGATCCAGATGCGGCGGCCGCTTCCAATCGAGGATCTGGGTCCCAAAGTCCCGACCCGGGCGTTTGTGCCGGGCCAGGATGAGGAAGCCTGGCTCTACGTGAACAATCGGGCATTCGCCACCCATCCCGAGCAGGGAAACTGGACCATCGCCACCTTGCTCGAACGAGAGGCGGAACCCTGGTTCGATCCGGCCGGGTTTCGGCTCTACGAACAAGATGGACGGTTGGCCGCATCCTGCTGGACCAAGGTCCACGCCCAGACCTCCCCCCCGATGGGCGAGATCTACGTCATCTCGGTCGACCCCGACTTCCAGGGGCAGGGGCTCGGCCGGGCCCTCACCGTCGCCGGTCTCGACAGCCTGGCCGCCGCCGGCCTGCGGGTCGGCATGCTCTATGTGGACGGGGACAACCTGGCGCTGTCCCTCTATCAGTCGATGGGCTTCATCGAGGACCACATCGACCGGTCCTACACCGGATCGGTGGGCCCATCGGGGTCGACAACCGATTAGCCGTTGGGGGTCGAGCCGAGGAGGATGGGCGCGGGCGCGGCGCGCCTCAGTGGCCACCCCCGCCGATCAGATAGCCGATCGTGTAGGTGACCGCGGCGGCGGCACCCGAGATCAACAGCTGCCGACTGGCCGACCACAGCCAGAACCGTCCGGTGAAGAAGGCCAATGCCGTCCCCACCGCCAAGGCACTGACTCCGCCCAGTGCCACCGACCACCACATCGCCAACGCGCCGTGGGTGATGAGCCACGGCAGCAGCGGGATGAAGGCTCCCACACCGAACGTGACGAACGATGAGCCCGCCGCCTGGAACGGATTCCCGGTCTCCTCGGGATTGATGCCGAGTTCCTCGCGGGCGTGGGTTTCCAAGGCGGTTTCCGGGTTGCTCATCATCTTCTCGGACAACTCCTCGGCCATCCCCGAATCGAGGCCACGCTGTTTGTAGATGGCGGCCAGCTCGCGGCGCTCGTCCTCGGGATCGTGGCGAATGGCCTCCCGTTCGACGTCGAGCTCCCGCTCCAGCAGTTCAGACTGGGCCCGCATCGACACGTACTCTCCGGCCGCCATCGAGAAGGCACCCCCGACCAGACCGGCCAGACCGGCCAGCCTCACGGCTCCGGGCGAGGAATTGGCACCGGCCATCCCCAGGATGAGCGCGACGTTCGAAACCAACCCGTCGCTGATCCCGAAGACGGCCGCCCGGGCGCCGCCGCCCTGCAGGTTCCGGTGATGATGTCCTTGGTCCACTGACGGCAGCGTAGCGACCGTCATGCGGTGAGGATCAACTGAGTTTCGGGCGTAGGAGTGCCTGGGGACCAGGTGGTACGGCTCCCTCCCATCACTTACACTCGCCAGCATGGCAACCACTGTGCACGGCATCGACACCTTTCACGAACTGGTCGGACAGCAACTGGGCTACAGCGAGTGGCACCGGATCGACCAGGACCAGGTCAACCTGTTTGCCGATGCCACCGGCGACCATCAGTGGATCCACGTCGATCCCGAACGGGCCAAGGCCGGTCCGTTCGGCGGGGCCATCGCCCACGGCTATCTGACCCTGTCGCTCGCTCCCGTCTTGTTAAACGAGATTCTCGCGGTCGAGGGCATGACCTTCGGGGTCAACTACGGCTGTAACAAGGTCAGGTTCCCCTCCCCCGTCCCGGTCGGCAGCAACCTCCGGATGGGCGTCGGCGTCGAGTCGGTGGAGGACGTCAAAGGGGGCGTGCAGGTGGTGTTCGGCATGACCTTCGAGACCGAGGGCTCGACCAAGCCCAGCTGTGTGGCCGAGGTGGTCTACCGCTACTTCCACTGATCATTCGGCGGATCGCCGGAGAAATGCCCACTTGAAGGACCATTCGGAGACCCGCTCTCACTATTCGAGCGATTACTCGTAGGATGAGGCGGTGGAACTTCGCGTCGAACAGCTGTCGGCCCAGGCCGGACTGTCGGTCGACACCATCCGCTACTACCAGAGCAAGGGGCTGCTCGACCCTCCCCGGCGGGAGGGGCGGGTGGCGTGGTACGGCCCCGATCACCTGGCCCGCATCGCCCGGATTCGTTCGCTGCAGGACCGTGGCTTCACCTTGGCCACCATCATCCGGCTGATCAACGGCGAGCTGGATGCGGCCGACGAGGCCCTGGTCGGAAAACTCACCGCGACACCGACGCAAGCGCCGGCCACCTCGCCGGCCACCTCGCCGGCGGCGCCCTCCTCCGACGTCGGGACTCCCCCATCCGAGCTCCTCACCCTGGCGGAACTGGCGGATCGGACCGGGGTCCCGCTCGCCCTCCTGAAGGCGTTCGAAGCCGAGGAACTCCTCATCCCCCGCCGGGTGGGGTCCGTCGAGCGCTATACCCAGGAGGACGTCGAATCGGCCCGGGCGGGTCTGCTCCTCCTCGAATGGGGACTGCCACTTTCGGAGCTCCTCGAACTCTCCCGCCGCCATCATTCCGCCACCGTCGAGGTGGCTCGCACCGCGGTCGACATGTTCTCCACCCACGTGCGGGGGAAACTGCGCGCCTCCGAAGAGGCCGACGACACCACCCGTCTCGTCGAAGCTTTCATGGAGCTCCTGCCGGCGGTCACCACGCTGGTGGAGCATCATTTCACCCGGACCCTCTTGAAGGCCGCCTTCGATCACATCGAGCAGGTGGGCTCCGACGTTGAACGTCAGGCGGTGTGGGAACAGGTCAACCAGACCCGACCAACCCCCGAACCGGCCGTCTCCGCCGCGACCGAGTCGCGGCGATGACCGCGGGTTCCCGCCTCGGCCGGACTCCGACCACCTTCGAGGGGCCTGCCCGGGCCACCGAGGATGCGCTCCCCGCCGGTGAGGAAAAGACCGCGCTGGTCCGGACGATGTTCGACACCATCGCCCCCCGCTACGACCTGGTGAACCGGCTCATGACCTTCGGTCTCGATGTCGGTTGGCGAAAGCAGTCGGTGCGCGCCCTCGGCCTTCCCGCCGGCTCGGTGGTTCTCGACCTCGCCTGCGGAACCGGGGACTTTCTGAAGATCCTCACCCGGGCCGGGCTGAGACCGTTCGGCATGGACCTGTCCTGGGGGATGCTCGCCGCCAATCGGACCGGCACCCCCCTGGCCCAGGCCAATGCCGCGGCACTGCCGGTGGGAACCGGGGCGGTCGACGGCATCACCTGCGGGTACGCCCTCCGCAACTTCACCGATCTGGTCCCGGCGTTCGCGGAGTTCAGCCGGATCATCCGGCCCGGCGGCCGCCTCAGCATCCTCGAGGTTGCCGAACCTGAGCACGGCCTGTTGCGGGCCGGTGACCGGGTGTGGTTCCACCGGGTAGTCCCGGTCATCGGAGGCGTCCTGTCCGACCGCGCCGCCTACCGCTATCTCCCCCGCTCAACCGCCTACCTCCCCCCCACCGACCAGCTCCGTTCGATGCTCAACGATGCCGGCTTCTCCTCGGTCAACCGGCGCGCGCTTTCCGGGGGGCTCAGCCAACTGTTGACCGCCACCCGACGGGGCCGCTGATGACCACCTCGACGCCGCTGTCCCTGTCCCTATCGGCCATTCGTCGACGGGTCCCCCCGGGCCCGCCGATCGATCCCTACGCCCTGGCCGGGAGCACCGGGATCGTCTACGACTCCGGTGACCGCCTGCTGGTCGGGATCGGTTCGGCCCGTATCCTCCCGCTCGAGACCGGACTCGACTCGCCATCCGATCTGCTCCGGATCCGGCGGGTCCTGGCCGCGATTCCCTGTGACGATGAGGCCGAGGCTACCGACGGGGCCGGATCCCCGGTGGTGGCCTTCGGGGCGCTCCCCTTCGACCGGTCCGAGCCGACGTCCATGGTCATCCCCGAGGTCCTCTACGACCGCCGCTCCAACGGGGAGCAGTGGGTGACCGTCATCGGAAGGCCCTTCGCCGGTGACCCCCGGGACGAGTTGGCGGGGGGTCGCCATGACCATTCGCGTCCGGATGCCGGCCAACGGGGGTCCGATGCCGTGGTCGAGCCGTTGTCCTCCGACGACGACTTCATCAGCATCGTCGCCGAGGCCGTCGCCTCCATCGAGCGCGGTGAACTCACCAAGGTGGTCCTCGCCCGACAGGTCGATGTCAGCCTCCAACAACCCATCGACGTTCCCGACCTCCTCGGTCGCTGGCGGGCGATGGAACCGAACTGCACGGTCTTCTCCATCCCCACCCCCGAAGGACAGTTCGTCGGGGCCAGCCCGGAACTGCTGGTCGAACGGTCCGGCGATCAGGTACACAGCCGCCCGCTGGCCGGAACCACCGGGAAGCTCTCCGATCAGGACGCGGCCGATTTCCGTTCGTCCTCCAAGGAGACCCTCGAGCATCGGCTGGTGGCCGAGGCCATCGGCGGCGCCCTGGCTCCCCTCTGCGTATCCCTGGACCTCCCGGCCGAGCCGACCCTCGTCCGCCTCCACAACATCATCCATCTGGGGACCGACATCCATGGGGTGCTGCTCCGGCGGCCGAGCGACGGCAATCCCGACGGCGAGGTGCCAACCGCCCTCGACCTGGCGTCCGCCCTCCACCCGACTCCGGCCGTCGGCGGGGTTCCGACCGACCGGGCAGTCGACACCATCGGCAAGCTCGAGTCCGACCTTCGGGGGAGCTACGCGGGTCCGGTCGGGTTCGTGGACGGCGACGGCGACGGTCGGTGGGTGGTGGGTATCCGGGCGGCCACCCTTCGCGGACCGACCGCCAGATTGGCCGCCGGGGTCGGCATCGTCAGGGGTTCGGATCCCAGCGCCGAGCTGGCGGAGACCTCGCTCAAGTTCACCGCGGTGTTCGATGCGCTGGCTCCCGGGGTGTCATTTACCACCGTGGCTCGCCAGCTCGAACTCCCCGCCGTCCCGTAGCCCCCAGCTACTCCGGCAGCGGTGATCCTGCCCGTTGATCGGTGTCGGCGATGACCTCCGCCAGGATGGCGGGTGCGTCCCGGGCGACGAAGTGTCCGATGTCGGGGATGACCACCAGCTCCGCCCCGGGGATGGCGGCAGTCAGGCTCCGGGCGGCACTGGGGGGAACCACCACATCCCAACTGCCGGCCACCACCGTGGTCGGGACCCGGATCTCGGACAACAAACCGGTGACGGTGGGGAGCTCGGTGAGCAGGGCCCGCTGCTCGCTCATGAACGTCCGTCGCTCCCGGCCCCACGATGCCCGCCAACCCCCGGGCGTCCTCTCGTTGGGCAGGGTGACCTCCACGTAGGAGCGAGCTTTGGACCTCCGATCCTCCCGGCGGCGGTGGCGGTCGGTTGATGACTCCCGGCCTGCACCCGGGATCACCGCCGAGCCCCTCCCCGTCCGGCTCATCCGATTCACCAGCTGCCGGGTCCGGGGCAGGATCACCCCGATGCCGGTGAGGGCGCCGACGGTGAGGAGATCGCCGATCCCGGGCACCACCATGAGACGGTCCAGCCCGTTCACGCTGTCCGGGGTCCCCACCGCCCCGACCAGCACCAGGCTGCGAACCGTGTCGGGGTGGCGATGGGCCAACAAGATGGCGACTCCCCCCGACCAGCTGTGAGCGACCACGGTGGCCGGAGCTGCGTCCCGGCTGCGGAGAAACTCGGCCAGGACATCGGCGTTCTCCGCCATGTCCATGGCCTCGCCTTCGGTGTCCCCGTAGCCGGGACGGTCGGGAGCCAACACCCGGAACCGCGGGGCGAGGAGCCCGATCAGCGGCGCCCACGATGCTTTGCTGCCCGGCTGCCCGTGCAACAAGAGCACCGGGGGGCCGGACCCGGTGTCAACGGTCGACAGCATGGGAGCCCCCAGCCCGGGGCTCGACCGGCGGCGGCTCGCCCGTCTCCGCGGCCTCGGCGGTCGGTCCGGTGGCCGGCTTGGGCGGCTCGGCAGGTGGCTCTTCCGGCGGGGGGGAAACCGGTCCCCATCCGTAGACGGGGAGCACGACTTCGAAGGTGGCGCCCTTCCCCGGGGCGGTGTCGACGGTCACGTACCCACCGAGGGTCCGGGCCACCGTGGCCACGATGAACAGCCCGAGCCCCGATCCCCCGCCGGAGTTGGAACCGTTGGCCCGGTAGAAGCGGTCGAAGACCCGTTTCGACTGCTCGGCGTCCATTCCCGGCCCCTGGTCCTTGACTCGGAGCCGGGCCCGGGCGCCTTCTTTGACCACCCGCACCTCCACCGGAGTGCCGGCCGGTGTGTGCACCAGCGCGTTGGCCAGGAGGTTGTGGATCAATTGCTGCAGCCCCTGCTCGTCGGCGGCCACCGGAACCGGAACCGGGGCGATCACCGTGATGGTTCGACTCGGGTCCATGGCCCTCGCATCGGTGGTGGCGTCGGCCACCAGGGGCACCAGGTCGATCCGGACCCGCTCGGGTTCCGGGCCCTCCCCCAACCGAGCCAGGGTGAGGAGGTCCTCGACCAGCACTCCCATCCGGGCCGACTCGCTCTCGATGCGGGCCAGCGCCCTCTCCCGGTCGTCGTCTCCGTGCAAGGCGTCCTTGCGCAACAGCTCGGCGTAGCCGCGGATCGAGGTCAACGGTGTCCGCAGCTCATGGGAGGCGTCGGCCAGAAATCGTCGCAGGCGATCCTCGGACATGGTGCGCTGGGCGAACGCCGCCTCGATCTGGGAGAGCATGGCGTTCAGCGCCCGGCCCAGTCGGCCGATCTCCGTCTCGGGATCGGAGGGTTCGACCCGGCGAGTCAGGTCCCCGGCGGAGATGGCATCGGCCTCCCTGGTCATCGACTCGAGCGGAAGCAGGCCCCGACGGATCAACAGCATCATGAGCACGAACAGGGCGATCAACACCGCGCCCGACACCGCCAGCTCGATATTTCGGAGGGAGGACAGGGTGGCGTTGACGGAGTCGAGGCGGGTGGCCACCACCAACGTACCCCCCGGGAGCGCGGAGGCCTGCAGCCGGTACTCGGGCCCGCCCTTGGCCTGGGAAGTCACGTTCACCGAGTTGTCGTCCGGGTGGTAACTCCCGTGGGACTTCAACTGCTGCTGGACCGACAGGGTCGGCTGCACCGGCAATTGGGCCGGCAGCCGGGGCGCGGGATCCCGGGCGGTGGTGGAGCCGGAGGGGCGGGACACGGTGAGGGTGCCGGTGGCGTCGAAGATCTCCACGTAGATCTCGGGACTGACCCGGGAGTCGACCTCCTCGGCGGTGACCTTCACCCCCCGGGTGTCGGCCCGGAGCACGAAGTCCTCGACCAGGGCGTGGGCGGCGTTCAACTGGTCATCGGTCCGACCGTACAGGTAGGACTGCAGCGAATTGAAGGTGATGAGGTCCATGGCGGCGAGGCCCAGCGCCACCAGGATGATCATGGAGGCAACCAGTCGACGCCGGAGGGTCATTGTCGTCCCACCACCGGCACGGCCCCATCGGATGCCCGCCGGATCACTTGCGAGGCTCCCGGAGGCTGTAGCCCACCCGCCGGATGGTGTGTACCAGGGGCGGATCGAAACAATCGACTTTCTTGCGCAGATAGGAGATGTAGGTCTCGACGATGTTGGGGTCCCCTTCGAAGTCGTAGTCCCAGACTGCGTTGAGTATGTCCGACTTCGACATCACCCGCCGGGAGTTGATCAGCAGGAACCAGAGGAGATTGAACTCGGTGGCGGTGAGGATGATCGGTTCACCGGCCCGCCACACCTCGCGGGTCTCGTCGTCCATGACCAGGTCGGCGAATCGCCGGCGGCCGTCGCTCTCGGTCGATTCCGACCGCGCTCGTCGAAGCACGGCCCGGATCCGGGCCACCAACTCGTCGATGCTGAACGGCTTGGTGACGTAGTCATCACCGACTTCCAGGCCGGCCACCTTGTCGGTGACGGTGTCCCGGGCGGTGAGGAACAGCACTGGCGTGACGACTCCGGACGATCGAAGCAGGCGGCACACTTCGGTGCCTTCGATGTCGGGGAGCATCACATCGAGGACGATCAGATCCTGCAGGCCGGCGCCGGCCATGGCAATGGCCTGGGAACCGGTGGCGGCCACCTCGGTTTCGAACCCCTCGAATTCCAGCGCGGCGGCCAGGACGTCGGTGATGTACGGCTCGTCATCGACGATGAGAATGCGACCGGAACTGGGGTCGGTTCCCGGGTCGCTCACCGGCTGCCCGGCTGACTCACGGGTTGTCCGGCTCACACACGGGCGGTCCGACTCCGGCTGCCGGAGATTCCGAAGATCCGCTGGATCCCCCACCAGGTCACCAGCCCGAATGCCTCCACGACGATGAAGGTGGACATCTTCGACTCGCCCTTGGTCCGGTCGACGAAGCGAATGGGGACTTCGGCAATCGTGGCGCCGGCCCGCTTGGCCTGATAGGTCATCTCGATCTGGAAGCCGTACCCCTCGGCCCGAATGCTGTCGAGGGCGATCCGGTTGAGCACGGTGGCGGCGTAGGCGCGAAATCCGGCGGTGGAGTCGGTGACCCCCAGGCCCAGGAGGGCAGAGGCATAGACGTTGCCTCCCCGGGAAAGCAGCCGCCGGTGCCACGCCCACTTGGGAATCGAACCGCCGGGCACATACCTCGAACCGATGACCAGCTCGACCCCGTTGCCGCCATGGACGAGCGGCGCGACCAGGTCGGGCAGGGCGTCGGGGTCATGGGACAGGTCGGCGTCCATCTCGACGCAGACGTCGAATCCCCGATCCAGGCCCCACCGGAACCCGGCCCGGTAGGCACTCCCCAGTCCCGCCTTCTCGGATCGGCGAAGGACCTCGATGTTGCCGATCTGGGTTCCGACCGCCTCGGCCATGTCCCCGGTCCCGTCCGGGCTCCCGTCGTCGACCACCAGCACGGTGGCGTCGGGGAGGGCGCCACGGACCTTGTGGAGCACTCCCTCGATGTTCTCGGATTCGTTGTAGGTGGGGATGACGACCAAAACCTGCACTTCGGCAGTTTAGGGGACCGGTCTGCGGTCATCGTGAGCGGGGTCGTCGGCATGGTCGATCCCATTGCTACCCGGGGTCTCCGGCGGTGCGGAGGCCGCCGCCAGGCCCGGCCCGAGGGAGGCCGCCCCGTCGCCGGGTGCCTCCGACGGCCGGGTCTCCAGCCACAGCTCTTTGACGATCACTTGGATGGCCGCCCCCACCGGAATCGCGGCCAGGGCCCCGGCCAGCGCCCCGAGCGCGGATCCGAACACCCCGCCGAGGTTGGCCCCGATCAACACCGACAGCAGCACCAGGAGGGGGTTCATGCGAACCGTCCTGGCCATGACGATCGGGTAGAGGAAGTGGTTCTCGACCAGCTGGAACCCGATGAACACGATGAGCATCACCAGGGCGGCGGTCGGCGAGTGCAGCAGGGCGATGAGCACGCTGGGGATCGCGGCGATCAGCCCGCCGACCAGGGGGATCATCGCCACCAGGGCGACCCACAGGCCGATGAGCAGCGAGAACGGCACCCCGAGGATGGCCAGGGTCACGAAGACCACCACCCCGAAGGCCAGGGACAGCGCCACGGTGCCCAGCACGTAGGAGGTGACCGCCTGCGACACCCGGGTTCCGACTTCCGCGACGCTTTGGCGCCGTTGGGGCGGCAGGGTCCGGAGCAGGGCGGTCCGCATGTTTGGCGCATAGAGAAGCATGAACAGCGACAGGAAGGCGATGGTGAAGAGGGCCAGCATGGTGGAGAGCACGGCCTTGCCCAAGTTGGCGCCCACGCTCAGCGCCGGCTTGCCCAGCTTCTGGGCCGCCTGCTGCAGCTTGGGGGCGTTGGTCTGGACCCAGGTGAGCAGGTGGAAGCGCTGGAGGGTGCGGGCCAGCTGCCCGTGGCCCTTTTCGAGCTGGCTGACCATGGAGGGTAGTTTCGTAGCGAAGTGGGTCAGCGCATTGACCAGCGGGTAGCCGAACAGGCCCAAGAGACCGATGAACGCCAGCAGAGCGACCAGGAACACGATGCCCACCGCCTGGCCCCGGCTCCTTCGATGACGCTGGAGGAAGACCACCGCCGGGTTGAGCACCAGGGAGATGAAGCCGGCGATCAGGATCCAGAGAATGATCTCCCGCAGCCGTCCGAGCAGCCGGTACGCCACCCAGGTGATGATGACCACCGCGTCGATGGTGAGGATGGTGCGGAGCGGTACCCCCTTGTCCTGCGCCCGGCTGAACAGGCGCTCCCAGCGGGATCCCTCCTGACCAGTTGCCTTGTCCTCGCCGCCGGCTACCGGGTCGGTCATGGCTCCAGCATGGCAGGTCACCCTGTCGAAGGCGTGCCAACATGAGGAGAATGGCTGTTGGCATGGGGCACGAACCAGGCCTGAAGGACGGGTCGGCGGCACCGCCGAGAGTGCCGGCACCGAGGCACCGGCGGCGCTGGTGGCATCGCGGCCCGTTCGTCCGCCGGGAGGTGCGGATCAGCGTCGGCGTGGTCATCGTCTTCCTGTTCGCCTTCTACATCGCCCTCCCGCTGCTGGCCAGCCACCGGAGCGAAGTCGAGTCGCTCGGCCATATCCGGTTCCAGTACGTCGCCCTCGGGCTCCTCCTCCAGATCGGGGCGCTGGCCGCCTACACCGAGCTCACCCGGGCCGTCCTCCCCTCCGGCCAGCTCAGCCGGTTCCGGGTGTTCCGGATCAATCTGTCCACCCTCGCCCTCAACCACGTCTCCCCCGGCGGTGGGGCCCCCGGTGCCGCGCTGTGGTACCGGCTGGCCACCCAGTCGGGGGTCAGCAGCGGCGATTCCGGGTTCGCCCTCGCCACCCAGGGCATCGGCTCCGCGGTGGTGCTCAACGCGCTGTTCTGGCTGAGCCTGGTGATCTTCCTGGTCATCCACGGCTTCCATCCGCCGACCGGCCATACCGGAGGGGCCAGCGTCTCGGTGTCGATCCTGGTCACGGTGGCCGCCGCGCTGGGGGTCATCGTGATGACCGCCTTCGGGGGCATCTTCTATCTGCTCACCCGGGGGCAGGACCGGGCCAAGGATCTGGTCAAGCGGATCGCCCTCCGCCTCCACTTCCGCCATCCCGACCGCATCGCCGAATCGGTGGAGGGGATCGCCAACCGCTTCGCGCTGCTGTTGGAGAACAAGCCGCTGCTCTACCGGGCGCTGCTCTGGGCCACCGCCAACTGGTTGCTCGACGCCGCCTCGCTCTGGGTGTTCGTGGGCGCCTTCTCCCACTTCATCTCCCCGGTGGACCTGATGGTCGCCTACGGGCTGGCCAACGTGCTGGCCGCGATTCCGATCACCCCCGGCGGCCTCGGCATCGTCGAGTTCGTGCTGGTCTCGATGATCACCAGCTTCGGTCCCACCGCCGACCAGGCCCTCTCGGCGGTGCTGGCCTACCGGGCAGTGAACTTCTGGCTCCCGATCCCCTTCGGGGGCCTGGCCTACGCGTCGCTGGAGTTCGAGCGGGGCACCCTCTACCGGCGGCTCCATCTGTTCTTCCTGCATCGCTACCAAGTCCGGCGGGGGGTGGAGCCCACCGACGACGAGGACCAGGTCGGCGTGGCCGCCTCCAATGGCCGGGCGGCTCCCCCGTCCAGCAACGGCTCCACCGGGGGCATCGGGGCCACCGGGGGCATCGGAGCTGCCGACGCGGCCGGGACACCATCGGCAACCGCACCGGCACCGCCCCCGACAGCCGATCCTGAGCCCACCCAGGGCAGGTTCCCGGTCGACGGGGAATCGCAGAGCCACTAGCCGCCGGTGTCCGCGACCTGGACGATTGCCCCGGTAGGATCGCCCCCGTGCCGCTGACGCTGTCGCGAAATCCCCAAGCCAAACAGCGGATCCGGGGGGTGAAAGCGCGGCGCCGGACCGAGCTCGGCCTACTGGTGTTCGCCTCGCTCATCATCGTGGCGACGTACACCTTGATGGTCCTCGGGAACACCAAGAAACTGCCATCGGATTCGGTGCCGCTGCTCATCCTTATGCTGGTGCTGGCGGCGGTGGCCCATATCGCCAACCGGGTGTTGGCCCCCAATGCCAACGCGGCGATCCTGCCGATCGCTTTCCTGCTGAACGGCATCGGTTACACGATGATCGTGCGCCTCGACCTCTACCCCACCCCCCAGACCCACTACGCCCCGCTGCAGGCGACCTGGACGGCGGTGGGGGTGGGCGCCTACGTCCTGACCCTGTTCGTCGTGCGCCGGTCCCGGGACCTCGACCGCTACCGGTACCTGCTGCTGATCGGCGGCACCGGCCTCCTGTTGTTGCCCCTGGTCCCCCACCTCGGCGCCAACATCAACGGGGCCCGGCTCTGGGTCCACATCGGCTCCCTGGAGTTCCAACCGGTGGAGCTGGCCAAGATCGTGCTCTGCATCTTCTTCGCCTCCTACTTCGCCGAGAAGCGCGAGCTGCTCACCATCCCCACCGCCCGGTTCGGCAACCGGTTGATCGTCGACCCCCGGCCCCTGGTGCCGATCGCCCTGGCCTGGGTGTTCGCCATCGGGGTGATGAGCCTCGAGCACGACATCGGTTTCTCCGCCCTGCTGTTCACCCTGTTCATCGCCCTGTTGTGGGTGACGACGGGAAGGACCGGGTACCTCTTCCTCGGGATCGTCCTCTTCGGGATCGGGGCCTACATCTCCGGCCGCTACTTCGCCCAGACCCACATCCGGATCGAGACCTGGCTCGACCCCTGGAAGATCCTGCCCAACGACCCCGGCTACCAGCTCCGGCAGGCGTGGTTCTCGCTGGGCAGCGGCGGCATCGGGGGGAGCGGGCTCGGCCTCGGCGCCCCCGGGACGATCCCCAATGCCAACACCGACTTCATCTTCGCCGGCATCGGGGAGGAGATGGGCCTGCTCGGCTCCACCATGGTGGTGGTGGCCTTCCTGCTCATCGTCGGAGCCGGACTCCGGGCCGCCCAGTCGGCCAAGTCGGAATTCTCCAAACTCGCGGCCACCGGATTGACGGTGATCATCGGCTTTCAGGCCTTCTTCATCATCGGCGGGGTGGTCAGGCTGCTGCCGCTTACCGGGATCACCCTTCCGTTCGTCTCCTACGGGGGCTCGGCGCTCATCGCCAACTACATCCTGATCGCCCTGCTCATGCGCATCTCGGATGAGGGCGCCACCACCGCCGACACCGCCGAGCGGGAGCAATTCGAAAAGAGCGAAGAGGCCCGCCGAGCCCTGTTGGCCGGACCCCGGGGTTGAGTCGCGGGCGGAAACCTGCCCTGAGCGGATCAGCCCTCAGAGCGGTGCGACGTCGCCCAGCACCTCGAACAGTCTCGAATCGATGAGGATCGGCACCGGCACCGGCTG